>JAURKO010000162.1 GCA_030831705.1 Daejeonella sp. | reverse complement strand
GGTAATAATGATAAAGTACCTGAAACGGTTTGGGCGCTCAACGATACAACAAACAATAAATTTAGGAGTAGTAATACGTATTGTTTCATAGGATCGAAATTAAGGATTTAAATAAGCATACAAATTCCAAGCTTGTAAATATTTAATACCATTTTATTGGAAAATAGCATTTCTTCAATCGCATCAAGAGTTTTTTGCTTTTATTAAGTGCTAAATATAAATGAAAAAACAAACTGAATTTAACAGATAGGAGTCAAATTTGTTGTGTCTGTCTCTTACTCTCGAACTCTTTACTCCAGATTAGATCCCAATCCGGTGCATGGCCGGTAAATCCTGTGTGGCTTGAAAGATGACGGCGTATTCTGCCAGGGATATCACCAGTGCAACCGACATAGTATTTATTCAATACCTGAGAATATATTACATAACAATAAAACATAATATTGTATTAAACGAAAAAAGCCGACTTTCGTCGGCTTTCTGTGGGAGATACTGGGTTCGAAACTTGACCCTCCCGACTGTTAGTCGGGATGCTCTGAACCAGCATTAGTAACTCTTACGTAATCCTCCAAAAATCAAGCGTAATGCCTTTAAATAAAAAAATCCCGAAATTTCTTTCGGGATTCGTGGGAGATACTGGGTTCGAACCAGTGACCCCCTGCTTGTAAGGCAGGTGCTCTGAACCAGCTGAGCTAATCTCCCCGCTTTGGGACTGCAAATATAGGATTAGCGAGGTGGATTGCAAAATTAATTTGAAAATTTGTTTTATTGCCTTGAATAGGGTGTTTGTAGGTATTCAGAATCCATATAAATGTTATAACTGTTAACCTTTGAATTCATTCCGGTGTAAGTATGTTTTACAAATTCGGCCGAATTTGAGATAGATTAGGGTTTTAAACCCGATTTATCTGTAGTTCGGGATGCGCAGGCTAACATCCAGAAAAGCGAAAATCTGTGTAGGACTCATTCGAACTTTGTGAGATTGAAAGTAAATAGCTAATACCCATTTAGCTTCTCACCCCACCCTTAACGGAACCGTTTACTAAATCACACAACAATATTTATTATCAACCAACAGGAATTAGTATTTTAAGGGAAAAAGCGGACAATAAGGACAAACCTACGAGAACTAAAATTCTCAAATAAAAATGGAATTAGAGAATAACAATAAAGACGGCTTCATCCCCAAACACGGTGGTTACCGCAACTTGATTACTTATCAGAAATCAGAAATCATCTATGATGGTACAATATATTTTACCAAACGTTTTTTTAATAAATACGACCGTACCATTGATCAAATGGTGCAGGCCGCCAGAAGCGGCAAACAAAATATAGTTGAGGCAAGTATGGCTTCGGGCACTTCAAAAGAAATGGAAATAAAATTAACAAATGTTGCCAGGGCTTCTTTGGAGGAATTAAGAATAGATTATGAAGATTTTTTAAGAAGCAATAAACATGAAATATGGGATAAAGAGCATAGATTCGTAGTAAGGCTTAGGGCATTGAACAAAATGCCCAATCCAAGATATGAAACCTTTAAAAAAGGAATTGAAAATGATAACCCAGAAATTTGTGCCAATGTAATGATAGGCTTGATTAGGCTAGTAAGTTATTTACTTTACAACCAGATCAAATCATTAGAACAGTCCTTTTTAAAGGAAGGTGGCTTAAGGGAGAGAATGACTAAGGCTAGAATCGAATTAAGAAATAAGGACAAAAAGGACAACCTGGGACGCTGAATCGGCAATAAGTCCCATTTGTCATTAAAATCCTTAGAAGTTAAAGGCAAGCAACACAAACTCCACCCAGCTAATTTAATAAACACCATATCCAGAGTTAAGTGAATGTATAGAGAGCCTTCCTATTAATATTCTTCAATATAAAATCACCAGGTCGCCGTTGTTTCACTCCAATTTTAAAATAGTTTTTTTCTGTCGATAAACTTTACCAGGAATCCTAAATCCCCTCAAAATAATATTGCATGTTACAACAATCAATCGTAATATTGCAATATAAAAGTATGGGATTAACGAAGGCAGCTAAAATGCTCAAGAGTAGAACAGGCTGTGCAAGCTGCTCAAAGCATTGGCTTATCCAGCAAGGATATCGATTCTTCAGCAGATCATGATCTCCAAAACCTTTAATTTCGGGGGACCATATTGTTAAATTGGGTCTGACACATGCAACAATCTCCCAACATCTTAAAGAATTAAAAAGAGCACATTTAACATAACTAGTAAAATAAAACTGATAAAAATATACAGATGAAGAACATCCTTGTACTCTGCACAGGTAATAGTTGCAGAAGTCAGATTGCAGAAGGGTACCTGAAACATTACGCAGGCACTAAGGCAACCATTTACAGCGCTGGAATTGAAACTCATGGTGTGAACCCAAAAGCCATTAAGGTAATGGCAGAAGATCATATCGACATCTCAACGCATACTTCCAATAATGTGAATGAATATCTCGACATCCCATTCGATTATGTGATCACCGTTTGCGATAATGCAAATGAAGCCTGTCCGTATTTCCCCGGAAATGTGAAACGCTTTCATTTTAATTTCCCGGATCCGGCGAAAGCCAAAGGAACTGAAGAAGAAATTATGAAGGAATTCAGTAGAGTAAGGGAGATGATTAAGGTGTATTCGGCGGAGTTTGTACAGAAATTAGCAAATTGAGATAATTAGGTAATTAGCAAATGCTTGGAAAACATGTAGTGGAATTATATCCTGATAACTATGGGGATTTGATGTAACTGACATTAGCATGCAACGTTATTAATTAAGAGTGGCTTAGGCTAATCAGATTTAAATTTCAGTGTGGGTTCCGGCCTTCGCCGGAATGACAAGCCTATTTGGGTGGATTCAGGAGATTCCGGCCTTCGCCGGAATCGAAATGTGGAGTATTATTAATTTTCAAGATTATTCGCTTCGTTCTGAAAAATAATTTCCTTAACAAGGAAATTATTAACCCCAGCTTAATCCTATTATTTAAACCTGATTCAATTCGTAATTCCTAATTCGTAATTCGTAATTCTTATCCCAACACCTCCTCCAAAATCTCGTGCGATCTCACCTGTCCGAAACCCTCCATGTGCAAGCTGTAATATTCTAGGGTCTTATCGAGTAATTGTTTTCTTTGTGCTGATGTAATTTTCAATTCTTCCAGATTATCAAACTTTGCATTCAGAATGGAAGTCCATAGTCCGGTTAATGGCTGTTCAAGAATCAGTGCATGTGGGGGCTGCATTTTTGAAAAGCAACCATTCTTAAGGTCAAAAAAATCGGCATTGCCAGATAAAGTGGTATCCGGATAGAACCCTATAAAACGGGTAAGACGTAGCAGGAAATACAAATGAAAATTGGACACCCCTTTACTTATCCCATCAAGAATCTCAATGGCATGAAATAGAAATTCGAAGAGTACTTCATCCGATTGATGCTGCCTGAGCGACTTATACAGCACTTCATTTAAAAACATGGCGACCGAACTTTTTACAATATCATAGGGAATACTCAAAAAAACAGGCTGATGTCTTAATTCCGAAACGCGCTGAATATTTCCTGAACTTTTGTGATAAACTACCATATCCAAGAGATGCAATGGCTGCAGACTGTTCAATTTAATTTTTGATTTAGGTCGCTTAATCCCATTAATCAGGTAAGATTGCAAACCAAATTTTTCGGTAAAAACCTGCACTATCACGCTACTTTCAGCATAATCGGTAGTTTTAAAAACAATTCCTCTTGTTTTATGAAGCATGGCAGATGTTGGGAAGTACTATCTGGATTCCAGTTATAAGCGACATAATTGCGAAAATAAACTAAAGTAATTACGTTTTATTACGTTTCGATTCACAGGAATTCCTCTTGTTCATACCCTGTTAAATTTAAAGCGGACGCAATCAAATCTTGTTGATTTATTGTCAGTAATGAATTATCAGAATATACAAAGTCCAAATTAAGAATTTTTGTAGCTTTACAGACTGATTTTGCCATTATTCTAAACCGCGCAGCATGTGGAATAACTTTTCCAAAATTATACTTTCCAACCGGATTCCAATTCTAGTAGTATTTTTCGTTGCAACTCTGTTTATGGCATGGAAAGCCAGCTTTGTTAAACTTTCGTATACCGGAAGTAAAATTCTGCCACAAAGCGATTCTGCTTTTATAAGTTATAATAATTTCAAAAGTAAGTTTGGAGAAGATGGAAACATGATGGTTCTGGGTATCAGCTCTCCTAAATTAATGAGTAAGGAACTGTTCAATGATTGGAGTGAACTTGCGGCAGAACTACAAAAGCTAGATGGAATCAAACAGGTTCTTTCAATAGGCAATTTATTTGATCTTCAAAAAGATACATTAAATCAGAAATTCGTACTAAAACAAATCCATTCAGGGCCAGTGCTTAGCGATTCTGAAATGGACAGTATTAAAAATCGCATTTATGAGCTCCCATTTTATGAAGGATTGATATTTAATAAAGAAAGTAACGCCACCTTAATGGCAATCAATTTCGATCATAAAATACTAAATACGCCAAAAAGGGGTCCAATTATAAAAGCAATTTCGGAGAAAGCCGACGCCCTTGGTAAAAAACATAACCTGGAAATACATTATTCAGGACTTCCTTTTATCCGCACGGCTGTCAGTAGATTGGTATCCAGAGAGTTTGTTCTTTTTCTTGGTCTTTCTATCCTGGTCTCTGCAATCATTCTTTTTTTATTTTTCAGAAAACTGTACCCGGTTCTGTTCCCAATAATTTTGGTAATTGTTGGTGTAATCTGGAGCATGGCAACCTTGGTTATGTTTGGCTATGAGATCACGATTTTGACTGGATTGATCCCTCCTCTCATTGTAATTATTGGAATTCCAAATAGTATACTTCTGCTGAATAAATACCATAATGAATTAAGAAAGCATGGCGATAAAGAGAAGGCTTTGCATGTCACCATACTTCGCATATCAGAAACAACGCTTATTGCCAATATAACCGCAGCTATCGGATTTGGAGTTTTATTTTACACGGGCAGCGCCCTTTTAGTTGAGTTTGGAGTGGTTGCAGCCCTGAATGTAATGGCAACCTGGTTTATCTGCCTTTGCCTTATCCCTATCATCTTCAGCTATCTCCCGGTTCCTAAACTTAAGGCGCAGGAAGATCATGACAATGGCTTTTTACATAAACTACTTGTAAAAACAGACCTACTGGTTCATGAGCGCAGTCGTGTGATTTACCTCGGAACAATTTTAATCACCATAATTTCTATTGTTGGTGTAATGAAGATTAATGTGAATGGCTATGTAGTTGATGATTTACCTCAAAACTCTCCCATAAACCGTGATCTGAAATTTTTTGAAAAGAATTTCGAGGGTATTTTACCATTGGAAGTGAGCATTGATACCCGCAAGAAAAATGGAGTATTAAATCTATCCACCATCAAGAGAGTTGATAAAATGGAAGAAATGATATCTGCTTATCCTGAGTTTTCACGTTCAGTTTCGTTAAATAAAGCTTTAAAATATGCCTCCCAGGCCCTTTATAATGGCGACCCGCAATTTTTCCGTATCCCAAATGATATGGAGAAGAATTTTGTGCTTTCTTATCTGGCAAATTCTGGCGGCAATAGTGATATGTTGAAAGGCTTTATTGACAGCAATAAACAAGTGGCAAGGGTAAGTTTTCAGATGGCCGATGTTGGTTCAAAACGTATGAATGTTTTGATGGAAGAATTAAAGCCGCGCATAGATTCTATTTTAAATCCTGAGAAATTTGATGTTTTACTGACAGGCTCAAGTATTATTTTCTCTAAAGGAACGGATTACATGCTTAAACATTTGATGGAAAGTATCCTGCTGGCAATAGTTCTAATTTCTTTGCTCAGATTATTTCAATTCAGAGACCTGCGGATAATGTTTATCTCACTTTTGCCCAATATTATTCCATTAATCATTACGGCCGGACTCATGGGCTTTTTTAATATTCCACTTAAACCGTCAACCATTTTGATATTTACAATTGCTTTCGGACTAGCATCAGATCAAACGATTTATTTCCTGACCAGATATCAGCAAGAATTACAATCGACAGATTTTACGACCTCTAAAGTTATATCAGATACGATCCGTGAAACCGGGGTTAGTATGACCTATATCGCCCTAGTCCTATTTTTTGGATTTGGTATCTTTACTGCATCAACCTTTGGCGGGACTATGATCCTGGGACTACTCTTATCAATTACTCTCATCATTGCACTGATATCTAACCTCACTCTCCTGCCTGCATTGCTTGTACAAATTGATAAAAGGAAAAGAAAGAAGCTTGCGAAAGCTAACGGAGAAACCTGGGATATTTGATACAGTTGACAATTGATAGTTGACAATTGATAGTGAACTGCTAAGCGCTAGAAGTAGTGCAGGATGTTATCTATGCTGTTATATAACGCGCACGTTCCAGAAATGAATGAAAAAGAACACCCGATAAGCGTACGCCAGCATTCAGACCTAAACGAACTTATTCTTCTGTTTCCGAACGATCTTTCAGCAGCGCCTTGCGATCCATTTTGCGCATCAAACTATAAATTACGAATAAAAAGCCTGTACCAAACGCAACTGTACCAATTACCATGGCCCAACCGTACTTGAATTCATCTCCTTCCATCAGGTAATATCCGAGGAAGTTGAAAGCAATTCCAATCAGAATGAACCAAAGGCCGCGACGCATATATTTATTTATCATTGGATTCCATTAAAAAATATAAAGATAACTAAATACTTATTCTGAATTTTGCCAGTTTTCGTCAAGTGATTATTGACTTCAAAAATCTGTATTTTAAGCCTTAATTTTCTTAGATTTGCATCCTTAAATTTGGGAAGTTAAAGCACTGATGTACAAAGAATATAAGCAACTTGATCTGTCAAAAACCGGAAAAGAAATCTTAGAGTACTGGAAGCAAAATCAGGTATTTGAGAAAAGTATTTCTAATCGGCCAGCTACTAAACCTTACATCT
>JAURKO010000026.1 GCA_030831705.1 Daejeonella sp. | reverse complement strand
AACCAGATCATACCTGATTATTTTAGCAATCCCAACCAGATTATCTATAGTAATTTACAGGGTTATGCAGTTTCACGCGGATTAAGCGCCAACTTTGATTTGACATTTGCCAATGGACTTAAGGTTATTGCCGGGACTTCCCTGCTGGATGTGTTTTCAAAAAATGAAACCTTGGATAGGAGGATCAGGCCTTTTCTTAATGAAAAATGGTCGGGTACCTGGGGCATTTCCTATAAGCTGGAGAATTTGAATCTTGGACTTGATTATACAGGCAATATTTATGGGCCCATGCTCTTACCACTTTTAAGCGAATTAGATCCCCGAAGTGAAGAATCACCGGTTTGGAGCCTCCAAAATATACAATTTACCTATACAGGCTTAAAAAAGATCGAACTTTATGGAGGTGTAAAAAATTTACTGAACTGGACACCGGGTAAAAATGAACCATTTTTAATTGCACGCGGTAATGATCCTTTTGATAGGAATGTTCAAACTGATCCATCCGGAAATGTAGTTCCTAGTCCGGCTAACCCATATGCATTGACCTTTGACCCGGGATATGTTTATGCCCCCAATCAGGGAATCAGGGGCTTTATGGGTGTGCGTTTAATCATCAAATAACATGCAAAGAATATTGATCGTATTCTTGTTTATCCTGTTCATGGTTTCAGATCTGCCGGCGCAGAATCGTATTGTTAAGTTTGAAGAGATCAAAGTTTTGAATCAAAAGGCACCTAAACCAATGGTAGTGCTGATCATGACAAGCTGGTGCAAATATTGTCATGCGATGAAAAACACGATGACTAAAGATAAAAATGTGGCTGCACTACTAAATGAGAAATTTTATACTGTATTTCTAGACGCAGAGGATAAGCGTGAGATTACGTTTGCGGGCCGAAACTTTAAACATAGAGCCGGATTGCATGATCTGGCTAGAGAACTCGGTACAATTAAAGGTCAGATTTCCTATCCCACAGTTACTGTTCTTAATCTTAAGAATGAGATTATTTACCAGCACGATGGATTCCTGTCACCTCGCGCTATGTTCTCTATCCTCGAAAAAGTATCAAAAAACTAAGGGTTATATTTTTTTTTTCTGACAATATCCTCTTTCTCCCATTTCAGACCTCAGTCCTCCGACCACATCCCCCATCTCATTTCACAATCATAATCGGAATATTCACCTTATGCCTGACCGCATCCACAGTGGTGCCAAAAATCAGATCACTGATTCCCTTATGCCCATGAGCGCCCATCACCAAGAGGTCCATATTTCTCGCTTTCACAAGTTCTGAAATTGATTTTGCTGCAAGCCCATAACCGATTTCGATATGACTCCTATAGCCCATTTCTTTAAGGTTGTGCTGATATTTTTCAAGATTATCAGTATCACGTTGTGTTTCATGATCAAGTACTTTCTCTCCATGAAATCTTGCTGCAGCGGTTTCAACAATGTGAATCAGGTAATAATCAGCATTTATTCCGCCTTGTATCAATGCATGGCGAAAGGTATTTCTGTCATTCTTTGAAAAATCAACAGTAATGCCAATCTTTTTGTATTCTACATGTTCAGGTTCTCCTATTTCAAGAGCCTCACCATGAGGCACGTTGGATATTTTGAGTTCATGTTTTCTGAAAAAAGGCATCAGAAAGACATAAAGTAATAAAATGCCAATGCTTATAGCAAGAGGAATAACAAGCAAATAGATCCATAAAACGCTGAGTGTTGTGCTACTGAGCCAGTTGCCAATCTCCTCAATTACTAGCTGAACATTCAGACTTACGATGATTAGAGCGGATAACCATGCCAATATTTTCACCCAGTTTTTGATTGTATATTCCTTCATTTTTTCCCTGTCAGAATTAAAATGAATTAAAGGAATTACAGCAAAACCAAGCTGTAAGCTCAATACTACCTGACTTAATATGAGCAAACCGCCTAATGCCTGCTCACCAAAGAAAAATATAGTAAAAAATGCAGGAAGTATGGCCAGTGAACGGGTTAATAATCTCCTGATCCAGGGTTGAATACGTAGATTCAGGTGGCCTTCCATAACAATCTGGCCTGCCAGTGTTCCCGTAATTGTAGAACTCTGTCCGGATGCAATCAATGCAATAGCAAACAGGGTAGGGGCTACAGAACCAAAAATATTATCTAACAATTTGTAAGCATCCTGAATTTCGGCAACTTGAAACAAGCCATTTTTATAAAATGCGGTTGCAGCAAGTATAAGAATGGCAGCATTTACGAAGAATGCAAGATTTAAGGCAATGGTTGTATCGATCAAATTGTATTTTAAGGAGTCCTTTATTCCTTTTGCACTGCGCTCAATTTTTCTGGTCTGAACCAATGAAGAATGCAGATACAGATTATGTGGCATTACCGTTGCCCCAATTATTCCTATTGCAATGTAAAGTGCATTTCCTGATAATAAAGATGGTGCAAACCCACTTAAAACATCAGTCATTGCAGGCTTCACAATGAACATTTCTGTCAGGAAGGAAATGCCAACTATAAATACCATCGATACGATAAAAACTTCCATTATTCGCATTCCCTTATTCATAAGAAAGAGAAGCAAAAATGTATCAAGAATAGTAATTGAAATACCCCAAATTAGCGGAAGTCCGAAAAGTAAATTCAATCCAATCGCCATGCCAATGATCTCTGCCAGATCACAGGCTATGATGGCAATTTGTGCCAAAACGTATAGCGGATAATTGATATAGGATGGATAGGTATTTCTGGATGCCTGTGCCAAATCTAAACCACGCACAATTCCTAGGCGGGCGCTGAGCGATTGGAGTAATAATGCCATCAGGTTCGACATGAGCAAGACCCAAATCAGTTTATATCCAAATTGGCTGCCACCGGCGATATCAGTTGCCCAATTACCCGGATCCATATAGCCAACACTGACCAAATAAGCCGGACCGATAAAAGCCATCAGCTTGCGCCATCCGGTTTTTCCTGAAGTAATTACCGAACCATGAACCTCACTTAGTGATTCTGAATTTTTATTACTCATAGCATAACCAAAATATTTTTAGCTACTTCACGACTTATAGTTCTATCAGTCTTTTGATTGATAGTGAGTATAATTGAACCATCAAATTCGATCAGTTCAGTAATCATTATCTTGGATCCTAAGGTTAATCCTAGCTTTTCAAGCAGTTTAAGGAATACTGAACTGTGTTCACTTACCCCCGAAACAGTGCCTTGCTCCCCAGCTTTCATTTCCGAAACTTTAACCAGTTTTTTGTGTTTTATTAATCCCGACCTGTCTGGAATCGGATCGCCATGTGGATCCACCGCCGGATTTCCTAGAAAGTCATCCAAACGGTTTATAAGTGTTGCAGAGTTTATATGCTCCAGCTCTTCTGCAATATCGTGCACCTCATCCCACTTGAACCCAAGCTTTTCTACTAAAAAAAATTCCCATAAACGGTGCTTCCTTATTATGTTTACTGCAGCATTAAGGCCGGAATTGCTTAAGGTAACTCCTTGGTATTTTATGTAATTAATGAGCTTTTTTTCGGATAGCTTTTTTAGCATATCAGTAACTGAAGCGGCCTTAGTATTGGTCATTTCAGCAATCTGGTTTGTGCTGACCGCCATCAGATTACCTTCACTCAGGTGATAGATAGCCTTCAGATAGTTTTCTTCTGTGAATGAGTGCATAAGCTAGAAATTAAACAAATCTAATATTTTATTTAGGCTAATCTAAAATTATTATGTAAAATATATGCCAATTTTATAAGGTTATTTTAAAATAAAATTTCGTTACTCCTTTTAATACTTTATTTTTGTTCTATATATGGCAATAGAATTAGATAAAATTGATTTAAGAATCCTTAAGATTCTTCAGGAAAATGGTAGAATTACCAATTTGCAACTTTCACATGAAGTAGGTTTGTCTCCTGCTCCAACCCTTGAGCGTGTCAGAAAATTAGAGCAGGCTCGTTATATCAAGAGTTATCATGCCTTGGTTGATGAAGAATTATTGGGTTTAGGGATAAAAACTTTTATTCAGATTCAGCTTGATTTTCATAAAAATAATACCATTCAGGTTTTTCTAGAGGAGATTGCTGCCATTAAGGAAATTACGGAATGTCATCATGTAACCGGCCAGTGTGATTTTTTGCTTAAGGCTTATGTTAAGGATATTAAGTCATACGAACGCCTGATCATGGATAAAATCAGTAAAATCAGTGTGGTTAAGACCTTTCAAACCATGATGATCATGTCAACGAATAAAAAGGAGCCGGCGGTACCTTTGGAATACTAATTAGCTAATTAGCTAATTAGCTAATTAGTATTCCAAAGGTACCGCCGGCTCCTTTTTATTCGTTGACATGATCATCATGGTTT
>JAURKO010000161.1 GCA_030831705.1 Daejeonella sp. | reverse complement strand
TCAAGGTAGCCCATTACAATAAGCCAGATTGGATTCCAATTGACCGTGCAATCGAAGCAGGAAACTTAGCAGGGAACATTCCGGTTATAATTGATTTTGGTGGTAGCGGACTTTCATTGGAAGAATTGACTATGAAGAAATTTCGTCCCGGAGATATTTATACCCACACTTATGGTGGAGGTGGTAAGGAACGAGAAGCCATCACAGATCCTGTGAGCGGGAATCTTCGTCCTTTTGTTTTTGAGGCTAGAAAAAGAGGAGTGATCTGGGATGTTGGTCATGGAGCTGCGAGTTTTGCATTTAAGCATGCTGTTCCAGCTTCAAAAGCTGGCTTTTTCCCGGATGTAATCAGTACCGACCATCATGGCGGAAGTATGAATTCGGCAATGAAAGATATTCTGAATGTGATGAATAAATTTATCGCACTTGGAATGGATATTCCTGCAATTATCAATTCAGTGACATGGAAGCCTGCCCAAGTTATTCATAGGGAAGAAATCGGAAATCTTTCAGTCGGTTCTGAGGGAGATGTAACTGTTCTGCGTATTCGCAAAGGAAAATTTGGAGTTTTCGATCAGATGGGTGATAAGTTGGAGGGAAAACAGCGCTTTGAATGTGAAGTTACAATTAAAGGAGGACGTGTATTTTATGATCTGAATGGTTTTACTAATCCGCTGCCAAGAGTAGTGGGCGGACTCCCAGCTCTTTAATTAGATTAATGTATGAAAAGAAGAGATTTAATAAAAGGTCTGACTCTTTTGCCTGTTGCGGGTGCTGTTTCAGGATCAAACATAGAATCTGTATTAGCGGCTGATCAGGCAGATAAAAAGAAGCTTGTTAAAAGTATTTATGAGAACATTGGTGTTCGTCCGCTGATTAATGCAAGGGGTACTGTAACCGTAGTTGGCGCAAGCCAAATCCTTCCTGAAGTTCAAAAGGCAATGGATGAAGCCGTTAAGGAATATGTACAGATTGATGAGCTGATGGATGCGGTTGGTGCTCGATTGGGTGAACTAACCGGTACGGAATTCGGCTACGTTAGTTCCGGAGCTTCTGCTGCGATAACTGCCGCAACTGCAGGTTGTGTAACCGGAGGTGATCCTGATAAGCTATGGATGATTCCTAACCTTACAGGTATGAAGGATGAAGTGATAATTCCTGCTTATTCACGAACTGCATATGATGCAGCAGCAAAAGCTGTTGGAGTCCGAATGGTGCAGGTTAATACTCTTGATGATTTAAAGCTGGCAATCGGTCCGCGTACAGCAATGATTCTTGTACTTTCTGGTGCGCGTTCAGAGAACGGTCCGCTATCTATCAAAGAAATTGCATCCATCGCAAAACCAATGGGTGTACCAATTTTGGTAGATGCTGCTGCCGAAGTGTTGGAAGTCCCTAATCCGCATATTTCAAAGGGTGCCGATCTCGTTGCATACAGCGGAGGTAAGTATATTCGCGGTCCGCAATGTGCTGGTTTATTACTGGGACGTAAAGATTTGATTATCGCATCTAGAATAAACGCCGGACCACATCATGGTTTTGGTCGCGGATTTAAGGTTGGCCGGGAAGAGATAATGGGTATGCTTGCCGCTGTGGAAACCTGGTTTAAACGTGATCATGCTTTGGAATGGAAGACCTGGGTGTCTTATGGAAATCATATAATCCAGCGTCTGGCGAATATTAAAGGAGTCACTACGCAACTGAGCGAGCCTAAAGGAAGAAGTAATCGAGCTCCATCTGTTACTGTTAACTGGGATAAATCAATAATTCCATTAACAGGGGATGATATGGAAAGACTTTTATGGGATGGTAATCCGCGTATTGCTGTGAGCGGTGCAGGGAGCTTTCTTCCTTTTCCTCCTAATTTGCAGCCGAATATCAGTATTCACACCCCGACGCTTCAGGATGGAGAAGAGAAATTAATTGCAGATCGTGTGTTTTCAATCCTTACTAACCCGCCTCTGATAAAAAAAGCTACCGGAGAACCTGCTTTTGATCTTAGTGGGCAGTGGGATCTTAAAATGAAATTTTCTGCAAGTACAGTAGATCAGACTTTAATCATTGAACAAAAGGGTAATGAATTTATTGGTACACATATCGCAAGTATAGGCTCCCGCGATCTTGATGGGTCTCTTCATGGTAAACAGATTTTGATGCGAAGTTCGTATACACAGGATGGTGTTCGTATAAATTATACATTTACAGGAACAGCCGAGGGAAATACCATGCATGGAAAAGTAAGTCTGAGTGAATATGGAGATGCAGAATGGACTGCCAAGCGCCACGACTATCGTCCGGCAGGTCTAAAACGCTCAGACAAATAATATATAATGAGGGAATAAGTTGTTTTACATAAATAGAAAAATGCATGCGGATTTTAAGATTTATTCTTTTGTTTAGTTGTTTGGGTATATCATTAGTGTCGTTTACTGATACTAATAATGCTCAACCTCAGGATTGGAAGGCTCCGGCCTGGGCTGATACTTTATATAATCCATATGCTGTTGAACCATTAACGCTTCCTCAGGCTCAGGAGCTGTATAATTTATACTGCATGTCCTGCCATGGAAACCAGGGAAAGGGTTATCCAATGGAGCACACCAGTCAGCAGGTCCCTGATTTTAAGGATGATGATCTGATGGGACAAAGCGATGGAGCTTTATATTGGAAGATAAGGGAAGGTAAAGGAGTTATGCCGGGCTATAAAGCCAAGCTTTCGGATGAACAACACTGGCAGTTAGTAGAGTACATCAGGGATCTTTCCAAGCCCTTTAATCTTCAAAAAAATCCATTTAAAACACCTAATAATTGATTAAAGATATTTTTTTACATAACTTGAAATATTTATAAATTTTGAAACTATGAAGAAGTTAATTTCATTTGGATTTATTCTGACTATGCTTATTGCAGATTCCTCTGAGCTTGTAGCTCAACCAGGTACAAAAGGTATCATTTATGTAGGTTCCTCCTCGGTAAGGGGTAGCAAAGGAATTTATGTACTGGAGTTAGACCAGCAAAAAGGTACGCTAAAAGAGTTGCAAACGGTTACTGAGGGTAATGGTCCCGGCTTTTTAGCTTTCAGTCCGAATAAGGATTTTTTGTATTCAATTTATGGTAAGGGTACTCTTAACGATGGCAATGGTGCGGTTATGGCCTTTAAAATAGATGCTTTTACAGGTTTGTTAAGTAAAGTCAATGAGCAGTCTGTGGGCGGTAAAGGTCCTGCACATATTAGTATCGACCCAAAGGGCAGGTTTGCTTATACCGCCAACTATGGAGATGCAAGTGTTACTGTGTTTCCAATAAATGCGGATGGTTCGCTTGCTAAAGCCTCTGATTATGTCAAGCATACCGGTAGTAGTACTAATCCACAGCGGCAGAAGGAGCCACATCCACACTCCAGTATTCCATCCGCAGATGGTAAATTTTTATACGTTTCTGATTTGGGTACAGATAAAATTATGATTTACGAGATTTCAAATGATGGGAAATTGAAACCGGCTGCTGTTCCATTTGCACAGGTATCTGCAGGTTCAGGTCCTCGTCATTTTAAAATCCATGAGAATGGTAATTTTGCCTATTCTGTGGATGAGTTATCCAATACTATTGTTGCCTTTAAAGTAAACAAGAAAACAGGAGCCTTAACAATTATTGAGCGTTTAAGTATGTTGCCAGAAGGGTATTCGGAAGTGACTTACGCTTCTGATGTTCATTTTTCTCCTGATCATAAATTTATTTATGCCACCAACAGAGGGCATGAAAGTGTTGTGATTTATGGTGTTAACGCCAAGACCGGAAAATTAAATATGATTGGCCATGAGTCGACAGGAGGTAAACATCCGAGAAACTTCATGATCAGTAAAAATGGCGAATATGTCCTGGTAGGTAATACAAACACCGATAATGTGGTGGTCTTTAAAAGAGATAATAAAACCGGCTTGATAAAACCGAATGGGGTTCAGCATACTATTCCGGCGGTGAGTTGTTTGCTTGAGTTGTAGAGTTCGATATTGGAAGGGTAAAAAATACGGTTATCATTTGACAGATAATGCTCTGGAATTACAATTATTTGATTTTGAAAATCAATACCTGCGTGTTATAGGCTAGTTCAGTCCTTTCCTTCGGAGTATTTCCGGCAAGAAATCGCGTTCAGGTTCAAATTGCGAATAGCCGGAAGCTACCTCCTTCGGTAAGGTTTATTTTACCTGGGGCTGTGTTTCATGGGGAGGAACAGCCCGAATCTGCTATCCACATTCCATGTGGTAAATTAAGAAGCACACGCGACACGCGTGGGCCAGCGGGGGGGGGTCCGTACTTCGATTCCAGCGAAGGCTGGAATCTCCTAATCCCCAAACAACGACTGTCATTCTCG
>JAURKO010000160.1 GCA_030831705.1 Daejeonella sp. | reverse complement strand
TTTGGAGATGCAAAATCAGTACTTCAAAAACTAGTAACCGAAATTAAAACACTCTAGTTAAGGTAAAAGCTGAAAGCTGAAAGGATAAAGCTAAATTTGCATGTAGCTTACTAATTTTGACTTCTGATTTAAACTTTCTGCTTTTGGCTTTAAGCTTTAAGTTTTTGCATTTCTACTTTAAACTTTCTAATCGGCATCTATTCTAAAAAGAAGATGTCGAAGAATCCTGAATCGTTCAGTTTTGTAAAATAAAAAAAGCAAGCCTGTAAGCCGGGTTCTGTCTCCACACTAGGTGGAATCTATCATTTATCTGGTCGCGTAATTGCTTACGTGATCTAACGACCTACCCATCCCGGATAATCCCGTACGTACGGGATAAGGAAGCGAGCAACTTCACGTCCGGGACCTATTTGGTCTTTCAACTCCTGGGGTTTACCGTATTGCATGTCTCCATACAATACCGTGAGCTCTTACCTCACGTTTTCACCTTTTCCCCCAAAACAAGTTTAGGGGTAGTATATTTTCTGTGGCACTTTCCGTCTCCAATTCTTGGAGCCTTCCCGTTAGGAAGCAGGATGCTCTATGTTGCCCGGACTTTCCTCTTCTCCAACAATGCGGAAAAGCGATAGAACGGCTTGCTTTGCAAATATAGCGATTTGATATTTAACCTGATTTTGACACTCAACCTGATTTCTTTCTGCAATACTCCGGAGGAAAGGGCTGAATCAACCTATGCCATACAGGTTTTGGTTTCAACATACGAACTATTGTTCCTCCAGAGTCTAAAATGAGGTATTATAGCCGTATTATCGTACCCTGCTTATATCGAAATCAGGATTATTTAGGGCTTATGCGGTCTAGATTCTTATCTAAACTGATGATACTTTTAAGAATTGCGGTACTTGCCGAATAAAAGAAATTAGGATTTATATTCTCAAAATCATCACTGGGCTTATGATAATCAACATGATCTTCAACGCCAAAGTATAAAAAAGGAATATTCTTTTTGGCAAATGGACCATGATCACTTTGCATTGTCCAGTCATCTTTTCCCATGTCTGGTTGATCATGTCCAAATTTAATACTGATACCTGTATGATGATCCGCATGTTGAATGATGTCTTTTATAGCCGGGTTTTTAAAAGAACCGGCAGCATACAATTCAGACTTATCATTATGGGAAACCATATCAAGATTGATGTTCAATTTAATGAGTTCTTTAGCTAGGGGAGGGTTATTTAAAAAGGAATAAGCACCTTGCAAACCCATTTCCTCTGCATCAAAAGCGATAAAAAGAAGTGTATTATTTGGTTTATTTTCTGTGAAATATTTCGCGCTGGCGAGTATGGAGGCTACCCCTGAAGCATTATCATCAGCACCATTAAAAATCTCGGAATTATTAATTCCAACATGATCATAATGCGCAGATATGATGATTACATTTTCAGATTTACCCTTAATATAACCTATCAGATTAATACCCTTTATTTCTTCATTTCGTCTGTTTCTGAAGATAAATGGATGCTTGTAGTTATCATTATAGGACTTAAGTCCAATTTTATCAAATCTATTTATGATATAATCAGCTGCTTTGAAATTCCCCGCGCTCCCTGTTTTTCTGCCTTCAAATGAATCAGATGATAGTGTTTGAACATCGTTTAGTAAGGTATTTCGATCGATTTTTTGAGCATATACACTATAATTAGATAAAATTAATAGTACAAGTATGAGCTTTTTCATTTTTTTAAAGTTTATTCCTCAGCTGATATATTAAGGTAAGATTATTTTACTGGCAATGCCTACTTCATTTAAGCCACTTCACGAATATCAACTGCCACGACTCTTGAAACGCCCTGTTCTGCCATAGTAACACCATAAATTATGTCTGTACTCGCTATGGTACGCTTATTATGCGAAACTATTATAAACTGCGACTGATCTGAAAATGTTCTGATTATATTATTGAACTTGTCAATATTAGTATCATCTAAAGGCGCATCCACTTCGTCAAAAATACAGAATGGTGCAGGTTTCAATAGGTAAAGTGAAAATAAAATGGCAGTAGCAGTGAGTGTTTTTTCACCCCCAGACAACTGATTGATGGATAATGGACGTTTGCCTTTAGGTCGTGCAATAATATCAATGTCTGATTCAAGTGGATTGTTGGGATCAACCAAAAGGAGGTCACAGCTGTCTTCTTCATTAAATAATGATCTGAAAACTTTGATAAAGTGAGTCCTGACCTCTATGAATGCTGCCATAAACTTCTCCTTCGCAGTGTCATCTATCTCTTTTATTGTTTGTAAGAGTGAAGATTTTGCCTCGGCAAGATCTTTTTTCTGTGATTGAATAAAACTATAACGTTCATTCATTTCCTGATAAGCTTCCATGGCCATAGGATTTATTGCACCAAATTCATCCATTTGCCTTTTAATTCGCTCTGTTTTATCACGAATTTCTTGCTCATTTCCCTCTGGTAACGAATGATCATCTTCATCTAGTAATGAAGAAATATCGACAGCGAACTCTACAGATAAACGCTCTTTTAAAGCGTTTAAGTCAAGTTTAATGGCATTTTTTTGATCCTTTATTTCATTAAAAGTCAACTCAGCCTGTTCTTTATCACGACGAAGGTTGCTGATTGCTTCTTCTTTATCAGTAATATGAACCTTTGACGCATAATATGTTTGCTCGGCATCATTAACAGCAGTCTCAAATTTCTCCTTTTGAACGTACATTGCAATCAGATCATCGTCAGAATGGTCAGCATTTTGGAGTGTTTCTTTTATTCCTGCCTGAGTTTTTTCAAGCTCAATCTGATTTAATCCAATTCGTGATTCCAGATTTTGTTGCTGACTTTCACGATATTCAAGATCTTTATCAATACCGGATACTTTATTTTGCTGCTGATGAAAACGAATATTTTCCTGGTTATAACTTGCTGATTTTGAATTTAAGCTATCTGCTAGTTCATTATAACTTTGCTGGTCTTTTTGGACTTGCTCCAGTTTAATTTGTCTTTTAATTTTAAGCTCCGCAAGAAGTGGTTCGGATGCAAGTAATTCATTGCTTATGCTT
>JAURKO010000025.1 GCA_030831705.1 Daejeonella sp. | reverse complement strand
CCGGGCGGGCCCGTCCGAACGGGTTCATCCGGGCGGGCTGCAGGAAAAGGACTAGGCCCTGCGGCCATGAGCGGGTAATGTATCCCATAATTTGGAAATGTTAGTTGAAAACAAAGAAGAAATTAATATACTAGTTAGATTTGAAATGAAAATAGCCTAACTGAATGGCATTGCTCAGAGGAAAACAAACCTTGCCGAAGGAGGTACCTACCGGCTACTGATTATCTGAAATAGACTACAATTTCTTGCAGGAAATACTCCGTAGGAAAGGGCTGAACTAAGCTATGAAACACAGGTATTGTTTTCAAAAACGAAATAATACAAACCTAGAGCATCATGAGATCGATTTAAATGGTATTTTTCTCAATTCTTATATCGAAATCAGGTTAAATAAGAAAATCTTCTGGCTCCTCTGAATGACAAGCGTTACAAAATGCTCAATATAGGAAGATGTAACCCTATAGCTATCAGGTTGCTAATTATCAAATTTTCAAATTCTCTAATTTCTTCCCGATCAACAAATAGCCAAATCATCTAATTGAAAAATCAAATGAATCGAAGAACAAGGAATAAAGACAAGAACGATAGCTTCAAATGGAGTAGTCATCCCATTTGCTCATTTGCTCATTTGCTAATTCTTTAACAACCCCAGCAAATACTCCCCATACCCACTCTTCATCAATGGCTCCGCAACTTTCTTCAATTGTTCTGAATCAATAAACTTCATTTGAAAAGCAATCTCCTCGATACATCCTATTTTTAATCCCTGCCGCTCTTCAATCACTTGTACAAACTGACCGGCCTGCATCAGTGAATTAAAGGTACCGGTATCAAGCCAGGCGGTACCTCGACTTAATACTCCAACTTTCAGTTTCCCTTGTTGTAAATACTCACGGTTTACATCCGTAATCTCGTATTCACCCCTTGGAGATGGCTTGATATTTTTTGCAATCTCTACAACTGAGTTATTATAAAAGTATAATCCGGGTACTGCATAATTAGATTTAGGCTTAACTGGTTTTTCTTCTATTGAAAGTGCCTTAAAATCCTGATCGAATTCAACTACTCCATACCGCTCAGGATCGGACACCTGGTAGGCGAATACAATTCCTCCCTCAGGATTTTGGATAGTAGGCAACAGGTTAGTAATTGAATCGCCATGGAAGATATTATCACCCAGAATCAGTGCGACATCATCACCATCAATAAATTTTTCGCCGATAACAAAAGCCTGTGCAAGTCCGTTGGGTATTTTCTGTTCTGCATAAGAAAATTTGCAGCCTATCCTACTTCCATCTCCCAGAAGCTTCTCAAAATTTGGCAGATCATGAGGCGTAGAAATAATCAGAATCTCTCGGATTCCTGCCTGCATCAAAGTAGACAGCGGATAATAAATCATCGGCTTATCATATACAGGCATTAATTGCTTGCTTACCGCCAGTGTAAGTGGATGTAATCTTGTTCCTGATCCTCCTGCGAGTATAATTCCTTTCATTGTTTTTAAATAAATAGTTACCTGTTGTCTGTTAGCTGTTATCAGTAAATTACTGCTTCAAATAATATTTACTAGTAGACGGAACGCTAATTGTCCACTGTCAATTCTCAATTCTCAACTAAAAAGCCTGCTCCCCGGTCAATCTCAAATCTCCGGTGGACTGTACAATTTCATAATATGAAAAATCTTCATTGGCCCAAAAACTGGTACCATGTAGTATGTTCTGTTTTGAAGTAATACTGACAAGCTTAGTGGAATAAAAACGCTTTTTAGTTTCATCCCAAATTAGTTCATCGGATTTGAATGTCTCTCCTTTGATATTTGTAACGACAACATTTCGCTTAAGTTCAACAATATTTTCCCGTTCACGCCGAATGGCATAATCGGCTACTACCCTACTCGATTCTTGTTGGAAATCATCAAAAAAAATCACAGTTACACCTTTATTCATCTCGACATAAGGCTTCTCTGTTTTAAAATTAAGTAATTCGGGAGTAATAAGTTTTGCCTTTACAATGGCAGAATCACTGTAAATTATCTCAACACCTGTAGATTTATCAACTGGAACCAGCATTTTCTTAGCAGATATCTGCTCAATTTTACGTAAATCGTTCTCACAAGAAAACAGCAGAAAAATTCCTACGTAAAAAACAGCACCGTATAGGCAGCGCCGGAATTTCATCAATTAATCAATATAGTTTTTCTGGAACCACTTGTCATTAAGTGTAAAACCAAGATGGATATTAACATAGCGATCACGAACAAGATTGTTCATTTCTGTGCCTCTTTGCCCTATTTCTGCCGCCAAATTTATTTTATAGAAACTTGATCGGTTACGAGGCAATGGGAATCCAAAGCCAAAATTTAGAGCATATTGGTTGATATCGTTATTACCAATCTTAACGAAGGTTTTGTCATATTTAACACCCAGACGATAATCCATAAGTTTAAAATAACCGTTTACAGAATTCGCATCTGGTGTAAATTGCCCCCCAACGATAATACCATAGCTATCGTTCAGACCAGGATTAGATAATCCTTCTCTGTAATCCGACCACCTACTGTAAGTAACATCGGCCCCAAAAAGCCAAGAATTCACTTTTTCGAAAGCAAAACCGGCAGTGTGAGTTAAGGGCATTGTAATTTTAGATTTAGCACCCTCTGCAAAAAAGGTACTGTCTGCTGCCGCAAGTTCGTCACCAACGACATCTTTCCTGTAACGTGTGGTTACAATGTTATTTCTTGAGGTCAGATTATTACCTGAAGTGCCTGAATAACCTAGAATCAGTTTAGTTTTGCTACTAATTTCGGCGGAATATTGTAAGGCATAATCGTAGCTAATACCAGCAACTGAATTATTGTATTGTGTACGGGAATTAAATGCTGTTGAAGATTCATTAACAAATTCAAAGGCTCTAGTTTGTTTAAGATTGCCAAATAAATAAGCAAAATTAAATCCTAAACTTAAATTTTTATTGATTTTGAAACCATAACCCAAGTACGCTTTTGCCATCCCTCCTTCACCACCATAAACATAATTTACTTTAGTGGTATCAACCATGCCTGAATTCATAAACTGGTATCCTAAATCGCTGTATGGAACTAGTCCGAAACTAATAGCAGAAAATCTATTAACCGGAACACCAAAAGCGATATGGCTAAGCGTCGAGTTTAACTGTGTTTTACCGGAAACTCCTCCTTTGCTAAGCTGCCGAATATCCATAGAGGCGCCAACATCAAAAGCTGTCAGTTCAAATGTTGAATAAGATGCAGGGTTTGCCATATTAATATTGTCATAAAGTCCGGGCTTACGAATTCCCATACTTAAACCCCCCATAGCACGATTTTGAGGCAATAAGGAACCGTTCAAGTCGCCAAGTCCAAATTGTGAATAAGGAGAGGATGACGTTACCTGAGCTGTGGCAGACAAGCTAATTACAAACAGAAAGAGGAATAATATCTTTATTAATATTTTAATCATTTTTATCTATAACTTCATTTAAACCAAGTAATACCAAATCAGGCTCGGTTTTTAAAGTGTGGGCAAAGATGCTATTTTTAAGCCTACTATCAAAAAAAATCGCATCGCCACCACATAATATGACCAGTAATTCGGGATATTTCAATCTGTAAATCTCAATCATACCCTTTACTTCCTCAGTGCTGCCATTGAGAACACCCGATAGCATTGCTGTTGACGTATCATATCCTCTCCAGTCTGAATAGTCCGATAATTCAATTTCCGGCAATCGGCCGGTAAATTTATGCATAGCCTGTAATCTCATTTTCAATCCCGGAGAAATACTTCCTCCTTCGTAAATACCATCTATATCAACTGCATCGTATGTAATACAGGTGCCAGCATCAATTACAAGGCAATTACGATCAGGAAAAAGTGCTTTTGCGCCAATAACTCCCGCAAGCCTATCTAATCCAAGGGTTTCAGGGCTTTTGTATTTATTTGTAACTCCTACTTTAACTCTTGCTGAGAATCGAATGTATTTAGTTCTGATTTTTAATAAATTCTCCAGATTTAAAATTTCATCATTTACTGATGAAACTATACTGTGCGTGATTTTATGATTATCAAGTATTTGGTTTAATTGATCAAGGTCAAACTTCACAACCTGCCTTGTCTCCCATAAATTCCGTTCATGGAAAATAGCAAACTTTGTTCGTGAATTACCTATATCAATAACCAGGTTTGCCATTAAAATCTATTATTACTCAAAATTGCCAGTACAGCACTGTTAGCTTAATACTGAATATGCAGAATGTGCTTGAGCTTCAAATTAGAAAATCAAACGTCCATTTTCATGATACAAAGCTATTTAATTTTTGAAATCAAGTGGCTTTATTTCTGTTAAAAAAGGTTAAATCGTCACGCTTATCAAAATAGCTGGAAATAAATAATGGAAGTCGTCAGGATCAAATAAAGGCTCTCATAAAACCATCTTTTACCCGAGTAGAGAAAGTAATAAGACATCAGGGCTGCAGCCGGAGGAATACAGAATAAAAAATGATAGATAACAAGATTCTGCTTCAAATAGAAAGAAAAAAGCCCGATCAAGAACATGAAAAATAAAAGCTGAAAAGATTTTCTAAGATGCACCACACTTCTGAAGAAATTTTGTTGCAGTTGAAAAAACCCAAGAACCAAAATAATCAATACAGGTATCAGCACCAGAGAATCATATAAATTAAACCTTAAATCGGGAGAAAATTTAGCGGTAAGCGGTAACCATATACTATAGAATTTGTCTAGTGAATCATTCCAGAAATAAAATACTGCCAGAAAAAAGAAGATGGTAATAAATCCTAAAATAACTGCAACCCACTCCCTCCAGTTAAATGGCCTAAAAATCATAAGAGTTATCCAGGTGAGTATAAGCATTGATACAAATGGGAAATAAATAAGAGTTCCAATAGCTACCATCATTCCCAAATCATACATTACCGAACTGACCTCATTTCTTTTATAAATACTTAAAAATTTGTCAATCATCCAGAGTAACAAAAAATTACAAATAAGAGCCGGACTTAAAACTAAGAATGGACTGAGTAAACTTCCCGCCGTTACAAACATCAATGCAGGTAAAAAAGTAGGTTTCCCAAGTAAACCGTAGGAATTTATTATCCGATTAAAAATTAATGCCTGTATGATCAAAATGATTTGTGTCATTAGAACATTTGCAAGCGGACTGAATGCATTTTCAAGAGGCTCATGTATAAGCAACCTCGCAAAGGGCTCCATAAACTCAAAACTCATCTGATCAGGCAATTGGATTAATACGCCAACCCTTAACAGCGTGGCAATACCAATCAGAAGAATGATGTTTAATGGATTTATACTTCTAAACTGCTTAATCATTGTAGTATTTAGTAGTTAGTATTGAGTATTTAGTACAAAACTATTTGTGTAAAATGTAATAATTTGAGCCTGCATTTTTCCGTAATTCGTAATTCGTAATTCGTAATTCTCAATTCTCAATTCTCAATTCTCAATTCTCAACTTCCTCCCTATCCTTTTCAGTTGCCTTGTATGATGCACGGTATGTACTTCAATAAATCTTAACCATTCTTTAGCATTCAGAAGCCCAAGCCGGGGATGTTTAGTCTTTTGATAAGGTTTGGCATTTGTTATAATCGATTTGATCTCCTCCAACCGGGTTTTAAATTTATTGATAAGAATTAGCGCATCCGCCCTGCTAATTTTTGTCGTCATTGCAGCAATTTTTTCAGGTGCTTTAAACTTTAGTGGGGGTAGTCTTCCAAAAAATAGAATAAGCCAAGCAAGCCAATGTATCCGCTTGCGGTTTGGAGACCCTATGCCTGCAATACATTTCTCAATTGCGAGGAGTGAAAACAGGTTGGACTGAAAGATATGGGAAAAAGTTTCTGAATAGGACCATCCACCGTCTTCAGGACTTTGAATAAATTCCTCTTCAGAAACCCTAGACAGAAGGTTTTCATAGTCTGATATAGCTTTCAAAAGGGAATTATAATTCGTTTCAATACTCATAAAAGAATCATTAGTTCACTTAAACAATTGATCTCTTGTTGCACATCTTCAGGTTTTTCCTTTCTTTCCGGATTAAAATAAATAGCTTTCATGCCATAATCCTGAGCTCCACGAATATCAGCCTCAATACTGTCTCCAATCATTATACTTTCTGCAATTCCGGCATTAGCTAAGGTTAATGCATGATTAAAAATTGCTCTATCTGGCTTATTAAATCCCACTACTTCAGAAATCACAACATTTTCGAAATAAATATCTAGCCCGTTGTTATTTACCTTTTGTTCTGTTGATTCCTTGAATCCATTTGATATCAGGTGTAATGAATACCTTTCCTTCAGATAGTAAAGGGTTTCATGGGCTTTTGGAAATAAATTGGTTTTTGAAGGACAAATAGTAACATAATCATCTTCAAACCGTTCTGGTATAAGCTCCGGTGAAAGTCCGAGGTCAAGGAACGTTTTCGAAAATCTGGTTTCTCTTAGTTTTTGTTTAGTGATTTTACCGACATGGTAATCTGCCCAGAGCTGATGATTATTTTGAGTATAGACTTCAATAAAACGATCAGGAGAATGCAGACCAAGATCCCTGAGTTGATAGGTATGATAAAGTTCATGCAATGTCTCCTCCGCATTTTTATCAAAATCCCAGATGGTATGATCTAAATCAAAAAAAAGGTGTTTATAGGGCATTAAAACTGATTTCTAAAATTATGATACAAATTAACGGATAAAAGACGAAATCAGAATGTAATTGATTAAATCCGATGCAAGAATCAATGACTTGCAATTGAATGAGTTTGGTCTAATATAAATGCCATAACTAAATTTAAGGAATTATTTGAATTAGTAATTTGTCAATTTGAAAATTTGAAAATGAGCAAATTAGCAAATTAGCAAATGGTAAGAGTGCTTCAGCTTGTAATTTTAGCACCAATTGAATTAGGGGGTATTAAACTATCTTATTATTATGCTTTAACCACATAGATTGGCTTTTATTATGTTCAAAGGAAACATAGATTGTAAATCACATAGATTGAAGCTTCGCTTCAATCTATGTGTATCTAATATGTGGCTTAGAATAATAAAAAGCTATGTATACCTGCCTACCGGCAGGCAGGTATACGGTTTATTTAATATTATGTCAAGTTCACGTTATTTATTTTCCTCTGGTCGGTGACAATACCAACCAAAGGAAATCAAACACATCTTGGTCGGGGTAGCGCCGAACAAAGCAGCAATTCCCAATCGACAAATGGACAAATGAGCTCATTGCTAAATGGCACTCCACCCGATAGCCATCGGGTTGCTAATTCACTCATTTGCTAATTCTCTAATTAAACCACTTCTTTACTATCTTTGCCCCATCCTATGGAATTTAATCTCACTTCAGAATATCAACCCACTGGCGATCAGCCAGAGGCGATTAGACAATTAGTGGAGGGGATTAACGCTGGTGAGAATTATCAAACTCTACTAGGTGTGACTGGCTCAGGTAAAACGTTTACTATCGCTAATGTGGTGCAGCAAACGCAAAAACCAATGCTGGTACTTAGCCATAATAAAACTCTTGCAGCACAGCTTTATGGAGAATTCAAGCAATTCTTTCCTGAAAATGCGGTAAATTACTTTGTTTCCTATTATGATTATTATCAGCCGGAAGCTTACATAGCCTCATCCAATACCTACATCGAAAAGGACCTTCAGATTAATGAAGAGATTGAAAAACTCAGGTTACGGACTACCTCCTCGCTGATGTCAGGCAGGCGAGATATTATCGTGGTTTCATCCATCTCTTGTATTTATGGCATGGGTAACCCTGAAGATTTTTCAAATTCAATATTCCGCTTTGCTGTGGGCACCAAAATCAGCCGAAATGCTTTTCTACATCGTCTGGTTGAAATTCTTTATTCCAGAACTACGGTAGATTTTCGGCGCGGGACATTTCGCGTTAAAGGTGATACAGTAGATATCTACCCCGCATACATGGACTTTGCCTACCGTGTATCTTTTTATGGGGATGATATTGAAGAACTAAGTACAATTGATCCGGCATCAGGAAAAACATTGGAGAAAATGGATCATCTGGCTATTTTTCCTGCCAATTTATTTGTCACCCCAAAAGACCGGCTGACCCAATCTATATGGGCAATTCAGGAAGAACTTGAAAGTCGTAAACAACAGTTTTTAGACGAGAAACGATTTCTGGAAGCTAAAAGACTGGAAGAGCGGGTCAATTATGACCTGGAAATGATCCGTGAATTAGGTTATTGTAGCGGAATTGAAAATTATTCCCGCTTTTTCGATGGAAGAACCCCAGGAATGCGACCTTTCTGTCTGCTGGATTATTTCCCGGATGATTATCTGATGGTAATAGACGAAAGTCATGTAACCGTTCCACAAATTCGGGCAATGTATGGGGGCGACCGGTCCAGAAAAATTTCTCTGGTAGATTATGGTTTCCGTTTGCCTGCAGCACTGGATAACCGTCCATTGAACTTCAATGAATTTGAAAAACTTGCTCCGCAGACTATTTATGTAAGCGCCACTCCGGGTGATTACGAACTGGAGCAGACTGAAGGGGTATTTGTTGAGCAGGTAATCCGGCCCACCGGTCTTCTGGATCCTGAAATTGAGATCCGGCCTGTGGTCAATCAGGTCGACGACCTGCTGGATGAGATTGATAAAACAGTTAAACTTGGTGATAGAATACTTGTTACCACACTGACGAAACGAATGTCTGAAGAGCTGACAAAATATATGAACCGTCTTGGAATTAAGGTAAGATATATTCACTCAGAGGTAAAAACCATGGAAAGGGTTGAAATTCTCCGGGATCTAAGGTTGGGAGTAATTGATGTTTTAATTGGCATAAACCTCCTCCGCGAAGGCCTGGACCTTCCAGAAGTTTCATTAGTAGCCATTCTGGATGCTGACAAGGAAGGTTTCCTACGTTCAGAACGATCTTTGATACAAACAATTGGACGCGCTGCCCGAAATGACCGTGGACGGGTAATCATGTATGCCGATAAAATTACAAATAGTATGCGTGTCACCATTGAAGAAACTAATCGAAGAAGAGAGAAACAGATTGCGTACAATACAAAACATGGTATAACCCCAAAAACAGTCGGAAAATCACGTGAAGCTATCATTGAGCAAACCTCTGTGATGGACTTTAAAGGAGGTGTCCAGAAAGCGTATATCGAAAAGGAAATGACTGATAATCTCGCGGCTGATCCAATTGTTCAATACATGACCAAACCTGAATTGCAGAAATCTATTGATAAAACGAAAAAAGATATGGCTATGGCAGCAAAAGAAATGGACTTCCTGCTAGCAGCCAAATTAAGGGACGAAATGTTTGCTTTGGAGAAAGTGATGGAGGAGAGGTTTAAATAATTGACAGTTGACAATGGACAGTTGACAATTAAGAATGAAAATATTACTTCACAATTGATGTTTAGTACTACTTTACCGATGAAAGGGAACCAATAAAAACTAATTGAGAATAAAGAATTAGCTGACAGTGTACTACCTAAACAAATTGTCAATTGTCAACTATCAATTGTCAACTATCATCTAATTATGGACGGCAAAAACAGAAAAGATATTTACCCCGGACTGGAGGTTGATATTATCCTTAAAAAGGATCAGCGCAATGGTGTAAGAACCAGAGGAATTGTTCAGGCATTACTGACCAGTTCAGCTTTTCATTCTAGAGGTATCAAAGTAAGGCTTAAAGATGGACAGGTGGGCCGCGTAGTAGAAATAATTCAACAAATCTATTAAAACCATTAAGCTCAATTTAAACGCCATCCCCAATTTGCTAATTGCTATCCCTCATTTGCTAATTTGCTAATTCCTTTCAGCGTAACTCCATTGTAACATTTCCTTCAATTTGAAACATTTTAAAAAAATTAACGTCTATATTTGATTATTAGATTTTGTTATCATGGGAATTTTAAAATTTTTATTCATAACCATTTGTATTCTTTGGCTGATCAAAATGATTGCCCGGGTGCTTTTACCAATCGCATTTCAAAAAATGATGTCAAAAGCACAAAATCAGGCTAATCAACGTTATCAGCAACAGCATAATCAAAATCCTGATGGCCGTATTCGTGTAGATTATATGCCGCCAAAAGAAAAAAATCGTGGTGATCAGGCTGGTGATTTTGTGGAATATGAGGAAATTAAAAACCCGTAGTTCTATTTTAATCACACTAGTTTTTTATTTTCTATTCAGTTTATGTGCTTTTCTGGGTTAGTTTATGCCGGAATTTCTCAATAATTAAGATTTATTTTCATAAAGCTCAATAACAAGCATTGCAGGTTTAAGCTTTTTTCTATTTTTGGCATTCAACTAATTTATGCAGAATGAATAACTGGTTTAAACGCAATGGGGTACATCTGGCAATTATAGGAATATTCATTTCCTTATGTTTTGTTTATTTCAGTCCGGCATTACAAGGTAAAGCCCTCTATCAGAGCGATGTTCTCATGGCTCAGGGAATGCAAAAAGAGATCATGGACATCAAGGCAAAGGATGGTAAAGGACCTTTATGGACCAATTCTATGTTTGGCGGCATGCCTGCATTTCAAATATGGGTTCAATATCCAAACAATGTTACCACCTATGTCATCTCATTTTTTAAAACAGTATTTCCAAATCCAATTGATACTGTTCTGCTTTATCTTTTAGGAGCGTATTTGTTATTCTGCGTTTTAAGAATGAACCCATGGCTTGCAGCCGCAGGAGCAATCGCATTTGCATTCTCCTCATACAATTTTCAGATTATTGATGCCGGTCACAGCAATAAAGCAATGGCTATCGCATTTTTTCCGCCTATTTTGGCCGGAATAGTTATGGCTTTTCGCAGGCAATACCTAATCGGTGCAGTTCTTACGGCTTTATTCCTGGCCATCGAGATCAGAACCAACCATATCCAGATGACTTATTATCTGTTTATTGCTTTGCTTATTTACGTTGGAATCGAACTATACCACGCGGTTAAAACTAAAACCACCCAGGATTTTTTGAAATCTTTTGGATATCTGGCAGCAGCAGCTCTACTTGCAATTGCTGTGAATGCAGGAATGCTCTGGACAACTTATGAATACGGCACTGAAACTATCCGGGGAAAATCAAACTTAAAAACTGAAAAGTCAGAGCCTAACAATGGCCT
>JAURKO010000159.1 GCA_030831705.1 Daejeonella sp. | reverse complement strand
TTTGAAAAGCAATACCCGCGACTTATAGCTCAGTTCAGTCCTTTCCTCCGGGGTAGTTAGGGCACGTAATCCTGTTTAATAACAAATATAGAATAGCCCTAAGCTACCTCCTCCGGCAAGGTTTATTTTACATGGGCTTGTGTTTCATTGGTACGAACAGCCCGAAGCTGCAGAAAGGGTTCCGCACTACGATTCCAGCGGAGGCTGGAATCTCCTAATCCCCAATAACCTTTGTCATTCCCACGAAAGTGGGAACCTCCAAATCCTTAACTTAATGACATTGAGCGAAAGCTGGAACCTCATTTGTTGCTGTTGCTGTTGCGTGCGTGCCGCGCATTCCATCTAGTAAATAAAAAGCACACGCGACACGCGTGCGCCAGCGAGGATAGCCCGGCAAAAGGACCACAACCCTTTTGACATAAACCCGGGTGTCAGCTGTAGCTTTTTGCCAGGCAGATTTTTATACTTCAGCGGCATTTTCAGGCAAAAATTACGGCAGAACACGGGACTGGCGCGACCGAAGAATTACAGACCCTGCTTTCCAAGCTAAAAAACCTTTAATCTAAACCAAGCACGATTATATCATTGATCGGTTACAACACCAACCAAAGGGAAACACTCCTTAATTAAGCTTAAACTATCCATCTTTCCTCTTTTCTTCAGAATATTTACAATTAACCTTTTAAGTAAAAATATTTTTTTCTATATTTGCACCTCTTAAAAAGTATTGAAGATGAAAGCTGAATTGCATCCCAAAAATTATAGATTAGTTGTGTTCAAAGACATGTCTAATGAATATTCTTTCTTAACTAAATCATGTATTGATACCAAAGAAAGCATCAAATGGGAAGATGGTAATGAATATCCACTTGTAAAATTGGAGATATCTCATACCTCTCACCCTTTCTACACCGGTAAAATGAAATTGGTTGATACCGCAGGTCGTATCGATAAGTTCCGTTCACGTTACGAAAAGAAATAATTAGGTATTTGATAATATTTTAAGTCCCGGCCCATAAGGTCGGGACTTTTTTTATTTTTGTTCAATGAGTGTAATCCTTTTTGATGATCAGTTTCGAAGTAATTTGCTTCCCTTGGTTTATACCAGACCTGTTTCTGAACTCAGGGTAGGAATTTTGACCATTGCCGATAAATGGAGGAAACACCTTAATACTGATCTTTCTTACCTAACCGAAAGTTATCTTCAGGAGAAATTCCCGATAAAGTACTTTCCAAACAATCTTTTCATTAATGCTGCCATATGCCCAGATGAAGAGCTGATCCGTACCCTAGATACTCTCAAAGATGGAGATGCCCTCAGTTCCAATCAGCTGCTCATTGCAGTCCGCTTATCTGAAGCAGATGCCCGGGAATTCAGTCCCCTGCACACCGATAAGTTCAAGCCAATTGAATATACCAAACCTTTTGTCAGAATAGCTTTCCCCGATCATATTTTTAGTCATAATGATATTGAAATAAGAAAGGATTTTGAACTCATTACCAAAGGCCGTAACTCGGCTTCATTAAGCAGTACCAACATAATCTTAGGTGATCATATCTTCATTGAAGAAGGCGCTCAGGCCGAATGTTCAACCTTCAACACTAAAACCGGACCAATTTATATCGGTAAAAGAGCCCTCATTATGGAAGGCTGCCACATTCGTGGCTCATTTTCTATGGGTGATGATGCGGTTATGAAAATGGGGGCAAAGATTTACGGAATGACCTCCATCGGACCATTCGCAAAGGTGGGAGGTGAAATCAATAACGCTGTAATCTTTGCCAATTCTTCTAAAGGTCATGAAGGTTATCTGGGCAATTCCGTAATCGGTGAATGGTGTAATATTGGGGCCGACAGCAATAATTCTAATATGAAGAATAATTATGCTGAAGTAAGATTATGGGATTATCCTACAGAGGGTTTTCGTAAAACTGGTTTGCAGTTCTGCGGTTTAATTATGGCCGACCATGCCAAGTGTGCAATCAATACCATGTTCAATACCGGAACGGTAGTGGGGGTTGGGGCTAATATTTTCGGCTCAAATTTCCCTAGAAATTTCGTGCCCGACTTCTCCTGGGGTGGAAACTCCGGTTTCGAAGTGCATCCACTTAAAAAGATGTTTGAAACTGCAAAAAGAGTCTATGAACGCAGAAACACAGATTTTAACGATACCGAAAGCGCTATTTTGAGCCGGGTATTTGAGATGACAGAACAGTACAGAAGATTTTAACAGCAAATGTATCATGAGAAAAAAAATAGTAGCAGGTAACTGGAAAATGAATATGAGCCTTACTGAAGGCCAAGAACTTTTCTCAGAAATTAAAAAATTAGTCCGCGAGGAAGTCCAGGGCAACCATGGAGTAATTGTTTGTCCGCCCTTTATCCACATCAGCAGCCTTTCCCAGTCTTTGACTGGTGATGATAGCCTTGCTATTGGGGCTCAGAATTGCCATCAGTCTGATAGTGGTGCCTTTACAGGTGAAGTGTCTGCTTCCATGCTGGCTTCTGCAGGCGCATCTTATGTGATTATCGGACATTCAGAACGCCGACTTTATTTCGAAGAATCGACTATTCAATTGGCGCAGAAGCTGGATGCGGTCTTGAAAAACGGAATCCTACCCATATTTTGCATTGGAGAAACTCTGGAACAACGGAATGATGGTTCTTATTTTGATGTAATCAAACAGCAATTAGCCGAATCAGCTTTTCATTTGCAGGAATCAGATTTCGCTAAGCTTGTGATTGCCTATGAACCCGTTTGGGCGATCGGTACCGGCTTAACTGCAAGTCCGGAGCAGGCGCAGGAAATTCATTTCTATATCAGGAAACTGATTGCCGAAAAATATAATCCAAGCCTTGCCAGCAATCTGACCATTCTTTATGGCGGTAGCTGCAATCCTAAAAATGCTTCTGAATTGTTTGCGCAGCCTGATATTGACGGCGGACTCATCGGAGGTGCTTCATTAAAAGCCCGCGATTTTGTAGAGATCATAAAAGCACTGGATTAGAAATGACCTATACCGAGCTGATCATTACACTTCAGTCTGCTGAAGATTTTCATAAAGATTTACTGATCAATGCTTTGTCTGAGATTGGTTATGATACCTTCGAGGATACCGATCAGGGATTTAAGGCGTGTATCCCCGAATCTGACCTGAACCTGGAGCAATTGGATGAGATAGCCCGCTCTTATGTTGATCTATTCAGCTTTTCTTATATCCTGAATACAATTCCGCACCAAAACTGGAATGAATTATGGGAAAGTAATTTTAATCCCATTCAGGTTGGCGGTAAATG
>JAURKO010000158.1 GCA_030831705.1 Daejeonella sp. | reverse complement strand
CTGCATTGCCTGTTACACTTCCGGCTATCGGATTGGTCACTGTTAAATTACCCAAAGTACCTACGCTCGTTAAACTAGAACCAGTCACTGTTGATTTTAACGTAGTGCCTGTTAATTGTTCTGCTGCTGCTGCTGCGGCAATGGTAATATCTGCACTTCCATCAAATGCTACGCCGTTGATATTTCTAGCAGTAGCTAATTTTGTTGCTGTTCCTGCATTACCAGTAATAGTTGTTTGATCACCAGTATTCGTCCCAGTAATAGCTGCCAATTTTGTTTTTTCTGCTATGCTATAATCATTGGATGATAAGTCCTTACCATCTACTTTATCTACTTTGCCAGCTAGGTCGGTTTGAATAGCCATCAACTTCCAGGAATTACCTGTATAATAATAAAAACCGATTGGAGCTGTGGTTTGATAAACCAATAAGCCTTGTGCAGGACTAGCAATCGCATCTTTTTGGGTAGCAGTAATTCTGGGAATTAAGATCCCTTTATTATTGGTACTGGAAGTAACTTCTAATGCTGCTGAAGGTGCAGGTGTTTTGGTTCCGATACCAATCTGAGCAAATGCAGGTACTGAACCTAGCATTAAGAAAATACTTAATAAGAGGCAAAAATTAGACTTCATAAATGGACTATTTTTGATTTAATATTTTTGATTATTGAGTAGTTTTTTGAATGGATTAGTTCCTTTAAAAACCAAATTTTATATCAAGATTATAAACGCTATGGGAATACAATTTTGAAAAAAATTGGCATAAATATAAATATTTATCAAGAAAAAAAGAATAAAACTAATCTGTACTAAAAATTTAATTTTCAATCCAAAACATCTTGAGTATGAATAAAAAAAGTTTTAATAATTGCGTTTATTTAAAATCAACTCTTGATTGAAGAAAGCTCATGACAAGAGCAATAATTTCAGAAATTCAGGTGGGCTATACATCAGGTTTAGGCAGCACCAAAATCGCTTTGATAAGGGCTATCTGCTTGCGTTGTTCATAGGAGAGGTTTCCTAAGGGAAGTTCGGTACTGTAGAGGCCAAGTTTTCTCAGCACTTCCTTGACTTGGTATTCAAAGTCCCAGGCAAAAAAGGTAAAGATGCCCCGGGTTTATTTAAAATGGTAGCTGGTTCTTTTGCAGGGCTGTCAGTGCTATGAAAAATAGCTCGTGATAAAACAAACCTCGCCGAAGGAGGTTTCTTCCAGCTATTGGCAATCTGTGATTCCCAGGTGGTTGGTGTTATAAACGACCATTGGTTCTTGGTACGGTTAGAACATCCCCAAAGGGGAATATATTCTATTAAAAAACCTAGTTGATATAGTCAAAACCTGTATACGGCACCAGTGCAGCCGGAATCTTTATACCCTTCTCATCCTGGTTATTTTCGAGCAGAGAAGCCACAATCCGCGGTAGTGCGAGAGCACTCCCATTTAGAGTATGTGCAAGCTGAGGCTTACCATCACGGCTTTTAAAACGCAGTTTAAGTCGGTTACTTTGGTAGGTCTCAAAATTGGAAACTGAGGAAACTTCCAGCCAGCGTGCTTGAGCTGCACACCAAACTTCCATATCATAAGTTTTTGCAGATGTGAAGCCCATATCTCCACCACATAAACTAAGTACCCGGTAAGGTAGCTCCAGCTTTTGTAATAATGACTGAACATAATTACTCATATTCTCCAAAACCTCGTAAGAGTGATCGGGATGAACAACCTGAACAATTTCCACCTTGTCGAATTGATGTAAGCGGTTTAATCCCCGTACATGAGCCCCATAAGAACCCGCTTCCCGACGGAAACACGGAGTGTATGCACAATTTCTAACCGGTAATTCTTCCTCTCTTAAAATCACATCACGATATAAATTTGTAACCGGAACTTCTGCGGTTGGAATCAGATAAAGATTATCTCCGGTAATATGATACATCTGTCCTTCCTTATCCGGAAGTTGTCCGGTACCAAAGCCTGAAGCCTCATTAACAACAATTGGAGGTTGTATTTCACGGTAACCTGCTGCCTCTGCATGATCAAGGAAGAAATTGATTAGCGCACGTTGTAATTTTGCTCCCTTGCCTTTATAGACCGGGAAACCAGCTCCTGCAATTTTGTTACCAAGCTCGAAATCAATAATATCGTATTTTGAAGCGAGTTCCCAATGAGGCAATGCGCCATGCATGAGCTGAGGAATCAGGCCATGCTCTGATGCTACCTGATTCTCTTCAGCACTGGAACCTTTGGGCACAGACTGATGCGGTAAATTAGGCAATAGTACCAGCTCAGATTGCAAAAGAATTTCAATGGCAGAAAGTTTATCTCCCAGAGTACGTGTTTGCTCCTTAAATGCTGTTGTTTGAGCCTTTATAGCTTCTGCTTCCTCATTCAAACCCTGACGCATTAGTTCGCCAACCTTTTTTGCAGCGACATTTGCTTCAGCAGCAATAGAATCTAAAAGAGTCTGAGTTTGTCGCCGATCTTCATCAAGCTTTATGATCTGATCAACCAATTCAGAACTTTTAAAATTCCTGACAGATAAACGATTTAAAACTTCCTCTCTATTTTCGCGGATATAACTAACTTGCAGCATCTTTAATAATTTTAGACAAAGATATAAACAGTTTGGAGTTTGGGCTTTGATTTTGGAGTTTTTCCTTAATGAATGCCTGAATTAGTATAGAAACAATGATCGGCAAACTTTATCTTGTACCTACACCTATTGGTAATCTGGAAGACATGAGCTTCAGAGCAGTTCGTATTCTGAAGGAAGTAGATTTTATTCTCGCAGAAGATACCCGCACCAGTGCACCTCTGCTAAAACACTTTGGCATAGACAAGAAATTATTTTCGCATCATCAACATAATGAACATAAGTCTGTAACAGAAGTAATTCGCTTTCTAAAAGAAGGCAAGCAAATTGCATTAATATCCGATGCGGGCACTCCGGCAATCTCTGATCCTGGCTTTCTGCTCGTCCGTGAAGCCATACGTAATGATTTGCCGATAGAATGTTTGCCGGGTGCTACTGCTTTTGTTCCAGCACTAGTGAATTCGGGCCTGTCTGCCGATCGTTTTACATTTGAAGGATTCCTTCCGGTTAAAAAAGGACGCCAAACAAGAATGAAGGAACTGGTTGAAGAAAGCCGTACCATGATATTTTATGAATCGCCTCATCGGCTTTTAAAAACACTTGATGAATTTGCAATACATTTCGGATCGGAGCGCAAGGCATCTGTTTCTAGAGAGTTGACTAAACTATTTGAAGAAACGAAAAGAGGAACTCTTGAAGAAATTAAACAACATTTTGAAACGCATACCTTGAAGGGCGAAATAGTTATTTGTGTAGCAGGCAAGTAGAATTTATAAAATTTAAAAATATTAGTGTGCTGATTGAACAATATTTGACAGATAATCAAGACCCAAGAACCGCAGAAAAGGTTTTAGGGAAATTGAAGGACATGCTAACCTCCGGTGAAACTGTTATCTATCTGGCAATACAAAAAAAACCAGCAGTGACTCTAATGCCCGATTGTATCGCTGTAACAAATAAACGCATTGTGTTTTGTATTCCTGAAAATTTGGGACTTACTACAGTATATAAAACATTTCCCTGGGTCGCCATTAAAGAGGTTTTGTTCAAAGAAGAATTATTCGGATCAAAGTTTATGGCCATCCCACAAAGAGGTCAAAACATTGTAATTGATTTCATTCCAAAAGTCCAGGCCCGCAAACTCTATCAATTTTGTAATGAGCAGCTTGAAAAAACAACGAATTTATCCGGATTTGAAGAAAAAAACAGCCTTCTCCAAAATGAGAATATTGGAGATGATTACGCATCATACATTGAGGTTGAGGATAATTCCATTCCGGTAATTAATGAGTCAAAAATAGCCGAGCCTGAAGATGAAATTACCCTGAAACTCCAAAAATTAAAAAATTTATACAAAAAACAACTAATCAGCCAGGAAGAGTATGAAAATAAAAAGGCTGAAATTTTATCCAGATTTTGATGAAAAGAAATTATCAGCTAGCACTTTTAAGTGCATTCTTGCTTTGGTTTGCCTGGCCACCGATTCCATTTAGCTCGGCCATTCTTTTAATTGCACTGGTTCCAATATTAATTGCGACTCAAAACATTATTCAGTCAGAGGAAAAGAAAAAGGGGAAATTAATCTTCCGGACTGCTTTTCTTTGCTTCTTTACATGGAATACAGCAAGTATATATTGGGTATTTAATTCATTGGACTCGGCAATGCCTACCTGGATTGCCGCATTGATTTCGTTGATTCCCTTTGGCTTGGGAGCATTTTTGATGACTCTGGCGTTCTGGTTGTATTACCGAATGAGATTAATTTCTTCAAGGGTTTGGGCATATTGCGGACTAGTTTGTTTCTGGATTGCATATGAATATCTCCATCAAAGCTGGGATCTTGCCTTCCCATGGATGAACCTCGGAAATGGTTTTGCCGGCACCCACCAGCTTGTTCAATGGTATGAATTCACTGGTGTTTATGGTGGCACTCTTTGGGTACTCCTTTCCAATATTTTATTTTTTGAGAT
>JAURKO010000157.1 GCA_030831705.1 Daejeonella sp. | reverse complement strand
TCCCACGAAAGTGGGAACCTCCCAATCTTACCCACTAGGTTTGTCATTCCCACGAAAGTGGGAACCTCCCTATCTTAACCACCAGGTTTGTCATTCCCACAAAAGTGGGAATCTCCCTATCTTAACCACTAGGTCTGTCATTCCCACGAAAGTGGGAACCTACTTATAGCAATGAGATCCTTCATCGCCACACAATTTCAGCAAATTGAGCATTAACATTGGCTCCTTAGGATGACGGATTAATAATGATAGCAGGTGCAGCATTTGCTAATTTGCTAATTCCCTCAATTTGCTAATTCCCCTTCCTTGTAACCTTTCTGTTTCCATTTTCAAAATTCGAAATAAAAAACTATTTTGAAACATGAAAAAACATCAACTCCTTGCTAGGCTAAACCTTCGATTTATCTGCATCATTCTCTGCTCTTTTATATTAGTAAGTTGTAAACCCGGGGCTGTTAAATTGCCCGCATCCGACAAAGATAACGGAGGGTTAATTCTGCCAGGTGGATTCGAAGCCATGGTGGTTATTGATAGCATTGGCGGTGGACCTGCAGTAGCGACTGAGGTAAAGCAACCTACAAAAAGCAATGCTGCTAATGCACCGATTGAAGAAATCAAAGGCGCTCCCAAAAGCAATCAATTTAGTCGCCCAAATAACAACCCTACAGGAAACTATTATGGCGCCAGACATATTGCAGTGAACAAAAATGGAGATGTATATGTCAAATTAAGAACCCCAACAAGTGATGGATATGGTAATGCTGCTTTGAGAGATCTGGATGGCGACGGCAAAATGGATAGTGTTTCAATCTGGGGGAAGTATGAAAACCGGAACCGTGGTACTGCCATGCAAATCCACAATGGCTATCTCTATTTCACTTCAGAGCTGATGGTTTTTCGTAATAAGCTTAAAGAAGGACAACTGGTTCCCGATAGCAATATGGACACGGTGGTTATCGATACATTACCGTATCATGAGCATATGGCCAAGGCATTGGCATTTGATGGCAGAGGCAGTATGTTTGTTTCATGGGGTATGGGAACAAACTCATGCCAGGTTGATAATAGAAAGCCGGGTTCTCCAGGAATGACCCCTTGTCCGTATTTAGTTGACCACGGTGGAATCTGGAAATTTGACGAAAATAAACTACAACAAAAGCAAAGTGACGGAACACGTTATGCTACCGGAATGCGGAGTATTGTAGGAATGTCATGGGATAAAGGTAGTAATGCGCTTTATGCTGTTCACCATGGCAGGGATGATCTGCGACTTCTTTGGCCTCAATATTATAACCCATGGCAAAGTGCAATGCTTCCTTCGGATGAGTTTTTCAAAGTAAGCGAAGGTTTTGATGGTGGATTCCCATACTACTATTACGATCAAATGCTTGAAAAGAAAATGCTGAGTCCGGAGTATGGCGGTGACGGTAAAAAAGAAGGCGATGGAGCCAAATTAACAAAACCTTTGGTGGGTTTCCCCGGACATTTTGCACCAAATGATGTTTTATTTTATAAAGGAAACCAGTTCCCGGCACGTTATAAAGAAGGTGCATTTATTTCTTTGCATGGATCAACCAACCGTATCCCTTACCCTCAGGTAGGCAATGTGGTGGTCTTCGTTCCGATGAAAAATGGTAAAGTAACCGGACCATGGGAAGTATTTGCTGATGGCTTTGCGGGCAAAGATACCCTGGCTGTTGCGAATGACGCTAAGTACAGACCAATGGGACTTACCGAAGGCCCAGATGGATCTTTGTATGTTGGCGAAACTCAAAAAGGAAAGATCTGGAGAATCATGTACAAAGGCGATAAAAAGTCGTTTGGTAATAAAGAGCTGGCTGAAATGGAAAAACGCAAGGCTCTACCACACCTGAAAACTCCGGATGAAATGGCTGATAACCTCGACAGGATTGGTAAGCCCGTGCATGCTGAACTTCTTTATAATATTTATTGCAGAAATTGCCATCAGAATGACGGGAATGGAGACGGAAGCCGCTTCCCACCGCTCGCCGGATCAGAATGGGTAAACTCTGATAAAACCGTACTTATTAATGTGGTACTAAATGGCTTAACCGGTGCGATTACGGTAAAAGGTCAAAATTATAACGAGGCCATGCCTGCGCATGCATCCTTCCTAACAGATAAGGAAATATCAGAGATCTTAACTTACGTTAGAAGAAGCTGGGGGAATAAATCAGGACCAATTAGCGAGAAGGAAGTGGCGGATGTGAGGAAACTGATGAGCAGCAAATGATAGTGGATAGTGGAGAATTGAGAGTGGAAAATTGATAGTTGAAAATTGAAGAGATAGTAGTGAAATTTTAACACCCTTTTTCTAGTTTATTTATCTCATCCTGCAAAAACTGCTTAAATTTATTGGTGTCAAAAACCGAAACCGTGAAAATAATTTGCCTCTTCCTTTTGCTGTTCATTACCGCAACAGACGTATCTGCGCAAAGCAAAAAATTTGAATTTATTGCCTTTGGCGATATGCCATACCGTCTGCCTGATGATTACGCCCGTTTCGAGAATCTTATAGAAAAGGTGAATAAAGAAAAACCTGCCTTCAGCGTGCATGTTGGCGACTTTAAATCGGGGTCAACTGTTTGTTCTGACGAATACTTTAAAAAGATTTACAATTATTTTGACAGCTTTTCCAGGCCTTTAATTTATACTCCAGGAGATAATGAATGGACAGACTGCAACAGGGAAGCTGCGGGAAAATATGATCCGCTGGAACGATTGACCTTGTTAAGAAAAATGTTTTTTAAGGATAGCGAAAGTCTGGGGCAAAAAAAGATACCACTGTACAGTCAGAGTAGTATCCCTGAATTTGCCAGATATGTTGAAAATGTTGCATGGACTCATGGTGGAGTCCAATTTGCGACCGTTCATTTAGTAGGTACAAATAACAATTTTAAGGGAACGGATAATACGGAATTCATTGAAAGGGAGAAAGCTAATTTAGCCTGGATTGATGAAATTTATGACCGAGCTTCTGATAAAGCGGGCTTGGTGATGTTTACTCAGGCGGATATGTTTTATAACAGAACTACATCCCCTGCATTCCAAAAAATCATTGATAAATTATCACAGCTTAGCAGGGAGTATGGTAAACCCGTGCTTTGGGTTAATGGCGATTCGCATCGTTTCATTGTCGACAAGCCTTTACTGAATCCTGATAAGCGATCTGCTATGCCTAATTTCACCCGTTTGCAGGTTTTTGGAGATGCTGACGTGGCCACTGTTCATGTGACGGTTGATGCAAGAGCTAAAGAATTGTTTACAATCAGGCAGATGCTAATTGAATAAATTTTTAGATGGAATTTTGCCTGAATTTAGAATTCCTTTTCTCCAAATTCACTTCCCGGCAATTTGAGTTTTTTAGCCAGTTTATTTAGATTATAGCTAACATTCAGCATAAACACATCTACTTCATAGATGTAATTTGTTGTGGTGTAAAAATCAGGAGCCCAGGTAGAAATGCGTTGTTCATTACTCCTTAATAATCCCAGATCCATATTCTGCCATTGTAATAAGACGGTCATTCTTCCATTCATAAAAGTCTTTTTTACTGAGCTGTTTGGTGATAAGAATCCTGAATCTTTTCCCTGAACGGTAGGCCTTGCAGAAATATAATTCACATTCCCCTGAACACTAAAACCTGAAACGAGATTAAAGTTAGCATTGGCATTTATTGAATATACCCAGTCAGAATTTTCAAGGTAATTTGTATAGTTCAAAACTGTACCACTTACAGTACTGCGGAAGATATTTGTCCCAAGATATAATTGCGACCATTTCGCCGGATTAAAATTCACTCCGATCTCCATCCCAAGTTTGCTGGCCTTGTCGGCATTGGTATAAACCCGGTTCAGGATCGTATCAGCGTAAACACTGTTAACCCGCTGAACAGGATTTTTTATATCCTGATAATACACGGTTGAAATGAAGGAGCCCTGACTGAAATTCTTTGTAAATCCGGCTTCAGCTAGATAAATAAACTCAGGCAAAAGATTTGCATCGCCACTTTCAAGTGTTTCGGAATGTTCCCGCTCCGGAATTGGATTTAATTCAAAATTATTAGTACGCTGAACCCTCCTGCTCAATCCGGCTTTGAATTTCCAATCCTTTTCAAAACTATAAAGCATATTTACCGAAGGAAACAGATTATTAAGTTTTAAAAAGTAATCATTCCTACTTACCGACTTTACATTCAAATCACGGTTGGCATTTTCATACCTCAAACCTCCTGCATATTCCAGACGATCAGACTTGCCTGAATATTGAGTATAAAGGGAGTGAATCTGATTCATTGCCTTCACATCACCCGAAAACTGAGGCACAACAAACATGCCGGCAGCGCCCTTCTCCTGTACAGAATAAATAAATTGTCCATCCTGCTGATCCAAACGATACTGATAGCCACTTTCAAGCTTTCCTTTACCTAATACTATGCTGTAATCAATCTTTGTCCTGAATCCATTCAGCGGATTTTTATATGTACTCAATGTATTTTGCACTAGCTGATTCATCGCGATATTTCTATTCATTGTAGAGCCCTCAAGTCCGGCATGTTCAAATAAAGCGGAGAAATTCAAAGTAGTTTTTTTCGAAAAATTACGGGTGTAATCAAAACTTCCAAGCATGAAATCCCCCTGCTTATTTTGTAGATTGGGATTGAAATAATTTGAACGTCCAATTGTCTGTCCGGTACTGATTAGCGTATTCTGATTTGAATAATAAATATCGGCTACCCTATCCTGATATTTATGCCCGGCAAAAAACCCCAGGGAAAACTGATGTTTTGTAGATGGAGTGAATGTAAGGTTAAAACGTCCGCCATAGTTATATCTGTCAAAACTTCGTTCACCCTGCGATGGGAAGTTTGTTTTCTTATTGCCAATAATGGTAAAAACATCTCCATCCCGAAATCCTGAATTGTCATTTCGAAGATAATTTGCACTGGCCGAAAAATCCCATGCATCTTTCTTATAGTTAAAACTCATATCAGCACCAAACCGCTGCTGACTTTCTGCATTTCCATAAGTCCTTACTGAAGGGAAACCTCCCTGAACATTGACAATAAAAACTGTACTGTTATCGGCACCATTTCTGGTCATAATATTGATAATACCACCTTTACCATCTGGATCATATTTGGCAGAAGGCGCTGTGATCAGTTCAATATTTTCAACTGAATTGGCAGGTAATTGGCTTAAAATAGTTGCTGCATCAGTTAAAACAGGTTTCCCATTGATCAAAACTAAAAAGCCTTTGGAACCCCTGACAGAAATTTCCCCGATTCCATCAACTGAAACAGAAGGCATATTTTTTATTACATCAATGGCTGTACCACCCTTTGCAGATTCAAACTGGGCAGCTTTATAAACCTGTTTATCAATTTTATTCAAGGTCTGCAATTGCTGTCCGGTAACCTTTACTTCGGACAAAAACTGTTGATTTAAACTGAGCTCCAGTCGGCCAAGGTTTAACTTCTTTCCTACAGAAAGATTAATTATTGAAGATTTCAAGGTGTTATACCCAACAAACTGAATTTTAATATAATAAGCTCCACCCTTCAGTTTCTCAAATTTAAATTTACCCGAGGCATCTGCCAACTGTCCCATGAGCAATACTGAATCTTCTAATTGATATAATGAAACACTGGCAAACTCCAATGCTGAAGCCGCTGATTTATCAAAAACAATTCCTTCAATAGAGGAGTTCTGCGCAAATAATTTAGTGGAAACGAGAAACAGGAGCAGGAATAAACCTTTCTTCATGTTGACAGATTGTGCTTGCGAATTTAACCAATTGATTTACCTGAAATTGTGTCTATCGATATTATTACCAATAAGTTTTCGTGAAGAAAATGTTAACAATTAAGCCTCCTGCCAAAGCTGCTGCAATTTATTGAGATCTCTTTTCATATGAGCAAAAACAATTTGTTTATCTATTGTGATACTACTTGCTCCACGATCAGCTCCCCCCAAAGGATATTCATAATGCAGCGATATCGGTACCTGAATATTGAACTCCTTCAACATCTTGAAATAGGATTTAAAGTCAACCATGCCTTCTCCCAAAGGCACATTCTCTACCACCCAGGTGCCATTTTTCTTCGCCCAGATAAAATCTTTAATAGCAAGGATTTTAATATGCGGATGAATTAAATTGAGTCCGTTTCTCCATGACATACCTCCCTCAACAACAGCATGACGGATGTCATACTGAACACCCATGTTTTTATGATCTGCACTTTTCAGAATCTCCCATAACTCCCAAATTGAAGCCCCGGCCAAATTCCCGGAATGATTTTGATAACATCCGGTAATATTCAGTTTTCTATTTAAATGACTTAAATCCGTAAGCGTTTTTTTGAATTGAATCATCGCCTCAGGGATACTTTTGCCATCGGGATACTTAAGCCAGTTCATGCGATAATACTTAACACCCAGCCCGGCAGCAGTCCCCACAACGTTCCTGTCTATTGCATCATTTGCATCCTGAACTGCGGTAGTGATCATCGTTGTAGCGAGTCCGGCATTTTTAATGGCCTCCATAGCTTTAGGCAAATCCATTTCCACCCGTTCGGGTAAAACATGTCCGTTGGGCCGGACAGCCAAGTCTACTCCATTGAACCCAATTTCGGCTGCAGCATCAGCCATATCTTTATAATTTAGAAATTGCAGGTGCTTTGAAAACACGCAAACATTTAAAGGACCAGCAACTTTTTTACTCTCAAGCACATTAGCAAAAAGATCATTCGGCATAAACTGTAGCATGGTTCCGGCAATGACAGAACTCTTAATAAAATTTCTTCTCGACTTATTATTTTCAGAATCCATAAAATAAAAATTAATTGTAAGCGATAGTTTCAGGAATTAAAAGAGATCATAATTTACAATTTACTAACGGATTTTATTCTAAAACCAAAAGGAAAAATTGCTTCAGACAATTTTCAGAGGGCACTTGGATTGGTTATCAGGCTCTTAATGCTCAGAGGTACCGGGCCATAATTTATAAGCTCTGATTGGATATACCTCTAATATTCACTTGAGTTCGATATAATCAAGGGTGCAATAACACGGTTATAACATATCATAATAGTCTCCTGAGCAAGGATAATTTGTTTTTTGAAACCAATCTCTGTGTGTTATAGGTCAATTCAGCCCTTTCCTACGGAGTATTTCCGGCAAGAAATCGTAGTCTATTTCCCCTTTGGTCGGTGTTGTCCTTTAGACTTGTAAAAGTAAAACACCAACCGCAGGCGAATTTAATGCCGCTCATAGCCGCGGAGGCCTAGTT
>JAURKO010000156.1 GCA_030831705.1 Daejeonella sp. | reverse complement strand
TTCGAAAACTTTAACAATTTATTAAGAAAGGCGGGTAATCATGTTAGTTGATATCAATGCATTTGTAGGGCACTGGCCATATCGCAACTTGAGAGGGAATAATCTAAAGGACTTGCTAAAGCGAATGAATATCTACGGAGTGGACAAAGCAATTGTATCCAATCTTCATGGTATTTTTTATGTTGACGGGCAGATTGCAAATGAAGAGTTATTCGCAGAACTGAATGCTGATGCTTCCTTTAAAGATCGTTTTATCCCTTTTGCAACTATAAATCCGGTTCTTCCATGGTGGAGAGATGCCTTAGAAACTTGCCATAAAGAGTTTGGAATGAAAGGAATACGGATATTTCCTGTTTATCATCATTACAAACTGACGGATGATGTCTGTATTGAAATGGTCAAGGCAGCAAGAGATCTGGGTATGCCCGTTTCAATTCCACTAAGAATGACAGATTTAAGGGAAAGATCCTGGCTAGACGTGGACAAGGCGATTAACTATAATGATATTGCTGCTCTAGTAAGTAAAGTGCCGGATGCAAAATATATGATTCTTGAAGCCAGAATCACTGACGGACAAGAAGCAACAACTGCTGAATCTGTAAAAATACTAAAGGCTGCTGATGTACTTTTCGATACTTCAAGAGGTAGTGGAGTCGCTGTCAAAGGCCCGAATAGTGAAAGTTTAACTTATCTGCTTGAAAATTTCGGAGCTGATAAACTAGCTTTTGGAACTGAAACTCCTTTTGTGGATTATACCTCACCCTTTTTAAGACTTGGTGCTTTTAAAGCTATCAACGAGACTGAAAAACAAAAGGTATGGTCGGGGAATGCAATGAGAATGCTTTCCAACACGATCAGGAATTAAGGTAATTGTCCCATATGAGAGGGAAATAAACAAACAATCCCGCACAGCGGATATTAAAAACAAATCATATAAAAATGAAGAAACAATTTCTTTTACAGATGCTTGCAGTTTGCATGATTTTGAATCTTGCTTATGCTCAAAACCCTGGCAGGACTCCCTATACCTTGTTCAACGATTTTGAAACCGGTGAACTTTTCGCCTGGGAAACGTACCCCTATGCACAGGATATAGCCTTTGATGCATTGTATTTTGCAGTAAAATCACCGACTTACAAAGATAGTAAATATGCGCTTGCGCGTCCGTTTAAAGCTCATGATGTAACTGAATTATATCAGGGATTTACAAAAAGATTAAATCTCTATACAGTTTCAGATACTAGGATGAAAGCTGCTGTTTATTTTCAGGGAGATCGCAATCCTGAATCGCTTGAACTTTCATTGGGTACATTCGAAGGAAAGCGTTACTTCCATAAGATCAGTAATCCAAAGGCAAATACCTGGTTGGAACTGGATCTGCCAATATCAGCATTTAAGCTTGATGGAAAGTCTTTGGGTGCCAATGAGCACATTCAAGTGGTTACCTTAAAGGGAACATACCCGATTGTAAATTATCTGTTGACTTACACTATTTTAATGGATGATTTCAGTATCAATGGTGAGCGCGACAGACAATTTATTGCTACTAGCCCCAGCTCTACTAATTTGGATATGTTTGATGTGACGATTTTGAACAAGCACTTTTTTTATGGTGATAATGTAAGTCTTAAAGTTGCACCTGAAGGAGATATAAATCTTAAACAGGTTACAGGCACATTGGTAAATAGTCAGGGAAAAATTGTTAAGGATAATATTTCTTTTAGCCGGAATGGCGCTGAATGGTCAAATAATGCGATTTATAAACTTTCTGAAAAGGATACCCGTGGTCAGTGGGAGATTCGTTTGAAAGGTGAGGATAATCAGGGCGGATCATTAAACTGGGCTATCCGCTTTCTGATGCCGGGGAAACAGGTTAATGGTCACCCGAGACTGTATTTCTCTACTGAGGAGCTTAAAAGCCGTCTGGCAATGGAAAAATCCTCTGTTGCCCAAAAGATTCTGGATAATGCTCTTTCACACAAAGATTTCATGAAAGTGAATGTTGATGCCATTACTGAAGGGAAAGATCTGACTGCCGAAAATCTTGTTGGTGGTCCGCATTCAAAAACTGCAGTTGGTTTCAATTCTTATGCTTTATGGAATAATCCTAACTCAACTCTTGGAAATGTAATTGAGGAAGGGAGTTTTCAGTACACTTTCAAAGGTGACCGTGCTGCGGGTGAGCAGGCCAAAAAAGCATTGCTGAAACTTTGCTCATTCAAAAAATGGAATGCCGACTGGATGCTGGAACGTAAGTTTTGGACGTACTATCCGGTAGGTTATACCATCAAGCCTGTGGCTTATGGTTATGATATGCTTTACGATCTGCTTTCTGAGTCTGAGCGCGCATTTGTACGGAATGCCATTATGGAGAAAGGTTTGAAAATGTTCCACCGCGATATGGTTGAAATGAACCGTATGCCTTCCAATCAAACCAATCACATTGCAGTTCTGGCAGGGGGTATGGGTTTAGCTGCTACGGCTATTTATGGGGATGATCCTTCGAACCCGCATCTGGAACCATATATTTCAGGTATCCTGACAAAAACTAAAACCTTTATCGACCGTACCTATTATGAGGATGGTAGTTATGGTGAGCCAAAAAGTGGCTATATGAATATGGCAAGCAGGGATATGGGCGAATTATTACCTGCTTTGGAACGTAATTTTGGAGTGGATTATTCTACAACGACTAATTTCCAGAATTTTTATAAATATCTAATTCAAGCAAGCTATTCTAATGGTTTGATGCAGGATTATGGTGATGGTGGTGGTGCAAAAGGATCAAAAGCTGATATTGGCGGACAAATTCACTCCTGGTGGCTGGTAAACCGGACTAAGAATCCATTTATCTATAATTATGTAAAACCATTCTGGGAAGCTGGGAAGGGTGGCTATTTGAGTTATTTATGGTACAGGGATGATATTACACCTGTATCCAGAGAAACATTGCCTGCATCCAAATTCTTTACAGCGCAAGGTATGGTCATGCGTTCGGGTTGGGATGATGCATCTACAGTATTGAGTACCCGTGTCGGACCAAATTCAAATCATTATCATTATGATCAGGGAAGTTTCCAGATCATGAAAAATGGAGAGACCTTATTGACAGATCCTGCTTATGGTCCTTTGGGATATTATGCCAATTTGGAATATTTAAGTTATAGCGTTCAGGCAATTGCACATAACGTGATGCTGGTAGATCACGATCCTGAAAGTCAGACTCCTGCTCATTACGATAATGGAATAAAAGCGCTAAATGAATGGCCAAGAGTACAGCATTTATTCAATGGTAAAGATGCCGATGGAATTGAAAGTGAGCTGAGTTCAGTGTATAAGGGTAATCTTGAGAAGTATTCACGTACCTTACTTTACACCAAGACAGGTCCTATTTTCCTGTTTGATGAAGTGAAAAGTAAATCACCAAAAGGCCATGTCTACGACTGGTTGTTCCATGCTCCTCCGGGTGAAAACAATCAGACTGCCATCAGCTATGATAAGTCACGTATGATTATTGACCGTCCAAATGCTAAATTGACGATGGATGTGGTAAATCCGGAGATCGTTGCATCCAAGATTTATGATAAAAGTGCAGGCATTGGTAAAAACTTCTATGAGTCATTCCTGTCTCTGTCAAGTAAACCGGATCTGAATCAGGTAAATTTCCTTGCTGTTTTATTGCCTGAATCTAAACCAGCTTCAGGAGCTGCTCCGGTAACCACGAAATTGGAAGCTCAGGGATGGATAGGTGCTAAAATGGTGCACGCTAATGGTTCGGACATTGGTTTTTTTAGAACCGGAACAGAAAATGGGGTAGCAGCTGGTTTTACAACAGATGCAAAACGATTTACTGCGAGCTATGATAAATCAGGTACTCTTCAGAAAATTTACTATGAAGGAAGCTCTATCGCTGGTAATGGTTTGTCTTTAACCGCAGATGTTGGCACAAGAGGTACAATGGCTCTGGTTTCAACAGGTTTAGATGCCGAAATTAAATCATGGAAAGGCTGTTCGCTGAAAATTATGGTATCCGGTAAACCGGGCTCTGTTCAGATTAATGGACAAACTATAAAAGACTGGACATTTGACGAAGGAGCTAAAACTGTTACTGTGAAATTGCCGGCTGGAACAGTTTCTTTGAAAATCAACAAATAGGGTTTTTGTTTTCTGTTTAACAGAAAGCGGTATTCCTTCAATTTTAAATATTCCGGATCTTCATTTAAAAATGGAGGTCCGGGATTTTTGTTAATGGCAAATTAAAAAAACGAGTACGACATCAAAGGTTAAATGAAACCACATAGAAACATAGAGTTTTAATTGTTATTACCTTTTAAAGAGATGATCTATGTGTCCTATGTTGTTAAAAAAATTAGAATTTATACTATGACGCCAAAACCCATTTTCAGAATTGTCTTAATTTCAATAGCATGCTTTGCCGGAATATTAGATGGTTACTCTGAAGATTTTGACAATTCTTACACAAAAGATTCATTTAAACCGGATACCCTAAAATCTAAGGTTGAGAACTGGACCGCAGCAAAATTATGGGAGCAGTCTATTTCCCAGAATCTAAAACTGGAGGACAATGCGATAGTGCTTGATAATAATCTACTGATTGAAAATGATGCTGATGCCCTCGGTTCCATTCGTTCGGAAGCATGGGATACGCTGTCAAAAGGCCGTATCATCAGGAAAGCCCTTGAATTGTCGATATTGCCTGCTAAGAATGCATGGATCAGTATGCTCATTTATCCAATAGTGCCTTCTGAACCAATGAGTGGTGGGAAACTTGAATTCAGGGTAAATGGGAATAAGCCAATTATTTATGAACTACGTCACTTCTGGACTTCTGTTCCGGTTCCAGTAGCTTATCTAAAAAAAGGCAGAAACCTAATTGAGCTGAGAGTACATAATCAGAACGAAAAGTTCAGGATTCCTATGGCTTTGAGTTCAATTATAACCAATCTCATAGGGCAGCCTTCTTCATTTACAGGGAACAGTGAGCGGAGTAACGATAATGGAAAATCCTGGAAGATTGCAGGTAGCTCATCAAATATCGCCGAATATCCTATTCGCCTGAAGATGCAGGCTTATGCCAAAAAGGCCTGGCTACAAACTCCGGTTATTAATCTCGCTGATAAGGCATTAGATGATATCATGTATTTCCCTATAAAAATGGGAAATGCAGAAATTAATTCCCGAATTTTGAATGCAGGGGGTTCAAAATGGCAAACGCGGATAAGAAGCGGAAATACCCATGTACCTGAAGCCGGAGAATGGACACCCTGGCAGAATTTTGAAGGTTCAATTTTACCAACAGGGGATAATCATCGCTTCATTCAGCTTGAATACAGTATCGACCCTGGTACTGGAAACAGTACACCTAGAATTATGGGACTGGATTTGAAAAGTACATGGCGCAGCAGTTCAACAGCTACTGGTATTTTTATAGCTCAAGTAAAGAATTACCCCCTCATCCGCTCTTCCTTTGATTTTGTACATGAGAACCCTGCATTGCCTGAACTTCAAGAATTCAGGAAGCGATTTAAACTTGATCAGGTAGTAGATGGAGCAACAACAGAATGGGAAAAGATTAAACGTCTGCGGGCATGGACAGCTGCAAACTGGGATTGGTTTCTGCCAAATTCTGAATTTGAAGATTTGCTGAGCTGGGATGCCAGTAAGATACTTAGCGGACCTTCGGGGCCCGGAAATTTGTCGAAAAGGGGAGGAAATTGTCTCCATTATGCAATTGTTTTTGCCCAAGCTTGCCAAAGTTTTGGTATTCCGGCTAGAATCGTTAACACAAACTATGCCATTTGGGGTGGTCATGAACTGGTTGAGGTCTGGTCGCGGGATTATGAAAAATGGATCATGGCCGACCCGAATTTTGATACCATGTTTTACGACAAAAAAACAGGAATTCCATTAAATATTCTGGAACTGCATAATTTATTTCTGACAACCTATTATCCCGGGGGGGAGATTATTGACAGGGATAAATGGTCATTCGAGGATCGAGACAGACGCGCAAACCAAATTGATCCCAATAATCTGCCCATAGCTATGGATGCAGGTGGTAATGCTTTTTCTGGTAAAATTACCGAAGATTATGTGTGGTGGAAGGTAACAGTTAATAAGGAAAACCCAGGTTATTCTGGCGGTTACGGTTTCTATAATACCGCTGAAGTCCGCTGGCTGCCCCGTAGTAACTGGCTGAGCCAGAAATCTCCTTTGCCTGTAACTCATGGAAGAACACATTGGGGTTGGGATGGGTATTATGCATGGACAGATGCACAAACTCCGGAAACACCTGAGCATCGATTTTTTGTCCGCAGACCTTCAGATATACACGGCAGCTTGTTCCAAGTAGATTTTGCTACTCACTATGTAAATGATGGGGAACTTCAGCTTGATTTTGCTAGCAATTCACCTGGCTTTAATTATTTCAATATCGAACTGAATGGCTTAAAAAGTTCGGTAAAAGAGAAGGGAATATTGGTAAAATTGAGTTCAGGAATCAACACGATTGAAATTCAAACAGTTGATGTTTTGGGTAATCTGGGTACAAAAAGTTTACTTAAAGTAAACTACATCCCCAAAACTAGATAAGTTATTCTCAATTCCTGTCATCTACCTGAGGGGGTTTTATTTCAGCTTAAGGTAGGACATTTATGCTTTTCTGAGTCTTGATTTACTAGGCCCAAGTATTTATCAGCATTGGTAATATTTATGGGAGGAGTATTAAACTCAATTATTTTTTACTAAAATTACCTGGGGCTATAACTCTGGTTTTTATAGAATACAATTATGGAAAACAAACTTAAAATATACAATGGTAAAATATTAACCCCATACCGCATCATCAGTGGAACAGTTGTGGTTATTGATGGTAAAATAAAGGAGGTAGCGGAAGGCGATATTGATGTTCCAGGTGCGGTAGAGATTGATGCAAAAGGCAACTATATTGCTCCCGGCTTTATTGATATTCATGTACACGGTGGTGGTGGCCATGATTTTATGGATGGATCCGAGGAGGCATTTTTGAAGATCGCAGAAACGCATGCTATGTACGGAACAACAGCCTTGATGCCAACCACCTTAACCAGTGAGCTTGATGAACTTTATAATACGCTTGAATTATACAAACAGGCTGATAAGAATAATAAAAAAGGTGCTCAATTTCTGGGTATGCATCTTGAGGGTCCATATTTTGCATTGAGCCAGCGTGGTGCTCAGGATCCCAGGTATATCCGAAATCCTGATCCAAAGGAATATATGGATATACTATCCAGGTCTTCTGATATTAAACGATGGAGTGCTGCTCCCGAATTAAAAGGTGCTATCGAATTTGGCAACCATTTACGGTCAAAAGGTATTCTGGTAGCCATGGCACATACTGATGCGATCTATGAAGAGGCATTAGTAGCATTTGAGGCCGGCTATACACTGGCTACACATTTTTATTCTGCTATGTCAGGAGTTTCTCGCAGAGAATGTTTCAGATATGCAGGTGTAATTGAAACTGCCTATCTCCTTGATGAAATGGATGTGGAAATCATAGCAGATGGGGTACATCTTCCTGCCCCACTGTTGAAGTTGATTTACAAAATTAAAGGTCCGGATCGTATTGCCCTAATCACCGATTCTATGCGTTCTGCCGGGATGCCTGCAGGAGATAGTATTCTTGGTAGCAAACACAATGGATTAAAAGTGATTGTTGAAGACGGAGTGGCAAAACTTCCTGATCGTTCTTCATTTGCTGGAAGTGTGGCCACTTGCGACCGCTTGGTACGTACCATGATAAATATGGCTGATGTTCCATTGCTCGAAGCAGTTAAAATGGCCTCTCAGACCCCCGCTAATATTCTTGGAATAGGTTCATCTAAAGGATCATTGATCACAGGAAAAGATGCGGACATCGTTATTTTCGATGGGAATATCAATGTCAGTACAACCATAGTCCAGGGAAGAGTTATTTACAACAAAGAAAATTAATATAATTACATAAATTATCATTTTACCAGTTATGAGAGAGATCCTTAAAGATAAATTAAACGTAAAAATATATAGCGGACGGCCCGAATTAGGTACTGCCGCAGCTGAAATTCTTACAGCAAAGATTTCTGAATTATTAAAAGACAGAGAATACATTAATATTATTTTTGCTTCTGCTCCTTCACAAAATGAGTTTTTGGCAGAATTGCAACATAAAAAAATAGAATGGGAAAGAATTAATGCCTTTCATATGGATGAATATGTAGGCTTGCACCCAGATGCATCACAGGGATTTGGAAACTTCTTGAAGGATAGATTATTCAGTAAGGTTAACTGCCGTGAAGTTCATTATCTGAATGGTAATGCTGCTAATATTCAGGATGAATGTAAGCGTTATTCTGACCTCCTTGTCAAATATCCTACAGATATTGTTTGTCTGGGGATAGGAGAAAATACGCATCTGGCATTTAATGATCCTCATGTGGCTGATTTTAATGATCCTGAGATCGTAAAAGTTGTTGATCTTGATCAGGATTGCCGAACCCAGCAGGTTAATGATGGCTGTTTTGCCACTATTAATGATGTACCAACACATGCTCTTACTATTACCATGCCAGCATTATTCAAGTCGACTTTTGCCTATGCTATAGTGCCGGGTAAGTTCAAGGCAAATGCCATTGATCATACGATTAACAGTGAGATCAATGAGAAATACCCTTCAACAATACTAAGAAGGCATGATCATGCAATTTTATTTATTGATGAGGATAGTGCATCGAAATTATAGATAGTTAAGTATTAATCGATTATTTAATATATTTAGGAATTGGGCTTTCAAATCAGGCAATTAAAGAAATAATATGAGCAATAATAAAACAGTATCAGTAGGATCACTAAGTAATCGGGATACCATCACGGGCATGGTCATCATCGCATTCATGTTTTTCATGTTTGGATTTACTTCATGGATCAATGCGATTCTAATTCCGTACTTTAAGATTTCTTTTGATCTGACTCACGTACAGTCTTATCTTGTTACGTTCGCTTTTTACATATCTTATCTGCTTTTCTCAGTTCCGGCTTCCTATCTTCTCAAAAAGGTAGGTTTTAAGAAAGGAATGATGATTGGTTTTTGGGTGATGTCAACCGGTGCCTTCCTTTTTGTACCGGCTGCAATTACATTTACCTATGAATTATTTCTTTTAGGATTATTTTCTATTGGTGCAGGTTTAGCACTACTTCAATCAGCAGCGAATCCATACATTACTATTTTAGGTCCGAAAGAGCGTGCAGCGCAGCGCTTTAGTATTATGGGAATCTGTAATAAGGGAGCTGGTATTTTGGCTCCATTGTTATTTGCTGCAGTCATTTTTAGGGCTACCGACAGTGGCATGCTGGATAGTCTGGATACAATGACTCTGGATCAGAAAAATACTGTATTACGTGAATTGATTCAAAGGGTAATTGTTCCCTATGCGTGCGTCGGTACTTTTCTTTTTCTAATAGGCCTATTTATTCGTTATTCACCACTTCCAGAAATTGATACCGAGCATGAAAGCGATGAACTGGCACAGGCAAATTCTTCAAAGACCAGTATTTTGCAATTTCCTCACCTTGTTTTGGGAGCTTTTGCGATATTTTTACATGTGGGTACCCAGGTTATTTCTATTGATACGGTTATCAGCTACGCGGCAACTATGAATCTTAACCTGATTGAAGCTAAGGTTTTCCCATCTTATACCTTAACTGCACAAATATGCGCGTATTTTGTAGGTATATTTTTCATCCCCAAATTCATGACGCAATTAACGGCATTAAAGGCAAGCACCATATTTGGGGCTATTTTAACCTTGATGATCATTTATGCTGAAGGCGATGTTACTTTCCTTGGACATACCAATGATATTTCTTTATGGTTTGTAGTGATGCTCGGACTAGCCAATTCACTGGTTTGGGCTGGAGTATGGCCACTTGCCCTTGATGGTTTAGGTCGTTTTACCAAGGTAGGTGCTTCATTAATGGTAATGGGTTTGGCAGGTAATGCTATCCTTCCACTTATTTACGGATATTTTGTAGATATATGGGATGCACGAAATGCATACTGGGTATTGTTCCCTTGCTATATGTATCTTATATTTTATGCATTCAGAGGCTATCGCTTACGAAAATGGACCAGTTGATTTGTTTTTTAATGATAATAGCTTTCGCTAAAATATTTCAATTACACTAATTTACAGACAACATACTGGTATCAAGAGCCAAGAACCAAGAACCAAGACTTAATCCTGATTCATTTAAAAATTCTTCTTGAGGATATAAATTTGTAGCAATACATTCGATTATAACACTAATTTATAGACAACAGGAAACAGACAGGTATCAAGAGCCAAGAACCAAGAACCAAGACTTAATCCTGATTCATTTAAAAATTCTTCTCGAGGATATAAATTTTTAGCAATACATTCGACAATTACACTCATTTACAGACAACAGAC
>JAURKO010000155.1 GCA_030831705.1 Daejeonella sp. | reverse complement strand
CTGATTCAATGCAAAGCTGGACACGCCTATCTAGGGTAAAGTCCTTGCTAACCAGACTTGTCATGGCACTTGCAATATCATTTTTATTAATACTTGCCAAAAAACCTAAACGTCCGAAGTTTATGCCAATTACCGGTATATTAGAATCTCGAATCAGCGTAACAGTGTCAAGTAAGGTGCCGTCGCCTCCCAGACTGATCATTACATCTACTTTGGCATCAATCAGATCATTGTAATTACGAAAAATTTGAAACTTCCTTGGGAAAAATATTTTCCCCGAGATGAAGTGATTATATTTATCATAAACAAAGGCCTCAACCGAATGTTCTGCCAGGCTGTCGAAAACCTGCTGAACATGAGGTAATACACTATTGTTGAATTGCCTACCGTAAATTGCAATCTTCATGTTTTATTTTTAGATATCGAGATAGTTCATTAGCTGATCGTATCGGTCTGAAGTACCATCATCTGATTTTATATCATTAAAGGTAGCTTTGATATGATAATCATATCTAAGAAAAGATGCTATAATTGAGGACAAATCTGTGCGATTAAGCTTTAAGGTGATTTCAAGTTTTGTCGAATCTTGAAATGATTGAACGTAAGAGCTTAGTATTTGAGCATTGTCTGATTCTACAATCTGAGAAATATGCGCCAATGAATTATTTCTGTTGGTTATCTCAAGAATAATTATACCACCGGGTTCCTTCACTGATGTAATTGTGGCAATATGTTCCAATAGTGTGTTTATGGAAATAAGACCTTTGTAGTTTTGGTTCAAATCAAGAACAGGAACAAGACTTAATTTCTGTTCGTGAAATATCCTAATTACATCATAAACGTGTTGATCCTCAAACACAAATGGATTATGAAGCGATAAGCTTAAATTGCCCACGGGAGTGCTAAAATCATGAACTTCTATCAGATCTTCTTCAGATACAAGTCCTATAAATTGTTTTTCATTAACAATTGGAAGATGGTTAACACGAAACTCGCTCATCCTTTCATAGACTTTCTGAATGGTATCAGAAGTTCTTAGAGCTGGGATACTATCCGATATGAGTTCGTATGCAAACATAGAGCTTGTGCTAATAGATACGATCTAAAAACTTTCTTAAATGTGCATTGAATTCAACAGGCCTTTCCATCATTGGTGCATGTCCACATAAATCAACCCAATTCAATTCAGAATCAGGCAATAACTGATTGAATTCTACTGCCACATCAGGAGGGGTTATTTTATCATCTTTACCCCATATAAGGCAGACAGGAACCTTAATTTTGTGAATATCTTTTGACATATTATGCCTGATGGCTGATTTAGCCATAGCAAGTATTTTAATCACTTTTATTCTGTCATTTACTATCTGGTAAACTTCATCTACCAACTCTTTTGTTGCAGTTGCAGGATCATAAAAAGTAAATTCAACCTTTTCCTTAATAAAATCATAGCTTTCACGTCTAGGAAATGAACCTCCAAATGCGTTCTCATACAAACCAGAACTGCCTGTCAAAACGAGCGATTTCACATCATCCTGATGGCTGAGCGTATAAATTAAGCCAACATGGCCGCCAAGTGAATTACCTAAAACGGTAATATTTTTGAGCTTTTTATACTTTACAAACTTATGTACAAACTTTGCCAGTGTTTTTACGCCAGTGGTGAGCAATGGAAAGTCATAAAGTGGCAACAATGGTATTATTACCCTATAATCCTTTTTAAACTCATGTACAACATCGGTCCAATTACTAAGTGCGCCCATTAAACCATGGAGCAACAAGAGCACTTCACCTTCCCCCTCTTCAATGTATTTAAAACCGTTATCTTCTTTTATCTCGAACTCCATAGAATCGTTAAGTACAATTTGCCTTTTATCTGCTAAGGTATAAGTCTAAAAGTTATTTCAATATAAAAACTTATTTTATTAGAAAGAAAATAAGTCATAATTGTAAATTCAAACTGAAATGATGTAAAAAAAAAATTAACTAAGCAGTTCTTTTACAAGTTCAGAAATAGTTTTTCCATCTGCCTTTCCAGCCAGTTCCTTGCTTGCCACTGCCATCACTTTGCCCATATCTTTGATACCCGAAGCACCAGTTTGGCTAATTATTTGTTTAATCAAGGATGCAACAGCATTTCTATCTAATTGTTTTGGCAAATAAGCCTCTATTACCTGTAACTCTTCCTGTTCAATCTGGTATAAGTCCTGGCGATTTTGAGACTGATAAATATCCGAAGACTCTTTACGTTGTTTAGCAAGTTTTTGAAGAACCTTAATTTCAGCTTCTTCGGAAAGTGCTTCCTGAGCTCCCTTTTCTGTTTTAGCAACTAGTAATGCAGCTTTAATAGCCCTGAGTCCGCGTAAACGGATACTATCCTTACTCAACATGGCGGATTTAATATCCTGGTCAATATTTTGTTGCAGAGGCATTTCCTGAAATGATTTTAATTTGGTTAGTGAATATAGCAAAACTACACAATCCTGAGTAGTTGGAAATAATTTTTATACTTAATCCAATAATTACGCTCAGAGGTTATTCTTTCAAATGATGAGAAGTACTTGCCTGTGCGCTCGGCATAACAATCATATCATTTATGTTTACGTGAGCCGGACGAGAAACTGCAAACCAAATAGTTTCAGCGATGTCCTGTGCATGCAGGGGCTCATAACCTTCGTATACTTTTTTTGCCCTTTCCTGATCGCCGTGAAAACGAACCTGGGAAAATTCAGTGTCAACGGCTCCAGGATGTACACCCGTAACTTTAATCTTGTGGGGCAGAAGGTCTATCCTCATTGCTTTATTTAATGAATCTACTGCGTGTTTAGTTGCGCAATACACATTTCCATTTAGATAGGTTTCTTTTCCGGCAATCGACCCCAGGTTGACTATATGTCCGGATTTATGTTTGATCATCCAGTTGGAAACAACTTTAGTCACATATAGTAAGCCCTTAATATTAGTATCAATCATGACTTCCCAATCAGCTGTGCTTCCAGCGTTAATTGGATCCATTCCTTGGGATAAACCAGCATTATTTATCAAAACATCCACTTTTTTCCAATCTTCGGATAAAGTTTCAAGAATTTCGACCTCTTCCTTATTCCGTACATCCATCGTTAAGAGCTTTACTTGAATACCGTATTTAGCAGTCAGGTCATCAGCGAGCACACTTAAGCGCTCAGTACGACGTCCGGTAAGGATAAGATCATATTTTTGTTGGGCAAACAAGCGGGCACATGCTTCACCAATTCCAGCAGTTGCACCTGTTATAAGAGCTATTTTTGACATAATTATTTAAATTACAAAATTAATAAATTCTGTTGAATAGCTATTCAAAATACAAACTGAACTGAAAACTGCGTACAAACAACCGATCTAACGGTGCGATATAGGGGTTATCGAGTCTATCATTATCCTTAAGTACACTTTTAAATGATTGAGCGAATTTAATTTCAGGAGACATTTTGAAAAATTCAAAATAAACATCGAACCCAAAACCTGCTTCATACCATAACGTGTTTTTATTGTTTTTGAGAAATTTTGCATCCGGACTCAGCGCAACATCATCTGTTTTTCTCTTCGAAGTAATGTCAATAGAATATTTTGCCCCAGTGATCATATAAGCTCTAAAATTTCGCCTTCTGTCAGATTTGAGCTTTATACCTACCGGTAAATCCATTAATGTTGCATGTACAGTCCTTTGGATGTTAAAAGCTGGATTTTCAAATTCATAGTTTATAATTCTATCGGAAAAAACCATCGCAGGTGTAAAACGCAAATTAGCATTGTCTCCGAGCCTGTAATCAGAAACAAATCCTAATCCAAATCCTTGCGTAAGAGGTGAAGCAAGACTTACCATTTTACTATTTATCATTGGAAGTCCATTAAAAGGATCAATAAATGGCCCTTTCCATTCTGCAAGCCTTAATATTTTAAACTCAGAAGCAACGTTTTGAAATGTAAAACCAAAATGTAATTGTTCCCCATCTACACCACCGCCCCAGCTTTCCTGAGCAGAGATTCTGTTTATCGAAAAAATAAAAAATAAAAACAGAAGGATATGTTTCATCATTTAAATCCAGTGTAAATGGAACAAATTCCAAACGTCAGCGGACGGAACTTCGTATCTTTAAACCCAACTTTTTTCATCATAGAATCAAAATTAGCTCCATCAGGGAAAGAAGCTACAGATTCAGGTAGGTAGGTATAGGCGCTATTATCTTTAGAAAATATTCTTCCTACTGCGGGGGTAATGTATTTGAAATAGAAATTATACGCTTGCTTTACAGGAAAAACTCTGGGTTTTGAAAACTCGAGAATAACAGCCTTACCTCCAGGTTTTAATACGCGAAGCATATCACTCAGACCTTTTTCAAGATTCTCAAAATTTCGGACACCAAAAGCTACAGTAACCGCATCAAAAGAGTCATTATCAAATAATAATTTTTCAGAATCACCAAGCTGCACCTCAAAAACATCTTGCATTTTTCTTTTAATAATTTTCTGATCTGCTATCCCTAGCATCCCGGCTGAGATATCAACTCCAGTAATCTTTTTAGGTTTGAGGATCTTTATCGCTTCAAATGCAAAATCACCGGTGCCGGTTGCAACATCCAGAATGTGGGAAGGTTTGTGTTTAACTAATTCTTTGATTGCTATTTTTCTCCATATTCTGTCAATACCCATCGATAGAAAATGGTTTAAAAAATCATACGTTCCAGAAATATTATTGAACATACTTGCCACCTGCTCTTTTTTGGTAGCATCCGAATCCTGATAAGGTCTGACTATTTTTGACATATTTTGCAAAGATAATGGAATTAAGTACTGAGATTGTAAACAAGATAATTCCATCCATAAAAATTGTCATAATAATCAAAATATGACGCTCTGCAGATTGATTTAAAATCCAGGAGTTCAAACATTGGAAGCAATGTTCTACCTTTGTGCCATGATCATAAAAAGTGCAGAATTTCAATGTAGTAATACCAGAACCGATAAACTACCGGCTCCAGAATTACCGGAGTATGCCTTTATAGGTCGTTCAAACGTAGGCAAATCCTCACTGATCAACATGCTGGTACAGCGAAAAGGGCTCGCGAAAACCTCTCAAACACCGGGTAAAACACAGTTAATTAACCATTTTTTAATCAATGAAAACTGGCAGCTTGTTGATCTACCAGGTTATGGATATGCAAGGACCTCTAAAAGTAACCGTGGCGAATGGTCAAAATTCATCAGTTTCTATCTTCGAAACCGCGAGAATTTGCAATGTGTATTCGTACTGATTGATAGCCGGCTAGATCCGCAAAAAATTGATTTAGAATTCTGTACCTGGCTTGGTGAAAACGGCCTACCATTCCAGCTGATTTTCACAAAAGCTGATAAGCAATCAAGTGTCAAGACAGACCAAAGCATTGCGAAATTTAGAAAAGCCCTGCTAGAGATTTTTGAAGAGGTGCCCCAGCATTATATTACATCAGCAGAAACACAGGAAGGTCGTGATGATTTATTGAATTTTATTAATGACCTGAACAAAAATTTTACCAGGTAATTGAGCATGCATTTAAATAAAAATTGAATGCTACTTACAGAATCCTGAATAAAAAAGAGATAAACCTGATGAACAAATATTTTTCGCTTGTATTATTTGCCCATACTGTTTTTGCAATGCCTTTTGCTATTATAGGTTTCTTTCTTGCAATCACTACCACAACGTACGAGTTTGACTGGTTCAAACTATTCCTAATGCTATTGTGTATGGTTTTTGCACGTAATGCAGCGATGGCTTTCAATCGTTACCTCGACAGGAATATTGATGCTCAAAATCCAAGAACTGCAATCAGGGATATCCCCTCAGGACGTATCAGTTCAAAACAAGCTTTACTCTTTACCATTGTAAACAGTATTTTATTTATTCTGACAACCTTTCTGATCAATAAACTCTGTTTTTATCTTTCCCCAGTTGCGCTAACAGTTGTACTGGGTTATAGCTACACTAAAAGGTTCACTCCCCTTTGCCATCTAATTTTAGGTCTGGGTCTTGCCCTTGCACCCATCGGTGCTTATCTGGTTGTTACCGGAGAATTTGCAATGCTTCCAATCTACTTTTCACTGGCCGTTTTATGCTGGGTAAGTGGTTTTGATATTATCTATGCGTTACAAGATGAAGAATTCGACAGACAAAATAATCTAAATTCAATACCGGCCTGGCTTGGTAAAAAAAATGCCTTAAGAGTATCATCATTTTTGCACTTACTTACGGTGGTATTTGTGACTCTACCCTATTTTAATACAGATTTATCATGGTTTTATCTTGCCGGCGTACTGTTTTTCATCCTGCTGTTGATCTACCAGCATAAGCTGGTAAAACCTGATGATTTATCAAAGGTTAACCGGGCTTTTTTCACAACAAATGGAATCGCCTCGGTAGTTTTTGCCATATTTTTTTTACTGGATGCTTATCTGAGAAATCAATTATAATATGAACGATCTTAAAATCTCTAAAAAACAAAGAACTTATATATCTGTAGATCTGAATATACAATGGGACTATCTTGAACCTATTTTCAATGAGTTGATTAACAGATCAATAAACTCCGTTTCTGAATTAGTCCAATGGCTCCGCGACCGCAGTGAAATTGAAGCTGCATTAGAAGAAGATTTTGCCTGGAGGTATATAAGGATGACCTGCGATACCACTGATGAAAAACTTTTGAATGACTTTCAATTTTTCGCAACTGAAATCGAACCGAAGATTGCTCCACTCAATAATGAATTGAACCAAAAATTTATACAGTGTCCATTTGCCGAAGAACTGGATAAGGCTAAATACTTTGTCTATGTGCGTGGTATAAAAAAGGCACTCGAACTCTTTCGGGAAGAAAATATACCTCTGTTAACCCAAATACAGGTTGAACAGCAAAAATATCAGGGTATTACAGGCTCAATGTCAGTCATAATAAGCGGTCAGGAGTACACTTTGGAACAAGCTGCAGTACTTTTGAAGGATACCGACCGTAAAATAAGAAAAGAGGCCTGGGAAGCCATCATTACCCGAAGACTGGAGGATAAAGAAAAACTGGACGAGTTATTCAATTCATTGTTAAAACTTCGTCACCAGGTTGCCTTAAATGCGGGCTTTGAAAACTTCAGAGATTATATGTTTCAGGCACTCGGGCGTTTTGATTATAGCCCTACCGACTGTTATGATTTTCATAAAGCTATTCAAAAGGAAATTGTTCCAATTCTAAAGACTCAGGCCGAAAATCGTCTCAAAGCTCTGAATTTAAGTGAGTTAAAGCCATGGGACATGGATGTTGATATTTCCGGAAAGCCGGCTTTGAAACCATTCCGTAATGGTGAGGAATTAATTGAAAAGTCTATTCAATGCTTCCATGGACTGAGTCCGTATATAGGCGAAAGACTAGAGATAATGAAAGCAAATGGCTTTTTCGATGTTGATAGTCGTAAAGGCAAAGCCCCTGGTGGCTATAATTACCCACTTGCAGAGAGTGGAGCTCCATTTATATTCATGAATTCTGCCGGAACATTCAGAGACCTGACCACCATGGTTCACGAAGGCGGACATGCTATTCATACATTTATTTCGGCAGAACTTGAATTAAATGACTTTAAGCACCTTCCATCAGAAGTTGCAGAACTAGCATCCATGAGCATGGAGCTTATTTCTATGGATCATTGGGATAAATTTTTTAATAATTCTGAAGATCTTATTCGCGCCAAGAAGGACCAGCTGAAAGATGTCTTAAAAACACTCCCTTGGGTTGCTGTAGTGGACCAATTTCAGCATTGGATTTACACTAATACTGACCACACAAGTGAGGAGCGATCAGAAGCATGGACAAAAATTTTGGAATCATTTGGAAATAACTTCACCGATTGGTCTGAACATCAACCTGCATTGAAAAACCTCTGGCAAAAACAACTGCATATTTTTGAAGTTCCATTCTACTATATTGAGTACGGAATTGCACAACTTGGAGCCATTGCAGTCTGGAAAAACTATAAGGAAAACCCTACAAAAGGACTTTCAAGCTATCTTGAAGCTTTAAAACTTGGCTATACCAAAACAATTAAAGAGATCTATGAAACCGCAGGAATCGAGTTTAACTTTACTGCTTCCTATGTGAAAGAGCTCGCAGATTTTGTGCAGATGGAGTTAGATAAACTCGATAGACAATAATATCAGAGACCACAATATTATCCTAAATAACCTGAGTTCGATATAAGGGTGGAAAAAATATACCTTTTAAATTGATCTCATAATGCTCTAGGTTCATATTATTTGGTTTTTGAAACCAATACCTGCGTATTATAGCTTAGTTCAGCCCTTTCTTACGGAGTATTTCTGGCAAGAAATCGTGGTCTATTTCAGTTTACCAATAGCCGGAAGATACCTCCTTCGGCAAGGTTTATTTTACCCGGCACTGT
>JAURKO010000154.1 GCA_030831705.1 Daejeonella sp. | reverse complement strand
TTGCAGAAACACCGCCAGCAATAGCGATAGTTTTGATCTGATATTGTAATGCTGCCTTTTTCATTTTATTTAAAAGAATTGAAATAATTCTTTCCTGAACTGAAGCACAAACATCATTCAAATTTTGAATTAAGAAATCAGGATTTTCTTTTATCCTGTCACGAACAAAATACATGATTGAAGTTTTAAGTCCGCTAAAACTAAAATCAAGTCCGGGGATTTGAGGCTCCGGGAATTTGAAAGCATCCTTATTTCCTAATTTTGCATATTTATCAATCAACGGACCACCAGGATAGGGCAACCCTAATAATTTTGCAGTTTTATCAAAAGCTTCACCAGCGGCATCATCAGTGGTTTGTCCAATAATTTCCATATCAAAATAGTCCCTAACCAATACGATCTGTGTATGACCGCCAGAAACAGTAAGGCATAAAAAAGGAAATTCAGGCTTATTTTCTTCAATGAAATGAGCTAAAATATGGGCCTGCATGTGATTTACCTCAATTAGAGGCAGACTATTGGCCAGTGCAAAGGCTTTTGCGAAGCAGGTGCCAACCAAGAGCGACCCTAATAATCCGGGGCCTCTTGTAAAAGCTACAGCATCAATATCATTTTTGTGTATTTTTGCTATTGAAATAGCTTCATGCACTGCAGGAATTATATTTTGCTGATGTACCCGTGAAGCTAGTTCGGGGATCACTCCTCCATATTTTTGGTGAACAATTTGACCTGCTATCACATTGGAAAAAATTTTGCCATCAATACAAATTGATGCAGAAGTGTCGTCGCAGGAGGATTCAATACCCAGTATGATTGCCAAAACGTATGTTATAATTGAATTGAATATTTAAAAATACAAATCTATCAAAAAAGCTCTAAAAATAACTCTTTGGATATTGGCAACCTTGACATTGTTGCTTACTCTATTGATCTTTTCTTTACAGTTCAAGAACGTTCAGACGTACATAGCAAAAAAAGCTGCAAACTATCTTTCAAAACAACTGAACACACGTGTTGAACTTTCTTCATTAAAAATCAAGCCATTTAAATCACTAGAGCTTGATAGCTTGTACGTACAAGATCTAGAAAAAGACACACTGGTATTTTCTCCAAAATTCTTAATCGACATTAACTACTTCTCTCTTAATGAGCAAAAGATAATCGTTAAGCTTATACAGATGGACAACGGAAAGTTTCATCTGAAGAAATATAAAGACAAATCAACAAATCTGACTTTTATCTTAAATTATTTCAGCAGCGGCAAACCCAAGAAAAAAAAGTTTTCAAAACCATATGATGTCAGCATTGAAAAAGTAGTATTAAATAATATTGCTTTTAAATACAAAAACTTAAATAATATTAACCCTGTTAAGGGAATAAATTTCAATGATATTGAGCTGCGCAGACTGAGTGCAACTATACTGGATCTGGATACGAAATCCTATTTGCTGAAAGCCGGAGTCAGAAACATGACCTTCAGGGAGAAAAGTGGTTTTTTTTTAAAGAGCCTCAGTACCGACGCTACGATTGACACCAACCGAATGGAGTTTAAAAAGCTTTTGCTTGAAACTTCAGACAGTAAAATTAGTAATTACCTGCTTTTTAAATTTTCTAAGTTCTCTAATTTCAATAATTTCAACAGCAAAGTATTCTTAAGCTCAAACTTACAAAATGCCAAAATCAACAGTGCTGATATCGCATATTTTTCTCCAAACCTATCCAAATCATCAATTATTTTTCAGGTTAATGGACAGGTTTCAGGCTATGTAAAAGACCTGAAAGCAAAAAACATGCTAATTCAAAGCGGACAAGCAACTTATGTTAAAGGAGATTTCAGGCTTACCGGCCTCCCAAAAATTAAGCAAACAATACTAGATCTGGACTTTGATCAGATATCAACTAATAAAAGAGATCTGGATTTAATCATATCCAAAGCCACAGGAAATAAGAATTCGACCATTCCTACACTAGTAGAAAAATTCGGAACTATTAACTTTAAAGGCCGTTTTAAGGGATTCATCACTAATTTCATAGCCTCTGGAGAGTTTAAAACCCGTTTAGGACGGGTAGTTACTAATATGAACATGAAGATTGATGATGCTTCAGTTCCAAGTTATAAAGGGAAAATTAATGCGTATGATTTCAACCTGGGTGAATTACTGGATCAAAAAATTCTAGGAAGAACTACACTAACTGCAGATATTAACGGTAAAGGAATCAAATTAAATAGTTTACAGGAGCAAATTGGAGCAAACATTGATTATTTTGATTTTAAGGATTATAGATATACTAATATAAAAGTTGATAGCCGTTTCGTAAATAAGGTTTTCGATGGGGAAATTAATGTCAATGACCCGAATGTGAAGTTGGATTTTGAAGGAAAGTTAAACCTGAATCAAAATTTGCCCGCCTTCAATTTCAATGCATCTATAGAAGGCGCCAATCTACACAACCTTAAACTTATTAAAGACAGCGTTCAATTTGATGCAACCCTTAAAACTAATTTTACAGGATCCAGTTTAGAAAATATTGAAGGCCTCGTTGAACTCACTAAAATTCATCTGAGCAATTCTAAAAACTCTTTTGATATTAATTCGGTAATGCTCAAGGCCATTGGAATAGGTTCAGATCGTTCCATGAATATTGAATCGGATATTTTTGATGCCAGTATTAAAGGGCAATATGATCTGAAAACCCTGCCCTCCTACTTTAAATCTGTAGCTAGTAAGTACATTCCATCACTGGGCTTAACCTATCTTAAACCTGAAAAACAGAACTTTGAATTTAACCTAAGGATTAAATATTTTGAACCCCTGAGTATATTGTTTGCGCCAAAACTAAGAATTCCTGAGCAGGCTAACTTCAATGGGAAATTTGTTTCAGATTCTAATACTGCAAATCTGAATGGATTTATCAAACTGATTCAATATGACAAAATAAAAGTCAATGATCTGATTATTGATGAAAGCACTTCAGCAGATGCTATGAACATTTTCATCACCTCAGATAGAATTGACATAACAGACAGCCTCTACATCAAAAATGTCAACATTGCCAATATTTTGCAAAATGATAGTCTGAGTTTAAACATTAAACTATCCGATAAAAAGGCAACAAACCAGCTGGATTTAAACGCATTGGTAGAATTCACTTCCAACGGTGAACAAAAAATTCAATTAAGCATATTGCCTTCTGATGTGATTATTAATAATCAAACCTGGAAGATCCAGGAAAAAGTTAGCTTCAGCTTCGATGATGGACGCACTAAAGATCAGGAATTCAGCCTTTTGAGACGCACAAAAATTACAGGGTTTGAATTATTCAGAGATAATCAAATGTTAACTATTAATGGCTATATCTCCAAAGACCCTGCCGATGAATTGCTGATTGGTTTCAATAATTATAAGTTAACAACTTTTAATCCTCTGACAGTACCTCTCGGAATTACTTTAAATGGCACACTGAATGGCAAGGCTAAAATTGCCGGAATTGGTCCGACTCCAAATTTGGAAGCAGAAATTAGAATAGACAGTTTGAACTATAATCAATTGGCTGTAGGGAATATGACTTTAAGTGCCGGATTAGACAATACAACCAAACTGATCAATGTTAAAATGAATGTTGAAGATAAGGGCCAAACAACATTAGATATAACCGGGACTTATAATGCAAGTGATGAACAGAATAATCTGGACATGAAACTCATTATGAGAGAAAATGAAGTGAAGTTATTCCAGCCTTTTCTGAAGAATCTCGTATCGAATATGAGTGGCAAAGTTTCAGCAGACCTGACAGTTACCGGAAAACTAAAGAAACCTCAGATTAATGGAAATCTTAATGTGATAGATGGGGGCATGACGGTGAATTATTTAAAAACCCCTTACCGGATATCAGACAAAATTGATGTAGAAAATACAGTAATCAAGCTTAATAATCTTAAAATAAGGGATATCAAAGAAAATATTGCCATAGCCAACGGCACAGTGGATTTGGCTAATATTAATAATCCCGAAATCCATGTTAATATTGTTGCAAATAAATTCATGGCTTTAAACACAAGTGCAAAAGACAATCCACTTTATTTTGGTGTAGCTTATGGATCCGGAGTGTTTAGCTTTAATGGCCCAACAAATGATATGCGCATTATTATTGATGCGAAAACAGAAGCAGGGACGGTATTTAATATTCCATTGAACTCTTCGGCAACAATTAGTAAAAATGACTTTATCACATCTGTATCAAAAGACACTACTTTAAACAAGCCCAAAATATCCACTTTCAAAGGGCTTACAATGGATTTTGAACTGCAGATTGATCAGAAAACTGAAATGAATATCTTCACAGAACTGGGCAAATTAACAGGACGTGGCGATTCCCAGCTGAGTTTGAACATTAATAGCCTGGGAGATTTTGAAATGTATGGAGACTATAATATCAACAGTGGAAAATTCGATTTTACTGCACAGGATTTTATAAATAAAATTTTTAGGATTAGTGAAGGTGGTTCCATCCGCTGGACCGGAAATCCGATTGAGGCTGCGATTAATATGAAGGCACTTTATGAAGTCAGAACCAGTTTGAGGCCTCTTTATGTAGCTGCAGGCAGACCACCCCAGGAACAAAAAGTGCCAGTAGAAGCTGTAATGAATTTAAGCGGCCCATTATTAACTCCAAATATTTCATTTGATATCAATTTCCCGGCAGACGCCTACATAAAGGATGAGTTACAATCTTATCTGAGTGACGTAAATAATACCAATCAACAGGCGTTAAGCTTAATAGTCAGGCGTTCCTTTGCCGAAGGATCGGGAGGAAATCTGGGCACAGCTGCAACATCCACATTCATCAGTGCAGGTACAGAATTGTTTTTCAATCAACTTAATACCATTTTGACCCAATCATTGAATCTGAATTTTGTGGATTTGAATATTCGCTCCCTGAATGATGCAAGTGCATCATTTCGCTTGTTAAACGACCGACTTATTATTACAGGTGGTGTAACCGACCGAACCAATGGAAGTGGAAGGTTCTCAGAATTCAATGTAATTCGTGGCAGAAACACAGTAGCACGTGATGTAGAGGCTCTTTACCTGATCAAAAAGAATGGCGATCTTGTGCTCAGAGCTTCGAATAAAATTAATAACGGTAATTTCCTTACCAATCTGAGTGATGATGAATATGTGAGTGCCCTAGGAGTTGTTTATAGAAAAGATTTCGATGATTTTAATGAACTGCTAAGCTTTCTATTGGGTAAACAAAGAAAGGAAGATCGAAATAAAGAGAATAAAACACTACTTAGGGATAGTATTCCTGCTATAAAACCAGAAGAGCCGGTACTAAAGTAACATGAGATCAATATTTAAAATCTAACCACATAGATTGACTCATATTATACTTTAAAGGAAACATAGATTGTAAATCTCTCGCTGGCGCACGCGCAATGTCATTATTTAAGGATTTGGAGGTTCCCACTTTCGTGGGAATGACAAAGGTTGGTTAGGTTCAGGAGATTCCAGCCTCCGCTGGAATCGGTTTAAGTTACTGAATACTTTTAATGAACCAATCAGCGGCAAAATCATGCCAATCGTGCTTATATTTATTGGTTAAATTATTTTTCCAGGATCGCTGTCTGGTCTTTAATTGTTTTTCCCTGGCGATGGCTATGTTCTAATGACAAAAAATGAGTAAAAGGACTGCATCATTTGGGGTAAGTTTCCGAATTTCGATTCCAGCGGAGGCTGGAATCCCCCTCCTCCTTCCTGATTTGTCATTCCCACGAAAGTGGGAACCTCCCAAATTTCCCACACTGCAATTTTAATCCAAGGAGCCTATGCGGACTCTTAACTTAATGACATCGGGCGAAAGCTGGAACCTCAATAAAATTCGTCAAGCCACCTTTGTCATCTGATAGATATCGGATCCCGCGAAAGCGGGAACCTCATACACCATTCATTAAGCAACCTTGGTCATTCCAGCGCAGGCTGGAATCTCCTTGTTCCCATCACCATTTTGTCATTCCGGCGAAAGCTGGAACCTCCTACCACAAATCTATTAAAGCAATCAGCCCCAGTGTTTAAATGTGGAAATCTAAGCAGGAGCTATGCCAATCTAAATTTTAAATTTGTAGCTGTAAAGATATTATTTAGATAAGGATGGCTGAAATAGATTATAGTGATGATAGTATTCGGTCGCTCGACTGGAAAGAACATATTCGCCTGCGACCAGGCATGTACATCGGAAAGCTGGGAGATGGATCAGCTTACGATGATGGAATTTACGTTTTACTTAAAGAAATTCTGGATAATTCTATTGACGAGTTTGTGATGGGCTCCGGCCGAACAATTGAAGTCACAGTCAGTGATAAAAAGGTTTCTATTCGTGATTATGGTCGTGGAATCCCGCTCGGAAAAGTGATCGATTGTGTGTCCAAAATTAATACAGGTGGTAAGTACGATTCAAAAGCTTTCCAGAAATCAGTTGGTTTAAATGGGGTTGGTACCAAGGCAGTAAATGCACTTTCATCTAGTTTTAGTGTGCAGTCTTATCGTGATGGCCGGACTAAAAAGGCTGAATTTGAACAGGGTGTTCTAGTGAACGATTTGCCAGAGACAGAAAGTACCCAGAGGAACGGAACAGCAGTTATTTTTTATGCCGATGAAACTATTTTCAGGAATTACCATTATATCCCTGAGTTTGTAGAGAGTATGATCTGGAATTATGTATTTCTTAATTCCGGACTCACGATTAATTTTAATGGAACCAAATTTTTCTCTGAAAGGGGTTTATACGATTTGCTTACCAGGAATACTGAAGCAGAGACCCTTCGGTATCCGATTATTCACCTGAAGGGTGAAGATATAGAGGTGGCTATGACTCATGGTCAGCAATATGGTGAAGAGTATTATTCTTTTGTAAATGGGCAGCATACCACACAGGGCGGAACACATCAGGCAGCATTCAGGGAAGCAGTTGTAAAAACAATCCGTGAATTTTATAAAAAGGAGTTCGATGCTTCCGATGTCAGGGCTTCTATTGTTTCTGCTATTTCAATCAGAGTTCAGGAGCCTGTGTTTGAATCGCAAACGAAAACCAAACTTGGTTCGCAAAATATAGCTCCTGATGGCCCTTCAGTTCGTACCTTCATAAATGATTTCATCAAAAAGGAACTGGATGATTATCTGCATAAACACCCTTCAGATGCGGATGCTCTGCTGAAACGAATACTTCAATCTGAACGTGAACGAAAAGATATTGCCGGAATCAAAAAATTGGCAAATGAGCGCGCAAAAAAAGCGTCATTACACAATAAAAAATTAAGGGATTGTAAAATTCACTTTGACGATAATCATGAGCGAAAGCAAGATACTACCTTGTTTATAACAGAGGGAGATTCTGCGAGTGGTTCTATTACAAAATCCAGAGATGTAATGACCCAGGCAGTGTTTAGTCTGAAAGGTAAGCCACTCAATTGCTTTGGTTTGACAAAAAAGGTTGTTTATGAAAATGAGGAATTTAATCTGCTTCAGCATGCCCTGAATATTGAAGATGGATTAGATAATCTTAGGTATAACAACATTGTTTTTGCCACTGATGCCGATGTCGATGGAATGCACATCCGCTTATTACTAATGACCTTTTTCCTTCAGTTTTTCCCTGATCTGGTTAAAGCAGGACATGTTTCAATTCTTCAAACTCCGCTTTTCAGGGTCAGAAATAAGAAGGAAACTATTTACTGTTACAGTGATGAAGAAAGGCAGCGGGCTATACATAAACTAGGCAATAAGCCCGAAATAACCAGATTTAAAGGCTTGGGTGAAATATCACCCGAAGAATTCGGATTGTTTATAGGAGCAGATATTCGCCTTGATCCTGTAATTCTTTCAAAAGAACAAGGTATTAAGAATATACTGGAGTATTATATGGGTAAAAATACTCCCGATAGGCAGCAGCATATTATTCAAAACCTCCGTGTGGAAGTTGATTTTCTTGCTGAGGAGCAGGAAGCTGCAGCATTATTAGCAGATGCTGTATGATGCAGAAAAAAAATATTTCCATTTCTTTTGAGGAATATTCTTCAGTTGATGAATTAAGTAGTACAGATAGAAATCTTTGCCTGGAGTCTGTTAACGCCATGGCGAGTTCTTATTCTCCCTATTCGGGTTTCAGGGTGGGGGTAGCTGTAATACTTTCGAGTGGGAAGATTGTGTATGGCAGTAATCAAGAGAATGGGGCTTATCCTTCAGGCTTATGTGCAGAACGGGTTGCGCTTTTCGCTATTGGTTCTTCATATCCCAATGATAAGATTGTAAGTATGGCAATAAGTGCGCAGACTGATCATTTTGAAATAAAGGAACCGGTTACTTCATGCGGAGCCTGCCTTCAAGTTATGGCAGAATACGAAAAGAAACAGTCTAGTCTGATCAATGTTCTCTTTTATTGCCCCAATGGATCTATTATCCGTACAGTAGGAATAAAAAGTTTACTTCCTTTTGCCTTTACCGAAACAAGACTTCAAAAATAATCGTAAATTGTATGATATGGATTTTAATTTTTCTCATCCCATGTTAAATTGGACTATTCAATGGAGCATGATTGAAAATTCTCTTTAATACATTGATTAATAATGAATAAATATTTATTCCTGCTGCTTACAGTTTTGTTTTCTGCCGCTAATAGTTTCGGCCAGATCAGATTATCGTCTATTAAGGTGGACGAATGGGTAAAGAAGAATTTTAGCGGACAGGGGATAGTAGTTGGAAACATTAAATTTAAAGGATACCCGCTTTCTACCTTGTCCTACACCAGTACAGGTAATATTTTGAAGGTTCAAAAGGGCTTAATTCTTTCAACAGGAAACTCCTATAATGTTGCGGGTTATAATAATTCTCATAATCAAAGTTCCACTTTTGGAGATATCTCGTCCCCTCAAACTGATCCCGATCTTTCGACTATTGTCAGTGGTATGTTATTTGATATCTGTAGTGTAGAGTTTGATTTTGTCCCAATGGATAACAGCATTCAATTTAATTATCAATTTGGCTCTGACGAATATCCGGAGTATGTTGATTCACCCTATAATGATGTTTTTGCATTTATTGTTTCTGATGATAGCAGCTCTAAAAATATTGCTTTAATTTCCGGAAGCGAAGTTCCTGTTAGTATAAATACGATTAACTTTAAACTTAACCAGGATCAATTCATCGATAATAATTTATACAAGCAGGTTGTTATTAAAAGACAAGAGCCACTCAAAGCAACGTATAAAGGGACTTTGCCTGGCCGAATATTAAGAGGTATTGGCTCGGTATTTGCCATGAAAGGACCTGTTGCCGGTGACCAGACAGTTATTAAGGCTGATCCTGAACTATTGAAAACTCTTGATGCAAACCTTTACCGTAATCTGCGCTACGATGGAATCACTAAAAAGCTTGTGGCGCAGACTTATGTTACTCCTTACAAAAAATATCATTTAAAAATTGTAATCGCCGATGTGTCTGACAACATTTATGATTCAGGAGTATTTTTAGAAGATAGAAGTCTGACTTCAAAAAAAGATATTCAACAGCCTGGATTTGTCGATTACCCCGATTTGAGTAAGGTAATTGATGCTAATCTGATCTTAAAGGGAAAAACTCTTGAGGAAATACTTCCTGCAAATTATAAAATGGAGTTGGCAAAATCTCCAGAGCAGATGCCTGCTGTTTCTCAACAAAATCCTAATTCTGTTTCTCAGCAAAATACCAATCCTGCCTCTCAAAAAACTCCCGTTACTTCTCCTCAGTCCAAGCCAACTCCTGCTCAGTCTGCTAAGACTAAAAAGGGTTCGGTAGCTGCTCCAAAACCTGTAGATGTACCATCGCCTGCACAGAGGAAAGTGGCTCTTACTGAACCGGAAATTGAATTGCCAAATATTGTTATCCTGTTTGATTTTGATAAATCTGAAATTACTGAGATAGAAATGTCTAAACTCCGGAATGCCATTAATAAGTATGAACAAGTAAAAAATCAATATTCAATTAACATCTCAGGCCATACTGATAATTATGGAAGTCTGGATTACAACTATGCACTTTCAGAGCGTAGAAACAAGGCAGTAATCAATGCTGTCAGTGAAATCCTTGGAGAGAAAATCAGAATACCTGCCAACAGTAAATCATATACAAAACCGGTTGCAGATAATACCACTGATGATGGTCGGCAGTTAAATCGTCGTGTTGAGTTGGTGTTTGTTAAGAAAAATTAATGTTAAGTTGTCTATTGATAAATTTACTCTTCTTTTTCAATGAATAATATTGTTGAAAATCTGTTCCAAGAAATTCCAGTTCTTTATTGCCATTGTTATTGATAGCTTTGAAATTTTAAAGTTGATAAAATTGCTTTGTTTAATCTAAAAGCTAAATTTAATTGGGGGCTGTTTAAAACTTAGCGCTTGGTTTTTCATATGATAACTTATATTTACCACAATAGAATTCCATATTAAGGATGAGTGAAGAATTAGAAAATACAGACAGCGAAAACAACAATACTGCAGGTGAAGAAAAAGCTTTACACAATGTAACATCTCTTTCTGGGTTGTATGAAAATTGGTTCTTAGATTATGCGTCATATGTTATTCTGGACCGGGCCGTTCCTCATATCCATGACGGTTTAAAGCCGGTGCAGCGCCGTATTTTGCATTCTTTAAAAGAAATGGATGATGGGCGGTTTAATAAGGCTGCCAATGTAATTGGTAACACGATGAAGTATCATCCACATGGGGATGCCTCAATCGGTGACGCCATGGTTCAAATCGGACAAAAAAATTTATTAATTGATACTCAGGGTAACTGGGGAGATCCAATTACGGGAGATTCTGCAGCTGCACCACGATACATCGAAGCCCGGTTGTCTAAATTCGCTAATGAGGTGGTATTTAATCCTGACACAACCGAATGGCAAAGTAGTTATGATGGCAGAAACAGGGAACCTGTTACTCTTCCTGTTAAATTTCCATTATTACTTGCTCAGGGTGCGGATGGGATTGCAGTCGGACTTGCAACTAAAATTATGCCTCATAATTTCGTGGAATTGATTGATGCTTCAATTGAAGTTCTGAAAGGTAATCGCCCCGATCTTTTACCCGATTTCCAGATGGGTGGCATGGCCGATTTCAGTAACTATAATGAAGGTATGCGGGGTGGTAGAATCAGGGTTCGTGCTAAGATTATTGAGCGAGATAAGAAAACTCTGGCTATAACTGAGATACCTTATACAACTACTACAGGCGGACTTATAGACAGTGTGATCTCGGCCAACGATAAAGGCAAAATCAAGATCAAAAAAATTGAAGATAATACAGCCAAGGATGTTGAGATCATCATTCATCTCGCACCGGGGATCTCGCCAGATGTGACTATTGATGCGCTTTATGCATTCACTGATTGCGAGGTTTCTATTTCCCCAAATACCTGTATTATCAAAGGGGATAAGCCCTACTTTATGAGTGTGAATGATATTCTGGTTGAGAGTACTCAGCACACCAAAGGACTGCTTAAGCTTGAGCTTGAAATTAAGCTTGCCGAGTTAAAGGAAAAGATTTTTTTTAGCTCCTTGCTTAAAATATTTATTCAGGAAGGAATGTATAAGAATCCGGAGTACGAAGGTTCCGGTAATTTTGAAGCGGTAGTTGAGGTTTTGAATAAATTGTTCAGCCCTTTCTTTTCCCAGTTATATCGCGAAATCCTTCCCGAGGATTATAAAAAGCTGATTGATAAACCAATGAGTAGTATTACTCGCTTTGATCTCAAGAAATCTGACGAGCAGTTACTGGCTTTGGAAAGTGATATTAAAGAGGTTAACAAGCATCTAAAACATCTTACAGATTATGCAATTGCCTGGTTTGAAAAGTTAAAGGGTAAGTATGGTGCAGGCAGGGAACGTAAGACTGAAATCAGAGCATTCGATCGTGTGGAGGCTTCAAAAGTGGCACTTGCAAATGTTAAGCTCTACATGAACCGGGAAGATGGATTTATTGGAACCGGATTACGTAAGGATGAATTTGTGTGTGATTGTTCTGACTTGGATGAGGTGATCGTTTTTAGGGAAGATGGTAAATTCAATGTTTCAAAGGTTGCAGAAAAGACCTTTGCTGGCAAAGCGATTGTGCATGCTCAAGTCTTTAAGAAGAATGATGAGCGTACAGTATACAATCTGATATACAGGGATGGGGAAAGTGGTACCTCCTATATTAAACGATTTTCCGTACTGGGTGTTACCCGGGATAAAGAATATGACCTGACTAAGGGTGGCAAGGGATCGAAAGTGCTGTATTTTACTGCAAATCCAAATGGAGAAGCGGAAATAATTAATGTTCAGCTTAAGCCTCATTCTAAACTCAAAAAACTTCAATTTGATCTTGATTTTGCCGATCAGGTGATTAAAGGCAGAAGTTCTATGGGCAATATTGTGACAAAATACCCAGTCAAGAAAGTGCTTTTAAAGAGTAAGGGTCTTTCCACTTTATCCGGACGTAAAATCTGGTATGATGATGTTTTGAAACGTTTAAATGTGGATGGAAGAGGGAAATATCTTGGTGAATTTGATGGTGACGACAGAATTCTTACTCTAAATCCACAGGGTATTTATGAACTCAGTAGCTTTGATTTGAGTAATCATTTTGATGATAAATTGCTACTTATCGAGAAGTTTAATTCTGAAAAAGTATTTACTTCGATCTATTTAGAAGGCAAATCGGGTGCTCATTATCTCAAGCGATTCGTTTTTGAAAATGCCTCAATTGGGAAGAAGACCAGCATCATTAGCGAGGAGCAAGGATCAAAACTGATTCTGATCTCGGGTCATGTTCAACCCAAGATCAGACTCGAAGTATTGAAGGGTAAAACCAAAATCGCAGAGGAATCTGAGATTGATTTGAGTGAGGCAATTGAGGTTAAGGGCATGAAGGCCATGGGAAATAGGCTAAGTCCGCATGAAGTGAAAGAGATTAATCTTCTTCCTTCTACTGCCGAGGATGATGAGGAGATTCTTGCCATAGATTCTGAACCGGATGAAAATGAAAGTATTGAATCGGGTGTAGATACCGATATTCCTGTTTCGTTTAAGGCGAATGACATTGAGGAAAAAGTAGAGCAGGTTGAGAATGCCGAGGCAATAGTTGAAGAACCAATATCAGAAACTGAATCTTTACAGGAAGTGGAAAGTGAGGAGGATATCATTACTAATGACGCTGAGGATACTTTAGATGAGGATCAGGGGATTACCGAAGTTCCTACAGAACCCTCGGAGGAAAATATAAAGCCGGGAAAGAAAGTTGATTTTGAGATCACCAATCCGGATGATCTGGATATTGATGATAAAGGGCAGATTGGATTGTTCTAAAGGCTGACAGGGTTCTAAACCCTGTCAGCCTTATTTTAACTTATCCCTGAACTCCCTGATAAATTTATGCAGCTTCGGTTGAATAACATGAACACAATATCCTTTATTCGCATTATTGTTATAATAATCCTGATGATAATCTTCGGCCGAATAAAATATTGATACCGGGGTCACTTCAGTAACTATTGGCCGCTCAAACACCATATCTTTTTCCAATTGATCGATCATGTTTTCGGCGGCAAGTTTCTGTTCTTGATTTTCATAGAAAACAACCGAACGATATTGAGTGCCAACATCATTTCCCTGCATATTCAGGGTAGTTGGATCATGGGTTTTAAAGAATACGAGCAAGAGCTCTTCAAAATTGATTTCTTCCGGATTAAATTCAATGCGTATTATTTCTGCATGTCCGGTATCTCCATTGCAGATATCTTCATATGTGGGATTGAGTTTATGCCCTCCCATATAGCCTGATACTACCTTTGTAACCCCTTTTAAATTCTGGAAAACTGCTTCTGTACACCAAAAGCAGCCACCACCGAAAATTGCCTGTTCCATATTAATAAATGTGAGAATTTATTGTGATAGAATTATAATAGCCCTGTAAAGAATTTCAGAGGATTATGCCATTTTTTATAGGTGTAGCCAAAGCTGCCACTAGGACTATTTCAAATGGATTGATCCTCTTGCCGGGCTGCCTGTTCCTATGAAAAACAGCTCCGAGTAAAATAAACCCTGCCGAAGGAGGAATCTTCCGGCTATTCATATTTTGAAATAGAACGCGATTTCTTACTGGAAATACTCCGGAAGAAAGGGCTGAACTAAGCTATAAAAAACAGGTATTGCTTTCCAAAATCAAATTATTTGGCCCAAGATCCTACGCTGTAAAATTATAAACCTAAATTACCCTTAATAAATCGAATTCGTTGTTAAATTTTAATCTCTACTGATACTGAATATAGCTTGGTTGTGGTTTAAGTTTCATCAGATCCTGAGGAGTCATTAAACGGTTTGGAGCTTTTTTTAGATCGTTTTTATAGAATATTTTAAAACCTGTAAACTGTACCGGTTCTGAATAAATAAAGTGACGGTGTGTTCCAATTTTAAGTTCTGGCTCACCCCAGCCATCCATATGCATCACGATCTGTGTTTCAGGTCTTAGTTTAATGTTTTGATAATTTGTGACCATTTTTTTTGTGAAACGGTGGATAACAAAAATTTTAGGTGGCAGGTTGTGGGTTCTTACCAGTTTCGCGAGGTAGTCTGATACATAATTGATCTCTGATGCATCATAGGTTCCAATCTTTCTACCCGGAAGAACTCCACCTTTCATTGAGAATTCTGGATCAATTCCCAGGTGTACATTTGGCATTTTTAAATATTTTTCAAGACGTGGAAGCTCTTCCCTAATCGTACTCAGCGCAACCTGAATGTCGAGAAATACAATCATATTTTTCTTCATTCTAGATATGGTTAAAACTGAATCGATCTGCTTATCAGGCATTCGATTTCTATATTTACCATCCTTGCCGGGATCACCTGCAGCAACTACCGCAATATAATGAAGGGCCGGTTGTACCGGAGTTTTAGGGTCAACTTTTTCCCATTTGGCAACCTCTGCGTATAACATTCTCAACATCTCTTTTGGAGCATATTCGCCTAAAGCTCCCATTTTTTTAGAGTACAGATTTCCATAAAAGGTTACCACTCTTTTATAAGGTAGTATTGCACCAGGAAGGGGGTAAGGTTGCTTTTTAACTGGCCATTTTCCGGTAGTATCGCCATTGGCTAGTTCCTTTAATTTTTTGTTGTAAAGTGCAGTATCAACCGGGGCATATTCGATGCTCTCTGCTGCCGATTCTTCTTCTTCTGATTTAGCGCTTGATGTAGTATTTAGTGCAGATTTGGTGTCTGCTTTACTTTTTGATTCACTACAGTTTGTAAAAAAAATAATGGTTGATAAAATTGAAAGAATGCTTAGGCTTAGTTTTCCGGTTTTCATAGATTAATTTATATACTATTTTGGGGTGATATTGAAGTGAATAGGTTATTACTGTAAATATTGAAATTTAAATTGTTTTAAAAGTTAAAATAATTTTTGGATGTTGGATAAGCAAATAAAATACCATCAAAATTTACAGAATTTTCCGAAAACTCCCAAGGGTAATTTATAACCCGAGCTCGCCTGAAGATAAAGCTCTCCAGTTTCCAGGTTTTGAACATCGGGAAAAGAAGAAAGAATCAGATTTTCAACGATCACAGACGAAAATCCTAGTGAATAAGTATTTAAAATCAAAAAATGTTCATCTTCATCCAATAGCTTTACAACATCATCCATCATCTCCCGAATATTATCTTCCAGTTTCCATTTTTCTCCATTAGGGCCATGCCCGTAAGCAGGAGGGTCCAGAATAATTCCGTTATACTTACGCCCTCTCTTTACTTCACGTTTGACAAATTTCAGTGCATCTTCCACTGTCCAGCGTATATTTTCAAGTCCGGAAAGCATTTGATTCTCATTTGCCCAGCTTACCACCTGTTTTATAGAATCGACATGGGTTGTTTCGGCACCTGCAGCGCATGCCGCAAGGGAGGCTCCTCCTGTATACGCGAAGAGGTTTAATACTTTTGGCTGTTTAGTTTTGAAATTCTTGACATTTTTGATGATATAATCCCAGTTAACTGCCTGTTCAGGAAATATTCCTAAATGCTTAAAAGAGGTGAGTGCGAGTCTGAACTGCAGTTTGATGTCCTCATTTTTATAACTAATATGCCATCTGTCGGGAGTTTTATTGTCTTTTTTGATCCACTCTCCTGAAGTTGCTGAACGACCCTTAAACCGGATGTGATGTTGTTTAGTCCATTCACTTTCAGAATACCTTTTCGCCCATACAGCTTGTGGTTCGGGGCGGATCAGGATTACATTTCCAAAGCGCTCCAGCTTTTCAAAATTACCACAATCGATTAGCTCGTAATCTTTCCAGTTTTGCGGACTTAACAGTTGAATCATTCTAATGCTATTTTGCTCATCCAAAAAGGCTGAGTAGGGTAATTTTATTTTTTCTGTAATGCCTGCATGAATTTACTTGCAAATACAAATTCATTTAGTTCTTTGTTATCGGTTGATGAAATTTCCTTATTTGTACCTTCCCACCATTTTTTTCCTTCATGAAGGAATATGATATTCTCGCCAATACCCATCACTGAATTCATATCATGGGTAACTACTACTGTTGTTGTATTGTATTCTGTGGTGAGTTCCTGAATAAGTTCATCAATCACAATAGCAGTTTTAGGATCTAGTCCGGAGTTAGGTTCATCTACAAACAAATATTTTGGAGTCATCGCGATGGCTCTGGCAATTCCTACTCTTTTTTTCATTCCTCCTGAAAGTTCCGCAGGGAATAATTTATTCTTTCCAGCAAGATTTACCCTTTCCAGGCAAAAATTAGCACGATCAAGTTTTTCTTTATCACTCTGATTAGTGAACATTTTGATTGGAAAGATGATATTATCTTCAACATTCATGGAATCAAATAAAGCGGATCCCTGGAATAGCATACCTATTTCGGTCCGAATTTCAATTCTTGTTGCGAAATTCATCCGGGTAAAATCACGACCATCGTAAATTACAGAACCTTCTTCAGGCTCATGCAATCCTACCATACATTTTAATAAAGTGGTTTTTCCTGAACCCGAGCCTCCAATAATCAAGTTACACTTTCCTTCTGCAAACTGTGCTGAAATACCCTGCAAGACATGATTTTCGCCAAACGTTTTATGTATGTTTTTAATTTCTATCATAACAATAACTGCGCTATAACATAATCTGAAAAGAGAATGGCAATACAACTGATCACTACTGCTTTGGTGCTAGATTGCCCAACCTCAAGGGCGCCACCGCTGGTATAAAATCCCTGATAAGCTGATACTGATGTGATTATAAAAGCAAAGATTACTGCTTTTACCATACATACTGTAAATGTAAAAGTGTTGAAGTCGGTGGTGATACCTGTTATAAAATCTTGTTCAGTTAAGGCCCCTGATGCAGTCCCGGCAAAATATCCTCCCGTTATGCTTAATCCGATAGAAATAATAACTAATAAGGGGATGGTAGTAACTGCGGCTATGATCTTAGGTAAGATCAGGTAGCCAGGAGAGTTTATCCCCATTATTTCAAGAGCATCAATCTGCTCAGTTACCCGCATGGTTCCAATCTGGGACGCTACGCTCGAACCAACTTTTCCTGCAAGAACTACTGCAGAGATAGTCGGA
>JAURKO010000153.1 GCA_030831705.1 Daejeonella sp. | reverse complement strand
TTGCAGAAAGGCCATAATATTGGTTATTATCAGGCCATAAAAAATTGCGGTGTAACAATGGTTTGGGTTGAGACTCGTCAGGAGCTTGAACGTGCGATAAATGATAAAACCGCCATGATGGCTTTTATGAATTGTAACACAAATTCTGGTCAGATTAAACATAAGGAATGGCTGGAAGTTGCAAAAAGACGTAATATTCCAACTCTTATTGATATTGCTGCTGATGTCCCTCCAATAGAAAACTTTTGGAAATTTAATGATATGGGCTTTGACTTAGTTTGTCTCTCAGGAGGAAAGGCTATCCGTGGTCCGCAAAGCTCTGGAGTACTTATGGGTAAAAAAGAATTGATTGCTGCAGCCCGCCTAAGCGCATCTCCAAGAGGAAGTACTATTGGAAGAGGCCATAAGGTAAATAAGGAAGAAATTCTTGGCTTATATGTTGCTATTGAGAAATTTATCCGGACCGGTGAAGAAGAATGGAATTTCTGGATGAAGCAGATTGCACACATTGAGAATGCTGTAAAAAACATCAAAAGTGTAAAAACCCGTGTTTTTGTTCCGGAGCTTGCCAATTCTACTCCCAATCTGGAAATATCTTGGGATCCTGCTGTGCTTCCACTTACCGGTAAACAGGTTCAGGAAAGACTTAGTTTAGGAGAACCTGGAATTGAATTAAATGCAGGTAAAAATAATATTTCACTGGTTACCTTCATCATGGTTCCGGGAGAAGAAAAAATTGTAGCTACGCGTATCAGAGAGGAATTATCTAAGGCTTAGTTTTTATTATTTCATTGATTTAAGGCTGACAGGGTTCAAAACCCTGTCACCCTTTTTTTATTAGTTGATATCTAAGGCGATAATGCAATCCGATTCCAGCCCCCGAGCTGGAATCTCCTTTTTATTAATATTGTTTTGTCATCCTGGCGAAGGCCAGGACCTCCATATTTATAAAAGATAATTGTCTCGCTAAGACGCTAAGAAGCAAATGCCTGCTGGCCATAAAATCAATTGTTTAAGATGATCTATTTTGCGTCTTTGCGTCTCTGCGCGAGCCTTTTATAAAACCTTTTCCTCCCTTTTTATTACTTCACTACCATATCCGAGAACGGTATGACATAGGCTTGAAGGAAAACGAATAATCCTACCAATGCTGCTAAAGCGATACTATGAAAAAATACATAACGAAGAATCTGTCCTTCATGACCATACCAGTTTGTAGCAGTACTTGCCACAACAATACTTTGAGCATCAACCATTTTACCCATTACTCCACCAGAGCTATTTGCGGCAGCCATTAAAATCGGACTTACATCGGTTTGTTTGGCTGTTATGGTTTGAAGACTTCCGAATAAAACATTAGAGGCCGTATCAGAGCCGGTTAACGCTACGCCCAGCCATCCTAGCATAGTTCCAAAGAACGGGTAAAGAACACCTGTTTTTGCTAGAGCCAACCCCAGAGTGGCATCAGCTCCTGAATATTTAGTTACATAGCCAAGTGCAAGCATGGCCGCAATAGTAATTAATGAGAACCTAACCCTCCAGAGGGTCTGTAAATAAACTTTCAGCATTTCCTGAATAGAATAACCGATTGCAAAGCCAGCAATCAAACTGGCAATTAAAATGCCAGAGCCTGTTGCTGATATCCAATTAAGCTTGAAAACTGCTTCCTCAGTTTTTGCCGGTTTATCGATGCTTGGGACTGGTGCAATAGGAGGGGAACGCTTCACCAGATTATGCAAATATGAGACCTGGTACTCTGGTGATGAAATCGAGTTTAAGGATTTTTTAACTGTTGGAACCCCCCAGGCAAAAATAAATACGGTAAGTATAACCCATGGTGTCCATGCCCGCACCATATCTTTTGTAGAAACTGAAACCGGATCGGCAGCTATCGGAATTACATCATCAGCTTTAGGTAATTGCCATAATGTTTTAGGTTGCCAGAACTTAAGTAAAACTATAATTGAAACGATGGATGCGATAGAAGCAAAAATATCGACTAACCATGGCCCATGGTAATTTGAAACCAGAAATTGTGTAAAAGCAAATGATAAACCGGCAGTAAATGCTGCAGGCCATACGCTGATCATTCCTCTGAATCCTGCCATCGCCCATATTACCCAAAAAGGAACAATGAATGAAAAAAGCGGCAATTGTCTGCCTACCATGGCAGATAATTTTAAAATGTCTATATCAGTAACTGCCGCCAGAGCGATAATAGGGGTACCCAATGCGCCAAAAGCAACAGGAGCCGTATTCGCAATCAATGACAGTCCGCAGGCCGCCAGCGGTCTGAAACCTAGTTGTATCAGAATAGCAGCGGTGATGGCCACAGGGGTTCCGAAACCAGCTGCACCCTCGAAAAATGCTCCGAAAGCAAAAGCTATTAAAATGACCTGAATTCTTGGATCAGGTGCTATGGTAGACAAGTGCATTCTGATAAGCGTGAATAATCCTTTATTAACTGTTAGCTGATAGAGGAATATAAGATTCAACACAATCCAGCCTATGGGGAACAAACCATAGGCACTACCGTAAAGTGTAGTAGCAGCGACAGTCTGAACTGGCATTTGATAAACAAACAATGCAACTCCAACAGCTACTACTAAACCAAATACTGCCGCCAAATGAATCCTGATATGAAATACTGCAATAGATCCCAGAAGAACGATAATTGGAAGAGCAGCTAAAACGGTAGATAGTGCGGCATTGTTTAGAGGATCATAATTTTGAGACCAGATTTGTTCCATTTTTAAGAATTTAGTTTTTAATTACTGGATTACAATTTAGAAATAATGTTGACTTGAACATCCCCGAAATGGATTAAATCGATGCCAAGGATTTAAAAGTCTTCATAAATTATTTTTTGGGAAGTGTTATTTTCCATATTCTTCCACCTTCCGAATTAGCAGTTCCATGCTCCATTACGTAGATCTTATTGCCAAGCATAACCGCGTCAACCGGTGAATTAAAATTATTGACCAATGTAGTAGTCTTCATGTAATAATTATCCGCTGCCGAGTTATATGACATGTCTAGATGCATTAAGTCCTTACCTGATTTTCTTAGCAGATTGGTTCCTGGCCGGTCTGAACCTCCTCCATATCTGAATACAAAACCATCCCCTTTAAATTCCGTGGAAAGTGAATTTTTTATATCAAAAACAAGTCCGAGCGGAACGCTGTGAGCATTAAAGGTGCTTACTGCTCTTCCTGTAATATCTCCATCTACAATTTTTCCTGTAGCGATATCACGATATTCGTTTGCATCAGGCCCTAAATTTTGAACGCCTGGCGAAAATTTAACGCCTGCAGGAATTTTTGGAAAATCCGGATCATTCCTGAAATATTTAACGATCCAGGCATGGGATCCGGGGCCAATGAATGGGTCTTTGGTAGGATCAGGTTCCCAGGGTGAAAATTGCTGCGGACTTTCTATTCCTGCCATTTGCCACGGGAAACCATAATGGCGCCCTTTTCTGATCCAGAACATTTCTTCTGATTGGTCATAATCACCCGAATTCACAACCCCAAACAGATTGCCTTTTCCATCAAAGGTCATATCATAAGCATTCCGTATTCCCTCAGCATATAGAAATCCATCTGCTTTAAGCTGTGCTTCGTCAGTGCCAAG
>JAURKO010000024.1 GCA_030831705.1 Daejeonella sp. | reverse complement strand
TCACATAGTGAACGTCTGAAAAAGCTGGGTATTGAGGAAGATATTAAATTTTGTCTGAATCTGAATATTACCAAAGGGATTCCAGTGCTCGATGGAGAGAGATTGGTTAAAATGATAATATGATAAAGGCTCACAGGGTTCATAACCCTGAGGTCTCGTGTTCAAATCCTGGTCTCGCTACATGTAAATCAAGGACTAACGTTAAATCGTTGGTCCTTTGTTGTTTTTGCTTGAGGTTTTCATTGTTTACTAAATTTTTATATTTCTTTGCTTTTTAAAATCAATACCAATGAACTTTTTAAAAGTAGAAACTATTATAAATGCTCCTATATGTAAAGTATGGGAGTATTGGACCAAAGAAGAGCATGTAAAAAATTGGAATTTTGCTAGTTCAGATTGGCATTGTCCTAATGCTGCTAATAATATATTAGTAGGAGGGGAATTTCACTATACTATGTCATCAAAAGACAATACAATGAGTTTTGATTTTTGGGGTACTTACCAAATAATTGAAGTTGAAAAGAATATTGAAATTTTACTGGGTGATGGTCGTAAAATGAAAGTAACTTTTGCATCCTCAGATGCAGGAACTATTGTTACAGAAGAATTTGAACCAGAGCAAGAAAATCCTGAAGAAATGCAAGAAGCAGGGTGGCAAAGTATTTTGGATAACTTTAAAAAGTATGTTGAACAATGATTTTTACAAAATGCATAGATTACAATACACAATCAAAATAAATGCGCCAGTCAATAAGATTTATGATTTAATGCTTGGTATAAGTAACAAATCAACTTACGAACAGTGGACCGCTATTTTTAATCCAACATCTACCTATGAGGGAAATTGGAATAAAGGAAGCAAAATGTTGTTTGTAGGATTTGATGAGAAAGGCAACAAGGGAGGTATGGTTTCTGAAATTGTAGAAAACATCACAAATAAATACATGTCAATACGCCATTATGGACTCATAAAATCGAATATGGAAATAACATCTGGTCCAGAAGTCGAAAAATGGGCCAATGGATTTGAAAATTATACGTTCCAAGAAAATAATGATGTTACGGATATTTCAGTTGAATTAGTTAGCCTCACAGAAGATTTAACTGAATACATGAATGACTCTTGGCCAAAGGCGCTATATAAACTCAAAGAACTGTGTGAGGAAAATGCCCCCTGAAATCGGTTCAAAATCGGTCATTTTCGATTTTGACAAAACATAACTAACTACTAATCAATACTTTAATTTCATCAAAAAATCTTCATAATCCTGTCAGCCTTCAAAACTCCGACAGGTTTATTTCAACTTTTCATTGTTCTTATGCCTGTCTGCATCTCGTATATTTTTCTTTTCCATATTCTTTGCGAGTGCTTCGGTCAGATTTATACCAGTCTGGTTAGCTAGACAGATCAGGACAAATAAAACATCGGCCAGTTCATCTCCAAGATCATGATTTTCATCTGATTTTTTAAAAGATTGCTCACCATATTTTCTGGCCATAATTCGTGCAACTTCTCCAACCTCTTCCATTAGAATTGCGGTATTAGTTAGTTCATTAAAATACCGAACCCCGGTTGTTTTAATCCATTGGTCGATATTTTCTTGTGCTTCCTGTAGTTTCATAAGAATTGCCTTTTTACTTATTCCCGTGATTTAGTATCTATAATTATAGTTACGGGGCCATCATTTACCAGACTGATTTGCATATCTGCACCGAACACGCCAGTCTGGATTTTAGTTCCGGTAAGCTGCCCCAATTCGCTAATCATTTTTTCATAAAAAGGAATTGCCACTTCGGGTTTTGCTGAGCGTGTAAATCCCGGCCGATTTCCCTTTTTTGTAGAGGCGAATAGTGTAAACTGGCTAATGAGCAAAATATTGCCCTGTACATCAGTCAAAGCTTTATTCATCAATCCGTTTTCGTCTGAAAAGATCCTCATGTTGCTGATTTTCTGTGCCAGCCAGTTCAGATCTTCTTCGGTATCATTATCTTCAATACCCAGCAGAATCATAAAACCCTTGCCAATTTGTCCGCTGATTTTACCCTCAATGCTACAAGACGCACTGCTGACTCGCTGTATAATTGCTCTCATCTTATGACCTTGTCTCGTTATTGTTGTAAATACTTAAGTAGCTATCGTATCTGGATGGTTCTAATTTACCTGCTTCCATAGCGTCTATAACAGCACATCCGGGTTCGTTGATATGCCTGCAATTATTGAAACGGCAATTATCCATTAACTTTCTGATTTCAGGAAACAAACGACCAAGTTCCTGCTTGTCAATATCGAAGACTCCTAGTTCACGTATCCCGGGTGTATCAATCAGGTACCCGCCGAAAGGCAGTCTGAACATTTCAGCAAAAGTTGTAGTATGTTTTCCTTTATCACTCCAATCTGAGATTTCGCCTGTTTTTAGTTTATGTCCAGGTAATAATGCATTGATGAGTGTCGATTTTCCAACACCCGAATGTCCACTGACTAGCGTCACTTTATCTTTCAAAAGCTCTCTTAACTGATCGAGATTGGTTGCCTTTAATGCTGAAACACTGTAACAAGGGTAGCCAGCCTGCTCATAAATGGACTGGTAATCTTCTAAAATGTCAAGACCTTCAGTAGTAAACAAGTCTAGTTTATTAAATATCAATTTGGCAGGAATATCGTAGGCCTCGGCTGTTACAAGAAACCGGTCAATAAATCCCATTGAGGTACGTGGAGATGCTAGGGTAACGATAAGAAAAGCCTGGTCTAAATTTGCTGCAATAATCTGTGCCTGCTTCGACAGGTTAACCGACTTACGTATAATATAATTTTTTCTTGATTCAAGACCAGTAATGAGTCCGGTATCCTGGTCGGGTTCAGGCTCAATAGTTACACGATCTCCTACAGCAACTGGATTGGTTGTTTTAATATCAAGCGTTCGAAACTTACCCTTAATACGGCATTTTATAGATTTTCCCTCATCGGTTTGAACCTCATACCAGCTTCCTGTTGATTTTATTACTAATCCCTGCATTCGATCATTTAAGATACTTCCTGATTACATTATCAATAAATTTTATACTTATTAATTATCGTTTTGATAAAAAATACTTAATATTTAAAATAAATTCACAATTATTTGTGAATTCAAAAATTATAGCCGTTATTTACACCACAACATTAAAGAAATGATTTCAACTTTTTATACCACAACAACAACAACAACCACTACCACGCTGACGCATGGGGAAGGTAAATGTATGGTGTAAATTTAACATAAAACATCAAAAACGCCTTCCTCCGACAAAGAGGAAGGCGTTTTTTTTTGTAAATATTCAGAGAATCGCACACATTCGGAAATATAAACAAGCAAATACTAATGAAAATTTTAAAGTTCGGGGGTACCTCAGTTGGATCGGTTGAATCGATCGGTAAATTATTACAGATCATTGAAAAGGAACAAAATCAGTCCGGGAATCCAGTCATTGTTCTTTCGGCTATGAGCGGGGTCACGAATCTTTTGTCATCCATGGCTGATATAGCTGCGCAAGGTGGAACGTTTAGCAATGAATTAAGGGAACTTGAAGAACGTCATTTTGACGTGATTAAAGAATTATTAGCTGTGCCAAAACAAAATCCGGTATTTACAAAGCTTCGAATTCTCTTCAATGAACTGGAAGATCTTTTGCAAGGGGTACTGATTCTACGCGAACTGACTCCGCGTACCCGGGATCTGGTTTTAAGTTATGGTGAGCGTTGTTCAGCATTTATGATTAGTAAGATCGCCGGACAGAAGTTGGATGATGATCTTTACGTCAATGCAGCAGACGTAATAAAAACTGACAGCTCTTTTGGACAGGCTCGTGTTAATATGGAACTTACAGAGATCCTTATTAGAGATTTTTATGCAAATAACCCTGGTAAAATGCTATTTGTTACCGGTTTCATTGCAAGTAATGAGGCCGGTAGAATCACTACTTTAGGCCGTGGCGGAAGTGATTATACTGCTGCCATCTTTGGGTCAGCCTTGAATGCTGAGGAGATAGAGATATGGACAGATGTGAACGGAATGATGACTGCAGATCCCAGAATGGTTAAAAAGGCTTTTTCATTGCCTGAACTTTCTTATATCGAAGCGATGGAGTTATCTTTTTTTGGAGCCAAGGTGATTTATCCCCCAACAATGATACCTGCCTTTATGAAGAAAATTCCGATTGTTATTCGAAATACATTTGAGCCTGAATTTCAGGGTTCAGTAATCAGACATGATTGTGAAAATTCAAATCTTTCGATAAAAGGAATTTCATCAATTAATGATATCAGTATCATCAATCTGGAAGGAAGCGGAATGGTTGGAAAAGCCGGTTTTAGCGGACGGTTGTTTTCATTGCTGGCACGTGAGCAGATCAATGTTATTCTAATTACTCAATCTTCTTCAGAACATAGTATCACTTTTGCGATACATCCTACTGATGCGGCAAGAGCACAACAATTGATTGAGCAGGAATTTGAACTTGAGTTGCTAGCTAAAAAGATCGAATCACCGGTTTTTGAACAAGATCTTTCAGTTCTTGCTATTGTTGGAGAAAACATGAAACAAACTCCAGGTATTTCAGGGAAGCTCTTTCATGCTCTGGGACGTAACGGAATCAATGTGAGGGCAATTGCTCAGGGATCATCGGAGTATAATATTTCTGTTGTAATATCAAGGGAAGATTTAAACAAAGGTTTGAATGCTGTGCACGATGCTTTCTTTGTTGAATTGAATAAAACCTTAAATGTTTTCTGTCTTGGTACTGGAAATATCGGAACCACTTTATTCAAACAATTGCTGGAACACAATTATTTTCTTCAAAAACATAATGGAATACAGATCAAAGTTGTTGGTATTGGTAATACCCGCAAAATGATGTTTGATGCAGAAGGAATTGATCTTGAAACGTGGCAGGATACACTGTATAATGAAGGTGAGCAGGCTGACCTTTCCCTTTTTGTGGAACGGATGAAATCAATGAACCTTCCTAACTGTGTTTTTGCAGATAATACGGCGAGTTTGAAACCCATAGAACATTATCTGGAGATTTTCTGCTCAAATATTTCTATTGTAACCTGCAATAAAATTGGAAATTCTTCTTCATTCGCACAGTATAAACTGTTTAGGGATACTGCAAGACTGCATGGGGTAGATTTCTTCTATGAAACCAATGTAGGAGCGGGACTTCCTATCGTAAAAACCTTAAAAGATCTGATGATTAGCGGAGATCGGATTTTGAGTATTGAAGCTATACTTTCAGGGACTATTTCGTATATTTTTAATAACTATACGGGTGATGTCACATTCCACGATATTGTGAAGCAAGCTCAGGAGAAGGGCTATACTGAACCTGATCCTCGTGATGACCTTCGTGGGACTGATTTTATGAGAAAGATGCTGATTTTGGCCCGTGATGCTGGGTATGAACTGGAAGCTGCTGATGTTGAGATTGAAAGTATGCTTCCAAAATCATGTTTAGTTGCCGAGAGTGTGGATGATTTCTATAAAAGCTTGCTTGCAGAAAATAATTTTTTTGAAAGTATGAAAAAACAAGCTGAGAATGGAAAGCAAGTGCTGAGGTATATCGGCAAGCTTGAGAATGGGAAGGTTAAGATCGGACTACAAATGGTTGACGAAACGCATCCTTTTTATGCCCTATCTGGGAGTGATAATATCATTTCATTTATTACCGACCGTTATAAAGAAAGGCCAATGGTGGTTAAAGGTCCGGGTGCCGGTGCCGAAGTTACAGCTGCAGGAGTCTTTGCAGATATTGTGCATGTAGGTGCCAATAAATTATGATAGCAGCTGATTAATTTGATATTTTTGATCGTTCAGCTTAAGCAGGATTCTCAGGAGACAGTAAACAAATATGAATAGATCAGTAAAAGTTTTTGCACCCGCCACAGTAGCCAATGTGGTTTGTGGTTACGATGTTTTGGGTTTCGCAGTGAATGCTCCCGGTGATGAAGTGATTATGCGTTTTAGGGATAAGCCAGGCGTAACGATCACCAAAATAAGCGGCGATGATGGACGTCTGCCATATGATCCTACAAAGAATACGGTTAGTGTGAGTGTTCAACATTATCTTAATCATATTGGTAGATCTGATGTGGGAGTAGAAATTGAATTGAATAAAAAGATGCCGATTGGTAGCGGATTAGGGTCTAGTTCTGCAAGTACAGTTGCCGGATTGTTTGCAATTAATACCTTGATGGATAGCCCTCTGACTAAAATGGAACTTGTTCCATTTGCCATGAAAGGAGAAGAATTGGCTTGCGGATATGGCCATGCTGATAATGTAGCTCCTGCGCTTCTTGGGGGTTTTGTTTTGATCCGCAGCTATGATCCCTTGGATATTATTCAGCTGCCGTTTCCTGAAGAACTTTATTGCTCAATTGTTTTTCCGCAGGTGGACGTGCCTACCCGCGACGCACGGCAAATCATAAGGAGTAAGATATTGTTGAAAGATGCGGTGGTGCAATGGGGGAATGTAGCCGGATTGGTTAGTGGGTTGTATACTAAAAATATAGATTTGATTGCTCGTAGTATGAAGGATGTGATTGTTGAACCAGTCAGATCGATTTTGATTCCTGATTTTTACAGATTAAGAGAAATTGCCATGGAAAATGGAGCGTTGAGCTTTGGTATTTCTGGTTCCGGTCCATCGGTTTTTACTTTTACAAAAAATGATGAAGATGCCCGCCGGATTAATGAAAAATTGCAGGCACATTTCAGATGGCTGGATACAGAAAGCATCGCATACAGGTCGCCGATTAATTCTCAGGGACCAATAATTTTAGATTAATGATTTTATATAGTACCAATAATAGAGATTTAAGAATTCCATTTAAAGATGGAGTTTTCAATAGTTTACCTGTGGACAAGGGTTTATACATGCCGGTAAATATTCCGGTGCTGGATCCTGAATTCATTGCTGATTTGCACAAATACAACTTGCCGGAAATTGCTTTCCGGGTATCTAAATCAATTCTTAATAATGCAATTCCTGATGCAGATCTGAAAGTGATTATTGATGATGCGATTAATTTTGATGCACCGCTTGTTGAAATTTCGGAGGGAATTAATGTTCTGGAACTTTTCCATGGGCCCTCGCTGGCTTTTAAGGATTTCGGTGCCAGATTCATGAGCCGCGTAATGAGTTATTTTTTGCAGGAGGGCGAAAAGCAATTGGATGTACTCGTGGCAACTTCAGGCGATACTGGCGGAGCTGTGGCACTGGGTTTCCTCGGTGTACCTAACGTAAGGGTAACTATTTTATTTCCTAAAGGCAAGGTAAGTCTGATACAGGAACTTCAGTTAACCACTAACGGACAAAATATTCGGGCGATAGAGATCGATGGTACTTTTGATGATTGCCAGGCTTTAGTAAAGCAGGCCTTTAATGATCCGGAACTAAAAGAGAAATTTCGTCTCACTTCTGCCAATTCAATTAATATTTCTAGGTTAATTCCTCAGACATTCTACTATTTTAATGCGTATGCCCAGATTCGCCGAATGGGATACAAGGAGGTAGTTTTCTCTGTCCCGAGTGGTAATTTTGGCAATATTGGAGCTGGATTGCTCGCGTGGAAAATGGGATTGCCTGTAAGGGCATTTTTGGCTGCGACTAATGTTAATGATACAGTTCCAATTTTCCTTCAAACAGGATTATATCAAGCTAAGCCAAGCGTGCAGACCTGGTCCAATGCAATGGATGTTGGTGATCCGAGTAATTGGGTAAGAATTATGGATCTTTTTGGAGGAGATCGAAGCTTAGTTAAAAAATGGGTAAGTGCCTATAGCTTTAATGATGAGCAAACACTTGAAGCTATAGAGCTTGTATACAAGAAGTTTGGCTACATCATGTGTCCACATACAGCTATTGCATGGCTTGCCTTAAAGAGCTGGATGAATAATCATCAATCTGATCAGATTGCTGGGGTATTTTTAGCTACAGCTCATCCTTGTAAATTTCCTGATATTTTTCCTGCTGATATTGCATCTAAAATCGATATACCCGAACAGGTAAAGGAACTGGAAGGAAAGGAAAGGGTTTCTGCAAGTCTTGGAAATGACTTTACAGGATTCAAGGCTTATTTGCTTGGGTAAAATTACCTTTTAACGCTGACAGGGTTTTAAACCCTGTCAGCGTTATCTAAATTACAGCAAATCTATAATAATGGAATATGGAAGTTAGGTAACGGTAGATTTGATTGTTTGAACGGCTATTACCGTCTAATTTTATCTTTCTTTAGCCTTCAGTTTAACAATGGATTAGCCTTTCGGTTGGATTTATTAAAAAATAGCTTCAGCTATTCTTTTGGTCGGACCAGGATTACTCATCGTATAAAAGTGCAATACCGGCGCCCCAACTTTCATAAGTTCTTTACATTGAGCAATCATATGTTCAATTCCGACTTCCCTGACCTCTTTTTCTGACTTGCATTTCTGAACTGCTTCACTGAGTTCTTCCGGTAAATCAATATGGAAAATTTTCGGCAGGCTGATTAATTGTTTAGATGAAGTAATTGGTTTCAATCCTGGTATTATTGGAACGTTTATTCCATTTTCACGACACAGCGCTACGAATTCAACATATTTCGAATTATCAAAAAACATCTGCGTTACTATAAACTCCGCTCCCAACTCAACTTTCTTTTTTAGAAAATTAAAATCTGTTTTCATGTTTGGAGCTTCAAAATGCTTTTCAGGATATCCCGCTACACCGACACAGAATTTTGTCTTGTACGCAGTATCATAGTCCTCATGAAGATAAACTCCCTTATTCATGTTTACCACCTGCTCCAATAACTCAGTTGCATAAGCATGGCCACCAGGTGTTGGAATAAATCCGGAATCTGCATGGCGAGCATCACCACGTAAAACCAGAACATTGTCTATACCTAAAAACTGCAGATCGATCAGGGTATTTTCAGTTTCTTCTTTTGTAAAGCCACCGCAGATCAGATGTGGTACTGCATCTACATTGTACCGGTTCATGATCGATGCGCAAATGGCAACAGTTCCGGGGCGTTTACGATAGGAAACCTTTTCCAACAATCCACTTTCATGCTGCTTATAGATATAATCTTCTCTATGATAAGTCACATCAATAAATGGAGGATTAAAGTCCATCAGTGGATCTATGGCATCATAAATACCCTGAATACTCTGTCCTTTTAAAGGTGGAAGCAACTCAAATGAGAAAAGTGTTTTGCCTTTGGCGTTTTTTATGTGATCGGTGATTTTCATGCCTATTAGTTATCAGTTATCAGTTACCTGTTATCTGTTGAATAATCGTTGTATTTATTTTATTTGTTGGTAATATTTTATAAAACCGCTTAGTAATTTTCTTGTGGTTTCAGTTAATGTTAAAAGTTGATTAAGTTTTACTTCTTCAAAATAATTCAGGTCAAAACTAAGGTACAATTGAGTTTCTAATTCATATAAAGAGCCCCTTGCGATATAAAAGAATTGAATACTATCCTTTGGATAATTTCTTCCACAGCCTTCAGCAATATTTGAAGGAATTGAAATCTCAGATCTTCGCATTTGGTTAGTAAGACCAAACTGTTCTTCCTTTGGGAATCCAGCTGTTGTTGAATATATATCTTTAGAAAGTCTTCTTGCTTCTAACCATACAATCTAAAACTCAATTTCCTAAAATTTATACCATTAACTCAATAGCTTGTACCATTTACGTAATTACCGGTAACTGATAACAGCTTACTGACAACCATTAATACCCTAAATTCGGGCTCAACCACCGCTCTGTTTCCTCTAATGTCAAACCTTTACGAACGGCATAATCTTCTACCTGATCTTTATTAATTTTACCTAATCCAAAATAGCGTGATTGCGGATGAGCAAAATAAAAACCGCTGACAGCTGCTGTAGGATACATTGCAAAGCTTTCTGTTAAATGAATTCCTGTTAACTTCTCTGCATCAAGGATTTCGAATAAAGTAGCTTTTTCGGTGTGATCCGGACAGGCCGGATATCCCGGTGCCGGACGAATACCCCTGTATTTTTCCTTGATCAGATCTTCAGAACTCAGCGACTCATCGTTCGAATAGGCCCAGAATTCTTTTCTAACCAATTCATGCATCCGCTCTGCGAAGGCTTCGGCAAGCCGATCAGCAAGTGCTTTTACCATGATACTGTTATAGTCATCAAAGTTCTTTTCAAACTCTGCTACCAACTCATCACATCCAATTCCGGTTGTCACTGCAAAGCCGCCCCAATAATCAGCAATTCCTGAATTTTTAGGAGCAATAAAGTCTGAAAGTGCAAAATATGGTTCGTCGGTTGCCTTCTCTGCCTGCTGCCTTAGTGTGTGTATTGTTCGATAAATTTGTGTTCTGCTCTCATCTGTGTAGAGTTCAATATCGTCGCCCACAGAATTTGCCGGCCAGAAACCTATTACACCTTTGGCTTTAAGGGATTTATCTGATATGATTTTATCGAGCAAAATCCGGGCTTCCTCATAAAGTTTTTTTGCTTCTTTACCTACAAACTCATCCTCAAATATACGCGGGTAGCTACCTCTCAGTTCCCAGGTATGAAAAAATGGAGTCCAGTCGATGTAGGGTACAAGTTCTTCGAGAGAAAAATCAACAAATGCTTTGGTTCCAATGAATAAAGGTTTTGCTGCAACAGCTGTATCCAGATCAATTTGAAACTTACCGGCCCTTGCCTCTTCTATGGATTTAAACTTTTTATCTGTTTGTTTACTTAAATGAGTCTCTCTAGCTTTTGAATACTCATTATGAATATTTGTAATGTATTCTTCCCTGTTTTCGTCGCTCATCAGGGTACTGCATACCGTTACACTTCTTGAAGCATCAAGAACATGAACTGAAGGACCTGAATAATTTGGAGCCACTTTCACCGCAGCATGAATTCTGGAAGTAGTTGCTCCACCAAGGATCAGGGGTATCTTAAATCCTTCCCTTTCCATTTCTTTTGCGAAATGCACCATTTCATCTAAAGACGGCGTAATCAGTCCGCTGAGCCCTATTATATCTACATTTTCAGCTTTGGCTGTTTCAATAATTTTTTGTGCAGGGACCATGACTCCAAGGTCAATGACCTCGAAATTATTACATGCCAGTACAACTCCTACAATGTTTTTCCCAATGTCATGAACGTCGCCTTTTACGGTAGCTAGTAATACTTTACCTGCATTTTTACGCTGATTGCTGTCGGCATTATTGAGTTTTTCTTCTTCAATGAATGGTAATAAGTAAGCCACAGCTTTCTTCATTACTCTCGCTGATTTTACTACTTGTGGCAGGAACATTTTCCCCTGTCCAAACAGGTCACCAACAATCCCCATCCCATCCATTAGTGGTCCTTCAATTACCTCAAGAGGCTTAGCATATTTTTGACGGGCTTCTTCAACATCGTCATCCAGATAATCGATAATCCCTTTTACAAGCGAGTGGGATAATCGATCTTCCACATTTCCTTTGCGCCATGCCTCATCCTTTACGATAACTTTACCAGTTGTTTTAATGGTTTCGGCAAAATCTACTAGACGTTCTGTTGCATCCGGACGATGGTTAAGCAGTACATCTTCAACTAGTTCCAGCAAATCTTTTGGTATTTCTTCATAAACCTCGAGCATACCGGCGTTAACAATGCCCATATCTAGTCCGGCTTTAATTGCATGGTACAGGAATGCTGAGTGCATTGCTTCTCTTACTGTATTATTCCCTCTAAAAGAAAATGAAATATTACTTACTCCGCCGCTTACCTTGGCAAGTGGAAGATTTTGTTTGATCCATCGTGTAGCTTCAATGAAGTCTACAGCATAATTATTATGCTCCTCAAGTCCGGTAGCTACAGTCAGAATATTCGGGTCAAATATGATATCCTGTGGAGGGAATTTAACTTCATTAACCAGAATGTTATAAGATCTTTGACAAATTTCCTTACGTCTTTCGAGAGAATCAGCTTGTCCGGTTTCATCAAATGCCATTACAACCACCGCGGCACCATATTGACGTATTTTCTCGGCATAGGTCTTAAAGGCTTCTTCTCCTTCTTTCAGGGATATTGAATTTACGATTCCCTTACCCTGAAGACATTTTAATCCGGCTTCAATTACAGTCCATTTGGATGAATCCACCATGATAGGTAATTTGGAAATATCGGGTTCTGAGGCAATCAGATTTAGGAATTTAACCATTGCAGCTTCAGAGTCGAGCATTCCTTCATCCATGTTGATATCAATGATCTGAGCACCACCTTCAACCTGTTGACGGGCAACAGCTAGAGCGGCATCGAAATCGCCGCTAAGTATTAGTTTCGAAAACTTTGGAGATCCGGTGATATTGGTTCTTTCTCCGATATTTACAAAGTTTGTTTCAGGAGTTAGGGTAACTGGCTCAAGACCGCTAAGACGAAGAAAAGGCTCAGGTTTTGCTGGTATTCTTGGCGAAAATTTCGCTGCTTTTTCGGCTATGCATTTTATATGTTCAGGAGTTGTACCACAACAACCTCCAACAATATTAACAAAACCATTTTCCATGAAATCCTCAACCAGATGGGCGGTTTCATGTGGCAATTCATCATATGCTCCAAACTCATTTGGGAGTCCGGCATTAGGATAAGCAGAAATAAAGCATGCTGCTTTTTGAGAAAGTTCTTCAATATGCGGACGCATATCCTTAGCTCCTAGTGCGCAATTGAGTCCGATGCTCAATAAATTGGCATGACTTAATGAATTCAAAAATGCTTCAACAGTCTGGCCGGATAAGGTTCTACCGCTTGCATCAGTAATCGTTCCAGAGATCATGATATCAATCTTCCTGCCACTCTCGTTCTCATAATTTTTGGTGGCAAAAAGAGCAGCCTTGGTGATTAGAGTATCCGTTATTGTTTCGAAAAGCAATACATCAGCACCACCATCAATCAATCCTTTAACTTGTTCGTAATAGGCATCCACTAATTCATCAAAAGTAACTGCTCTGAATCCTGGATCATTAACATCCGGTGACATGGAAGCCATTTTAGTAGTAGGGCCAAGGGCTCCGGCAACAAAACGGGGTTTATCAGGATTTTTCAGTGTATACTCATTGGCAATTTCTTTTGCTATTCGGGCACCTTCAAAACTCATTTCATAAGACAGATCTTCCATTTGGTAGTCGGCCATAGAAATACGTTGTGTACTGAAGGTATTTGTTTCAATGATGTCTGCACCTGCCTCAAGGTATTCTGCATGAATCGCCTTGATGATATCCGGGCGGGTAATGTTCAATAGATCATTATTGCCCCTTACATCACAAGGGTGATCTTTAAATCGTTCTCCTCTGAAATCTTCTTCTGTTAGCTGGTATCGCTGGATCATGGTGCCCATGGCACCATCAATAACTAGGATTCGTTTTTTGAGTTCTTCTCTGATCATTATTTAGTATCAAGTAGCAAAATTCTGAGTTATCAAATACGAAATTTCATTGAGATCAGATGTCTTGATACTCAATACTCTATACTCAATACTCAAAAAGCTTATTTTCGAAAAGTCGGTAATTATTGACCTCACTTATCTGTTCCGCCTTGGGCGGATAGAATGTAGCACCTTATTAGCACAGGTTGCTAAGATTTCCCAGGGTCTAATCCCTCCATCTTTCTGAATAAGCAGTGCAAAAGTGCATGATATTTTGATGAAATGCAAATTGAGTTATCAGTTACCTGTTGCCAGTTACCAGTTGCCTGAAGTCAGTTACCTGTTGCCAGTTACCTGAAATTGCTTGTGTAAGCAGGTTTAACTGGTAACAGATAACAGACAACTGATAGCAAACCTTTACTTCCGGTTTCCGAAAAGACGAAGCAGCATCAAAAACAAATTAATAAAATCCAGATAAAGGGTTAATGCACCCATAATAACCATTTTATTAGCAGATGCATCTCCATATTCAATACCTGCGGCAATTCGTTTAAGTCGTTGCATGTCGTAGGCGGTTAATCCCACAAACAAGGCTACCCCAATAAAACTGATGATATAATCAAGCTGACTGCTACCTAAAAAGAAGTTTACAATACTTGCAATTATGATTCCAACTAGAGCCATCATCAGGATAGAGCCGAATTTTGTTAAATCAGTTTCGGTAGTATATCCTGCGAAAGCCATAACAGCAAATAGCAGAGATGCAGAAATAAAGCATCCCAGAACAGATGAGGAAGTATAAACAAGCAAAATATAGCTCAAACTTATTCCGGTTGCGGCAGAATAGAGAACAAAGATCAGAGCCAGCACTGGAAAAGAGAGACGGTTCATTCCGAAGGACATGACCATCACAAAGGCCAGTGGCGCGAACATTGCAATTGTACCTAAAGTGGTTCTTCCTCCATTTATAGGGTCAATCAGCATAGCAAGCAAGTCCTCATCAGCAGAGAAGAAATAGGCAAAACCTGCAGATAGGCCCAGTGCAATAAACATCCAGAGAAATACATTCGGAATAAAATTAGCTGAGGTTATCGCACCTTCACGCTGAACGATTGGATCGTTAGTATATTGATAGATTGTTTCTTTTTCTGACATAATATTTTCTTTTTTCAAATTTAATAAAAATCATTTATTCTGATATTAAACGATTGTAAAAGTACTCCCATGCTTTTCGCTTTCTGCTTTCGCCTTTGGGCTTTCCTCTTAATTCAATCGTCGCCTTAAAGCCAATTCCACTTCTATGAACAATTGATTTGGTTTCAGATTGCGCCAGGTCATATCATCCAGATTTCCCCCAAAGTTGATGTAGTAATCAATATTGTTTCTTCTGAACTCGCTGATCACATGTTGCCTGAAGTTAATGCCTGCAACCCAGCCTTCTTCCACATCCTGAAACCATTCTTCGTAATAACAGTCATCGGACGAATGAAAATTAAGTATGTTTTCACCAATTAGAATAAATTTATCTATTCCCTCAATTACCATAAGGTCCAGAATTTCGCGCTTTAGGGTCATGATATCATTATGAAGCGCATCGTTCCATTCACCTATAAACTCGATGATTGAGTAGCCTTTTTCATAATCCGCAAACAAAACTTTCAGGTAGAGTGTTTGAGAGCCAAAGAAGTCCCACTGAGGATGAATCAAATAGTTATAGATTTGTTTATCGAATTCAAATTCATTATATTTTGTTTCAAAAAATGGCGAATTTGTATCTTCAGATGCGATATAATCGTCTCTCCAGCGATAATATGGTTCTATTTCATGCATTTTAATTAAAGTTCTGATGAGTTGGCATTGTCAACTGCTTTTCGTACACTTCCATATCTTTCAAGTAATTTTTCTGCTGTACCTGAATCCAGACCGGTTGCTTGCATCACCATGTTTACCGCACGTCCAACAAGCTTTACGTTACTTAATCGCATATCAACCATTTTATTTCCTTTTACCTTTCCAAGTCTGATCATCGTTGAGGTACTGATCATATTCAGGACAAGTTTTTGGGCTGTCCCGGATTTCATACGGGTTGATCCGGTAACGAATTCGGGGCCAACAACCACTTCTATCGGGTGCTTAGCTTCAGCTGCCACCGGGCTTCCTGCATTGCAAACAATACAAGCTGTTTCCAGACCGTTTTCATTCGCTTTTTTTAAACCCCCTATTACATACGGCGTTGTGCCGGATGCTGCAATTCCAATTAAAACATCCTTGTCAGAAATATCAAAAAGCTGCAGATCTTTCCAGGCCTGTTCGCTATTATCTTCTGCATTTTCAACAGCTTTTCTGATTGCCTGATCTCCTCCTGCAATAATTCCTACAACCAAGTCAAATGGTACACCATAGGTTGGCGGACATTCAGATGCATCCAATATCCCAAGGCGTCCACTTGTGCCCGCACCTATATAAAATAAGCGTCCTCCCTGGCTCATTTTCTCAACCAGTACATTGACAACTTTTTCAATTGCCGGAATAGCTTTTTCAACCGCATAGGGTACAGTTTTATCCTCACTATTCATGCTATGCAGTAATTCTGTAACTGACATTTTATCTAAATCGGAATAGTTGGAATCAGCTTCAGTTGTTCTTTTCATGCTTTATTTTTTGTTCTTCAAAAATGAGAATATTATCCAATTGCGTACAACAAAAATTAGTCATTATTCTATAAGTGGGAATTTATTCAAAAGAAATTATAAAACAGACTTTAAATTATTGTTTTGGTAAATCATCATGCTAACTTTACGATCTTTTTCATGGGTAAAATTTAATGGGATCGCCGACAAAAAAAAATTTATGGATTGCTGCAGGATATTCTTCGGTATTAATTGCCGGACTAATCCTTGGTCCGAGGTTTGCCAGTGAAAATCAGAATTCAAAAAACAGATCATTTCTTTCTTTTGGGTTATCAGACCGTTCGTCTAAAGTTGAAAAGGTAATAAGGATTATCAATGAGAATTATGTTGATTCTGTTCAGCTTGATACTGTTCAAGACATGGCTATACAAGAGATACTAAAAAATCTCGACCCCCATTCTGCCTACCTTGCTCCTGAAGATGCAGAACTCCTGAGCAATGATTTGGAAGGAAATTTCAATGGTATTGGCATAGAGTATTACATCTTGAATGATACTTTGCTGATAACTTCTGTGAAACAAGGCGGACCAGCATTTAAGGCTGGCATAAAACATGGCGATAAGATTTTGGCTATTAATAACAAAACGGTGGCCGGTATAAAAGTTACATCCAGACATATCGTTGATCAGATCAGAGGAAAACGGGGTTCTATTGTTCAGTTGCTGGTTCAGCGCGATACCAGTCGTAAAACCGTTGGGATTCTTCGGGATAAAATCATTGTCAGTAGTGTTGATGCAGCCTACATGCTTAGTCCACAGAGTGCATACATCAAGATCAGTAAGTTTGGCGCAAGAACTGATGAGGATTTTCATGCCAGCCTTATGAATATGAAGAAACAGGGGATGAAAAACCTCGTTTTGGATTTGCGTGATAATGGAGGAGGATACTTAAGCTCTGCAACAGCTCTTGCGGATGAATTTATGGGTGACCAGGAATTAATTGTTTATACCCAGGGCTTACATGAGCCTCGAACAGACTATTTTGCTAGTCCGATGGGAGATTTTGAAAATGGTAAACTGGCAGTTTTGATCAATGAGAATACTGCTTCGGCCAGTGAAATAATTGCTGGAGCAGTCCAGGATTTGGAAAGAGGTACTATCATTGGAAGGCGTTCTTTTGGTAAAGGTCTGGTACAGGAACAATTTGACTTTGGGGATGGTTCTGCATTAAACCTGACGATTGCCAGGTATTATACTGCTTCTGGCAGGTCGATTCAGAAATCATACAAGAAAGGTAATGACGCTTATTACAATGAAGTTAAAGAGCGTTATCGCAATGGTGAATTGAGTTCTAATGGTAAGGCCCTCAATGATTCACTTTATAACAAAGGCAAGACTTTTACCACAAAATCAGGAAAGGTTTTATATGGAGGGGGTGGCATTATGCCGGATATTTACATCCCGGTTGATACTGCCGGATATTCAGATCTTTATTATGAGCTTTCCGGTACTGGGGTTTTAAATGATGTACTGTACAACCATCTGCTCAAGCAAAATAAAATTTACCAATCAACAGAAGAAATAATTAAGAATTTCAGACTAAGTGAACAGGATATTAAAAAAATAATCCAGTTAGCTACAAAACGAAATGTAAAGGTAGGTGAAAGAAAAATGAATACATCGAGAAAAGAAATCGAGACCCAGTTGAGGGCATTATTGGCACGATATTATTTTGGCGACGAAGGATTTTACAAAGTCTTGAATTCAGGAGATCAGGCCATCAGCAGGTCTTTGGAAGTCTTTAAAGATGCCTACAAATCAATAGACTATTGAATCGAGTCGACTGTAATTGTATCTGAGCTTAATGAGTCGGTTTCCATTGCTGCTTTTAGCATAGAATCGGCTGCGGCAACTTCAGCAAGTGAATCTTGTTTTGCTTTTTCAGCCTGATCAACACCGCTGTTACATGAAACTACAAATAAACCGGACGCCACAAGGGTAAATAATAATTTTTTCATAGTTGGATATTTTGTTAATTAACCGATCCATTATTTCTGTCTAAAGAAAATCTGAATTGAAACTCCGGTGAAATCAAAATGTTCACGAAGTTTATTTTCGATAAAACGTTTGTAAGGTTCTTTAATATATTGAGGTAAGTTGCAAAAGAATGCGAACATGGGGGAACTCGCATTAATTTGGGTTACATATTTAATTTTGACATATTTCCCTTTTACCGCTGGTGGAGGGAAATTTTCAATGATGGGTAACATCACATCATTCAATTTGGACGTAGGGATCTTTTTAAGTTTATTTTCATAAACTTTTGAAGCAGCCTCAAGTGATTTATAGATCCTCTGCTTTTCTACTACTGATGTGAAAACGATTGGCACATCGGTAAAGGGGGCAATCTTATTGTAGATCTGTTCTTCAAATACTCCGGTTGTTTTAGTGTTTTTCTCGATAAGATCCCATTTGTTCACTAGAATAACCACACCTTTTTTATTTTTCTCTGCCAGATGGAAGATATTAATATCCTGTGATTCAATGCCTTCAACTGCATCAATCATTAAGATGATTACATCAGCCTCCTCCAGTGCCTTGATGGTACGCATCACTGAATAGAACTCAATATTCTCTTTAACTTTGGTTTTTTTACGCAAACCAGCGGTGTCGATCAGCATGAATTCATGCCCGAACTGATTGTAGTGAATATGTATTGAATCGCGAGTTGTGCCTGCAATTGGGGTAACGATATTTCGTTCTTTGCCGATCAGAGCATTGATAAGTGATGATTTTCCAACATTCGGGC
>JAURKO010000152.1 GCA_030831705.1 Daejeonella sp. | reverse complement strand
TCTTTCCACAGGATGAATAACCATCGATGGCTATAACTATGTTTTTGTTCATTAATACAAAAATAGAATTTGAAATCGATTTACTGACCATATAATTGTTAAATGCACTCAAATTTGTAATGATAATCGATAATTTAGGGGATGAATTTTCAGATAAAGGATCTACTAAAAGAGGTCAGCTTTAAAACCTCCAGAAGTGGGGGTAAAGGCGGACAAAATGTCAATAAGGTTTCCTCAAAAGTTGAACTGAATCTCAATATCAGTTCTTCTGATCTGTTTTCAGATGAGCAAAAAATTATTTTATTGGAAAAACTTGCTAATAAAATATCTTCAGCAGGAGTACTTCAAATTATTACAGAGGAGGAGAGAAGCCAGTTGATGAATAAACAGAAATGTCTGGTAAAACTAAGGCAGTTAATTAATAATGCCTTATATCTACCCCCAATTAGGAAAGCTACAAAGCCTAAACGATCCGCTGTAGAAAATAGGCTCAAGATCAAACATCTCAATTCTTTGAAAAAAATCAGTAGAAAGGATTATCTGAAGGATTAGGCAATTATCAATTCATTCGATATAACAAAGCAAATGAGCCATATTGATGCGGTTTTACAAAGCTTTTTATTTCCCTTGATTTAAAAACTACTGAAAAATCAGCTGTCCATCTGTTTTTAGAAAAAATAGCTCCTGCCTGCTGACTAAAAACCAACGGTTTTTGATCATAAACCACCGGACCTTTATCAGTTCTGAAAAGTCCACCTTGAATGGTTGCATCATAAGCAATTAAATGAAGCATTGGTTTTGCATAGAAAAAAAATTCTTTTTCAGTTTCTGATCGGGCATTGTTAGCAATAGTACTTTGGGCAATTGCAGAACTATGCAGAGGATTTATATCACCCAGTCGGAATATTAACCCTGCGCCTGCACCTGCAAATGTGTTTCCTGCATTGAGATAGGAGCTAAGAATAAAATCAGATTTTCCAGATTTGAATCTAGTGATAAGCTTATTGAATTCGGCTGTAGAGTTTATTCCTAATTCATTATTAACCTGCCATTGCCAGCCATTTATACTATAAAATCCAAAATTATCATGAAGAAATTCCTGAGCCTCTTTGCCTTTGGCTGATGGTCCGATAGTTCCTACGTGGAGGCTTAATTTTAAGTTAGTTTCAGAATTATAAAGAAAATGCGCTCCAGCACCACCATAAAGGTAAGCTGCAAATGGCCGATCGATAAAGTTTATATCTATAATACTTCCTGATTGAGGATTGAATATTTTTTGTCCGGCTTCAATCTCCCAGATGACCTTATTTAGCTTCGGATTTTTTAGTTTGGATTGATCGATTGCAGATCTGAAGTTTAGAGAAAGCCCATTGGTATAATACCTGTCCTGCCCCTGTGCCAGATAAGAATCATTTTCAGTTCTAAATCCAAATTCATTTTTGTAGGAATTATTTTGTGCATACAAGTTAATCGCAGTAAATAAAACCAGCAAATTAGTAAAGAAGGATTTGTAATTTATTCTCATTTATGATTAAATACCGGCCCAATCTTAACTAAACCCCAAAAAACAATGCTGAACCATACATTGATTGAATTACTACACCAGGAAGGTAAAATTATTTAATAAGATTTCCGCTTGTTTCTTTTAATGAAAGATCAATAGCATCTTTTACCTTTTCTTTTACTAAGGCAAGATCTATAACTTCTTTCATTTCATTGACATAATGAAATTGCATATCTCTGATGTAATCTTCTTTTATCTCAAGAATATCTTTTCTGTTGGATTTTGAGAGAATTATTTCCTTGATATTGGCCCTTTTCGCAGCTAGAATTTTCTCTTTTATACCACCAACAGGTAAAACCTTTCCACGGAGTGTTATTTCTCCGGTCATAGCAAGATGAGGTTTAACTTTTTGTTGGGTAAAAGCTGAGGTCAACGCTGTAAGCATAGTTACTCCTGCCGATGGGCCATCTTTCGGGGTGGCACCTGCGGGTACATGTACATGTACATCCCATTGATCAAAAATCCGGTGGTCAATATTAAATTTCTGGGCATGAGCACGAAGATAAGCCATTGCGATAGTAGCAGATTCTTTCATCACATCTCCCAAATTTCCTGTGAGTGACAATTTCCCTTTACCCGGACTAAGGCTTGCTTCAATGAATAGAATATCTCCACCAACCTGAGTCCAGGCTAGGCCTGTAACTACACCTGCAACTTCATTGCCCTCATATAAGTCTTTATCGTAAATTGGCGGTCCGAGAATAGTTTCCACATCTGTTTTACTGACTAATGAGTTATACTCAACATCCATTGCGATTTTTGTCGCGATTCCCCGTACCAATGAACCTATTTTTTTCTCAAGTCCGCGAACGCCGGATTCCCTAGTATAATCTTCCACCACTTTTTCAAGCACAGGATTTTTAAGGGTGATATCCTTTAATTTTATTCCGTGCTGTTCACGCTGTTTGGGTAGCAAATGCTGTTTCGCAATCTCAATTTTCTCTTCGATTGTATATCCGTTGACCTCGATAATCTCCATCCTGTCTAATAAAGCAGGTTGAATTGAACTTAGGGAATTAGCAGTTGCTACAAACATTACGCTTGAAAGGTCATAATCTACCTCTACATAATGATCATAAAATGCATTATTCTGTTCAGGATCAAGCACTTCAAGTAGTGCTGATGAAGGATCGCCCCGGAAATCATTGCCAACTTTGTCAATTTCGTCCAAAACAAATACAGGGTTTGAGCTGCCTGCTTTTTTTATAGATTGTATAATACGACCGGGCATTGCTCCGATATAGGTTTTGCGGTGGCCTCTTATTTCTGCCTCATCCCTGATTCCGCCAAGAGCCATTCTAACATATTTTCTTCCTAATGCCTTTGCAATGGATTTACCCAAAGAGGTCTTTCCAACTCCCGGAGGCCCTACCAAACAAAGAATCGGAGCCTTCATGTTATGTTTTAATTTAAGAACAGCGAGGTATTCGATGATTCGCTGCTTAACTTTGTCTAGTCCGTAATGATCTTTCTCAAGAATTTTAGCAGCACGTTTTAGATCGAAATTATCTTTTGTGAAATCATTCCAAGGAAGGTCTAGAAGCAGTTCCAGATAATTGATTTGTATTGAATAATCTGCTGCTGCAGGATTCATTCTGGACAGTTTCTCTAATTCCTTATTGAAGTGTCCAGTTGTTTCCTTGCTCCACTTTTTTAACAAGGCACGACCCCTCAGATTTTCTATTTCCAAATCGGGTGAATTCCCACCAAGCTCTTCCTGAATTGTTTTTAATTGCTGATTCAGAAAATAATCCCGCTGCTGCTTGTCGAGGTCAACACGTACTTTAGATTGTATCTGATTTTTTAGTTCCTGCATTTGCAGTTCTTGCGTTAAATGCTCAAGAACCATTTTTGCACGTTCATGAAGGTTAGCTACTTCAAGCATATGCTGTTTTGCCGACACCTCAGCATTCATATTTGAAGAAATGAAGTTGATCAGGAAAGATGAACTTTCAATATTATTTATCGCTATTCCTGCTTCACTAGGTATATTGGGAGATAGTTGGATAATTTGCATGGCCATCTCTTTTATGGATGCCATCAATGCCTTAAATTCTTTGTCAGCTTTTGGGCGGACTTCCTCAAACTTCTGGATACTTGCTTTTATGTAAGGATCAGTCTGAACCGCTTCATTCAAACGAAAGCGCTGTTTACCTTGTATAATAACAGTAGTGTTGCCATCAGGCATCTGAAGCATCTTAATGATGAGGGCAACGGTACCTACCTGATTTAATTGCTCGAATTGAGGATCTTCGATGCCAACATCTTTTTGAGAAACAACGCCAATTATTCTTTCCCCGCGGTAAGCATCTTTTATAAGTTTAATAGACTTATCCCGCCCTACAGTGATTGGTATTACTACGCCTGGAAATAAAACAGTATTTCGTAAAGGAAGTATCGACAAAATGTCGGGTGTTTGTTCATTGTTCATTTCCTCTTCATCTTCCTGTGACATCAGTGGAAAGAACTCAGTATCTTCACTAATTAAAGGTAATGTGCGGTTAAAATCAAAGTTATCGTAGCTACTCATCTATATCTTAATAACGTCATTATGACAGTTAATTCTTTTGAAGAGCCATTTAAAATGGCCGGAATAGGAAGTCTGCAAGGCATGTGCCAAACCACAATTCTCAGTAAAAAAACTGATAAAATGTAATTTAAAGACAAATTTTCTGACATGTTTATTTTTTTGACATTGTTATTTCTATCAAGAAACTAAATTCGTACATTTAAAATATTATTCAAATGAGTTCGTTATTCCTTTGAAATTAAATACTAGCCAATTCAAATGAGATCATTTTCAGGTTTATTGTTTATTCTGCTATCTGCGAATATTGCTTTATCACAAACTGCTTATCATAAAATGGGGCAAAAAGCACTTATCGACGGAGATTTCAAAGCTGCTGTTTCAAATCTTGAAAAGGCACTTGCTAAAGATTCAACAGATGTAAATACCCTGTATATGCTTGGGTATTCTTATTATCATTCATCTAGATATAAGGAATCTGTCAATACTTTCAACAAAGTAATAGCATTAAAACCAGGAGAGAACAGTGCTTATTATTACAGGGGGAAGGCCAGCAATATCATGGCTAATGATACTAAGGGTATTGCAAATACCGATAGAGAGAAATTGCTTCTTTCTTCGATCAAAGATTTTTCTAAGGCTATTGATCTGAACGCCGATGATGTTAAATTATATCAGAATAGGGCGGTGGCCTACCGCGATTATGGGGTACTGAAAGGACAGAAGATACCTGGCTTGTACGACAAGAATAAAGCAACAGGCTCTTTCAGATCGTGTATTTCAGATTTCGAAAAAGTTTTATCTATCACACCTGATCGTAGAGATATTATTACTCAACTTGAAGATGCTAGAATCTATCTTCAAAATCTTAAATAGATTTATATTTATAGTTTAAAAAACCCGGCTTGCCCGGGTTTTCTTTTTTTATGAAAAAATTAAAGATATTCGCGCCCAACAAAAGATCGAATGATAAAATCTATCAGAAAGTTTGAGAACCTCCATATCGCCTTTTGGCTGGTAAAAGACACTTGTTGGGTTTTGGATTTAAAAATATTGGGAATCATCATGGTTTTACCAACGCTGTTCCTTGCATTTTTCATCACTTATAAATTCAGAAAAATGGTTTCTGAATTTTACCATAATCTGTCTGTATGTTTTTGGATTATGGCAAATACCAGCTGGATGATTGGTGAATTTTATTTTGATGATTCACTTCGCCCTCTTTCGACGTTATTTTTTATAGCCGGGCTCTTGGTTTTGATTATTTATTATGGATTTATTTACAGGAAGTTATCGGCATTTCAAGAAAGCAGGGATTCTGAATCCTGAATTTATTTTCTGTTAGTGATCGTTCCTTTGATCTGATAGTTATTAGTTCCAAGAAATCTTACGCTTTGATTTTTATCTATCGTATAGCTTGAATCCGGGATGTAGGTGAGTTCTTCTGACGATTCATAAAGCATATTTCGGGAACTGTTTTTTATCTTGATAAAAACAGTCCGACCGTTTTTATCCTTTAGTATTTCCACATAACGTGTACGCAGATTTGTATCAAGGGCAAAATAGCTTATACGTAAATTGTCTTCAGAATACTT
>JAURKO010000151.1 GCA_030831705.1 Daejeonella sp. | reverse complement strand
GTCCAGTCGGGACCGACAAAATCAACTTTAAATCCAACAATATCTTTGTTGGCCAAAGCCAGTTTAGCCGACTCAGAAGCTATTTTATCACCTGTACCTTTTTCATTAGCAGCACCCTTATAATCTCCTCCTTTAATATTCAAAAAGGATAGAACCCTGGTACTTGATTTATCAATAATGTGTTTTTTGAAATTGGCAAAGGATTCATAATCAGAATCACCAGCATCCACAATCGTTGTAACACCAACCCTAAAAGTATAACCATCAGGAAGCGTATACCCCAAACGAGAGTGAATATCAATTAAACCTGGAGCTACATACATTCCAGCCGCATCTACCACCTGAGTAGCCTGATCAGCATTAATATTTTTAGCTATTAATGCTATTCGGCCATCAAGCAAGGCAACATCCATCAGCTCATCAATATTATTTTTGGGATCAATTACATGTCCGCCCTTGATAATTATCCCATAGATCTTACTGTTTTGCTGTGCGGCTAATGACAACCTGCAAAGCATCAGGGTCAGAAATACCAGAAGTTTTAATTTATTCATTGTATGAAATTATTTTTTAAGCGGAACTGCATTTTTTGTTATGTAATCATCCTGATTGGAATGAAGAGGTCCGATATAATGGAATCTTTCCGCCCATTCCAGTCCATATTTTTCGCCAATTTTCTTGTCAGATGGGGCAAACCTCAATCTTGGAGATTCAATATCAAGAACAAAATGCTTGATATAATTAAAATCTGCAGTCCGGTCGTCATTGCCAAGAATTGGAAGGCTTTTACCCTCTGCAGCAAGTTTTTTTCTGAGTATTGATCCATTTTTTCCTGCAGGTCCTTGAGTCACATTGACCATATTAGATTCGACCTTTTTATCAATATACTTTGAGATGTCTACAATTCGATTGACATATTGCGGACCTCTTCTAGTAAAGAAATATCTTTCTGCAACGCTATGTGGCTTAACAAGATCCAACTGTTCAGGGTAATCTAAATGACTCCCGGCAGGCGTAATTGCCGCCTCTACTGCACGTCCGGTTATGTAATGATCCGGATTGTTTTCATAAGGAGCCCATGGGTCATAACATATAACCGTATCAATTTTCAGCATCCGGATCAAGAAGATCATCCTAGCTTTGATTTCCTGGATGTTATTCTCATCCATATTATGATTCCGGTAATTCAAGTGATAGGTTTTTTTCAAACCTAGAACCCGTGCAACCTCTTCAGTATCAAATTCATTATTTGAAACCACCTCGCCATAGTTTTTTCCACTTCCGGCCGCATCGTCATTGGTAGTTCTGATCAAGTATCCGGTATAACCTTCATCAATTAATTTGGCTACAGTACCTCCAGCAAAAATTGGAATATCATCACAATGAGGCTGAATTACTGCTAAAACTTTACCCTTGTGAGGTTGCCCACTGACGGGTCTTTCTATGATTACCTCATCAAAGACCGTTTCATGATCATTTTTATAGATTGGAACTTCATTCTTTCCAGCCCCATGATTAATGGCCGCAACAGAAGCACCGGGAACCAATAAAGCCCCACTGGTTGCCAGAGTCTTCTCTAAGAAATTTCTTCTTTTCATAATTAAATGTTTTAACCAAAACCTGTTTCAGTAGGCCTGATAAATGATTTTCTTATTTTCTCGTCTATTGATTAGGTTCTAAACATACCCGATACAATCAATCTCAATAATCGAACGGCCTGGAATCCCTCCTTTAGCAACCGCAACAGTTGAACGAACTGGTACTTTTTCACCAAATCTTCCTCTATACACTTCGTTCATCCCTTCAAAATCGGCCATATCACTTAAAAACACAGTAACTTTCAATACCTTTTCCATTGAGGATCCTGCTGCCAATAATCTCTTCTCCATTTTCTTCAGCACAAAGTCGGTATCCGCTTTGATTTCAAAAACAGATTCAGCATCTGCGCCAGTTCCTGATACAAAGACCAGATTCCCATAACGAATTGAACCGGGATACAAGGTTACATCCGGGGATGCTCCGGTACTTAAAAACGGGTCATTATTATTTTGGGGAGTCTGGGAGTTTGCTACCAGACTAAATCCAGCCATACCGGCAATGGTTGAAAAAAGGCTGGTTATAACTGATCTTCGCGTTGATTTCATATCCGAATGCATTATTTAAAAAATTGTCTAAAAATCAGTGAACAGTTTAGGTTGCCAATGGCGGTCCTGCAGGAATGTTTACTTTTCTTCTTGGCGCTTTTTGCTCATTTCGTTTTGCTATAAACTTAGCTGTTCGGTACTCACCAAGATGAATATCTCCAGACATCATATCCCCATTTACAAGCCCTGAAAACTGATACGTTAGATCGTCTCCCACAATTCGCATAGCGCTTTGCATCATGACCCGATTTCCTTCAATTGTCCCACTCATACGCCCTGACTGAAAATCAGTCTGGTGAGCACCACTCAACCAGTTACCATCCTGAACAATATTTAATGAATGTTGACTCACACTACTGAAAAACTGAATACTTAAGTCCCAAAGTCCACTCAGATTCGCCGAAGGTCCAGTCATACTTTCAGTTTTTGGGATACGCTTTTTCGAGAAAATTGCATAAACTCTTTCTGCAACGATTTTTTCTTCTCCCGGCTGCATTTGTCCGGTAGTGATATTGAAAAAACTCTCCCCATTACTTTCGTCCTCTGCCCAAACCGCGATTCTTGGCTTGTTTCTTCCCAGTTCTTCGGCAACTTCAAACCCACTGATATTAAGTTGTTTAGAATCCCAGCTCACCTTTAATACAGGTGTTTTATTATCCAATAAGGTACGTTCAATAACTTCCAGTTTTAAACCTGAAATCGGACTTAATCTTTTAGAAATAGTATCCAGCCATCCCAGCCATTTCTTCCAGTCGGCAGCATGATCACGCTTCACCCAATCTTCTACAGCCGCCATCATACCGACCATTTCTTCCCTGCCAACTTTATTATCGCGACCCGGACCATGGTGTGGGGAACTTGCCTGCCAGGCAGACATTAAAATAGATTTATCACCGAGCATTAAACCAGCACATTGCGGACCGCAAATTGCTTTTCCACCACTGTATGCAACAATGGTAGCTCCTCTTTTTAAGTGTACCGGAGGTAAAGTCAAATTCTCAGCTGCTGCATCAACCAGTACCGGCACATTATGTGGTTTCGCAATCCCAGAAATCACTTCAAGGGAAAATGGCTCTCCGGTAAATGTATCCGTATCTGTAGAGCGGATATAAATCATCGCAGTACGCGGATTGATTGCTTTCTTTAGTTCATCCGGAGTTTTCACACTCACTATTTTAACCCCAATATTACGTATTGCATGATCGTAGGCATTCCTTGAAAAATCAGGTATGATTACCTCATTCTTATCGAAACCGCTCAGATCAGGAATCCGGATTAATTTCTCTGGATTCCCACCGGTTACACAGGCGGCCGTTATGTGTTTCAATCCGGCGGCACATCCCGCCGAAACCATACCCCATTCAGCACCAGTAAGATCCGCAAGTCGCTGTCCAATCCCGTCAGCCAGTTCATCATACTGCACGAAATTATGGGCTGCTGCTTCCATAGCTTCACGAACAGCAGGACGCTCTAATGATCCGCCGATAATTGTGAAAGTCCCCATACAATTGATGACAGGTTCAACACCAATTGAACGAAAGATATTTGTTTCGGCCATAAAAGCTGATGTTGCTGAATCAGGAGATAATGCCTCCGCGATACTGAAATTACCTGTAGTCTGTGTTGCCTGTACAGTTTGATTTCTGAGCACAGAACCTGCGAAGGGAAGCAGAGTTAATCCTTTAATTAAGTTTCTACGTTTCATATTATGATTTATATTTATTCTTTTTTTTTCTAGGTGCTAATAGTATGTTTAATAGAAATAATTTCATTTGAATTTATTTTCATACAGATCTGTTGATTGACAAAATCAATATCAAGACCGAAATGCCGGGATTCAAGAACATTTGAAAATACAAAATATAGTTTTATGAAAATGAAATTTTAATGTGATTAATTAAAATCAGGAATAGTTGAAGATTTCCTGATGATCTAAACCATTATCTGCCTTACCTTGACTAGGTAAAACCCCATCATAAGCTCAATAAGAAAATACCGAATTAAAACCTTACCTTTGCGGCGCTTTCAGCAATATAGCTGAGGGCTATAAAAATTATCATGAACCCATTTAGTACCTTGGGTATCCGTCATGATATTGTTAATGCCATTACTGATCTGGGATTCGAAAATCCCACACCAATCCAGGAGCAATCTATCCCGGTATTACTTTCAGGCAGCAACGATTTTGTCGGATTAGCTCAAACAGGAACCGGTAAAACGGCAGCCTTCGGCCTCCCCCTATTAGAATTATTGGATTTTGAAGAAAATTATCCACAAGCGCTAATTTTATGTCCTACCCGTGAACTCTGCCTGCAGATCACCAGTGATATAAAAAATTACGCCAAAAACATGAAAAACGTTCAAGTCGTTGCTGTTTATGGCGGAGCAAACATTTCAGATCAGTTACGCCAGATTAAACGTGGTGTTCAGATCGTCGTGGCCACTCCGGGCCGTATGCTTGACATTATCAATCGTAAAGCAATTGATTTTACTCAGGTACAATTCGTAGTGCTAGACGAAGCAGATGAGATGCTTAATATGGGTTTTCAGGAAGATATTGACAGTATTTTGTCAACAACTCCTGATGACAAAAAAACCTGGCTATTCTCTGCCACCATGCCAAACGAAGTTCGCCGGATAGCAAAAAAGTACATGACTGATCCATTCGAACTGACTATGGGTACCAAAAATACCGGAAATGTCAATATCGAACATGAGTATTATATTGTAAAAGCAAGAGATAAATATGCCGCATTTAAACGTATCGTTGATTTTAATCCAGAAATTTTCGGAATCGTTTTTTGTCGCACCAAAATTGAAACTCAGGAAATTGCTGAATCCTTAATGAAGGATGGATACAATGCAGACGCACTGCACGGTGACTTATCTCAACAGCAGCGCGATAAGGTAATGAAGCGTTATCGTGAACGCAGTCTGCAATTACTAATTGCTACAGATGTTGCAGCCAGAGGAATTGATGTGAATGATGTTACTCACGTAATCAATTATTCATTACCTGATGAAATAGAGAATTATACCCACCGCAGTGGCCGTACAGGTCGTGCCGGAAAAACAGGTATTTCTATTGCAATAATCAACTCTAAAGAACTAGGAAAGATCCGTCATATCGAAAGAACGATCGGAAAGCAGTTTACAAAAGCCGACATTCCTACCGGATTTGACGTTTGTGAAAAACAATTATTTGCCCTAGTTCATAAAGTACATAATGTAGAAGTTAATCAAGATCAGATCGAACAATATATTCCACGTATTATGGATGAATTTAAAGATCTGGATAAGGAAGAAATCATTAAAAGGTTCGCTTCTCTTGAATTTAACCGTTTCCTTGAGTATTATTCTAAAGCCCCTGACCTTAATGTTTCTTCTGATGATAGAGGATTTGAGCGCTCAGAAAGAGGCGATCGGTCTGAACGTCCAATGAGGTCAGGTTCAAACGCAGGATATACCCGATTATTTATGAATCTGGGTTCTGTTGATGATTTTACCCGTGGAGATATGCTGGGATTTATTTGCAACAATACCAAAATCAGTGGAAAGAGTGTAGGAAAAATTGACCTGAAAGGGGTGTTCACATTCTTTGAAGTAGAAGATTCTGCTGTTAATCAAGTAGTTGAAGGTTTCAAATCTGTAGATTTTCAGGGAAGAAGCGTTCGTATTGAACTAGCTGGTGATCGTGATGCCGGAGGTGGCGATCGTGGTGGTTCTGGTTCATACCGTGGCGGTGGTGGCGGACGCAGAGAAGGTGGCGGTGGATATCGTGGTGGAAGTGGCGGTGGATACCGTGGCGGAAGCGGTGGTGGTGGCGGCAGACGCGAAGGTGGAAGCAGCGGTGGTGGTTTCCGTGATTTTTCTGGCAATCGCCGTGAAGATCGCAGCGGAGGTAATACCGGTGGAGCACGTCGTGAAGGCGGCGACAGACGCCGACGCATCTAAGTAGATAAAAAAACAAAGTAAAAGGAGCAATAACGGGGTTAAAACTTTGTTTTTGCTCCTTTTTTTTGAACCAGGAGTCAAGAACCAAGAGTCAAGACTGAAATAGAACCAGGAGCCAAGAACCAAGAGTCAAGACTGAAATAGAACCAAGAGTCAAGAACCAAGAGTCAAGAATCAAGATTGAAATAGAACCAGGAGTGAAGAACCAAGAGTCAAGACTGAAATAGAACCAAGAGCCAAGAACCAAGAATCAAGACTGAAACTGCTGACATCAAAATACTGCCTTATAAAGCAGCTCTTACTAAGATAAATTAGAACAAGGATTCAAGAATTCTAATAATTGGAAAAGAAAATCAAGTCAATACCATGAATTACGTTACTACCAGGATTTGTCTTGATTCTTGGCTCTTGGTTCTTGATACTCAATACAGACAAGATTTGGAATAGAATTTAAATCAATACCAAAAATCGCAATCCTACCGGGATTTGTCTTGGCTCTTGGCTCTTGGTTCTTGATACTCACAATCACGTCAGCTGCTCCGACAATAATTTCATCTCAATTTGAGGAGAATGGCGTTCATATAGGATTGCATATACCGCCCGACAAATAGGCATGTTTACTTTATAAATTTTATTGATTTGATGTAGACAATTGACAGCATAATAACCCTCTGCAATCATATTCATTTCTAGTTGGGCAGATGTAACTGTATACCCCTTTCCTACCATGAAACCAAACGTACGGTTACGACTAAACTGTGAATAGGCGGTTACCAAAAGATCCCCTAAATAAGCCGATTCCTGAATATCTCTTTGAATGGGGTGTATAGCCTCCACAAAACGAGAAGTCTCACGAATTGCATTTGAAATAAGAACGGCCTGGAAATTATCCCCATATCCTATACCCCGGCAGATACCGCTGGCTATAGCGTAAATATTTTTTAGAACTGCAGAATATTCTGTTCCATAAATATCATCCGAGACATTGGTTTTAATATACCGGGTATTTAACATTGCTGCAAAATCTGCAGCAAGGCCCGCATCCTGGGATGCGATGGTCAGATATGATAATTTCTCTAATGCTACTTCTTCGGCGTGGCAGGGGCCACTAATTACAACGATATCATTAAATGGTATTTCATAATGCTTATTCAGAAACTCTCCGATGATCATGTTTTCATCGGGAACTATTCCTTTGATTGCAGAAATAATCTTTTTGCCTTTCAGGTCCTTAGCACTAATCCCATTTAATGCCTCTTTCAAAAAGGCTGCTGGAACATTTAGGATTATTAATTCACAGGGTGCAATTATTTCTTTTAGGTTGGTACTAAGATTCTCATCAGGGATTCTGATTTCTACTGAACTAAGATAGTGGGGATTGTGATTGTATTGTCTGATATGATCTATAGATTCCTGATTTCGCATCCACCAATAGATCTCTTTACCAATCAGATTATCAGACAGGATCTTTACAATTGCAGTCGCCCAACTACCTCCACCTACTACAGCTATCTTTTTATCAGTATGTACCATCATAATAAACCCGCTTAATGAACCATAAATATCAGTACATTAAGCGGGAAATTTAGCTATTTCTGGGAAATTACTCTTTACCTTCGGCTTTAAAAAGCTTTTCTTTATCAACTTTCTCAACCACAGAGCCGTCCTTGAGCGTTTTTGAAATTGCAGTAAATGGAAGTGAAACCACCTCTTCAGAGCCCTTTAAGCCTGTTTTTATGTAAATATACGTGTCGTCTTGTATACCGGTTGTAACCTGTACCTGCTTTACTTTTCCAGCACTGTAAATAAATACATATTCTTTTACAGGTTCTGTATTCTTCTGCTTTTCCTTCTTATCAGAACTTGGTGCAGATGATGGTTTACCTTCTTTTTCACCTTCCTTCGCATCTTTCTTTTCATCGCGTATAGTTACAGACTGGATTGGAACAGCAATACCATTAAATTGTTCGGTTTGTATATCAACCGTAGCCGAAAGTCCCGGACGGAATGGAGACGGATTAGCACTATCTGAACGAAGTAGCTTGGCATAAGATTCCGGTAAAATTCGAACCTTAACTGTAAAGTTTGTTACCTGATCGGTCGAAGTTCCAACCATGGTTGATGAACTTGCAATCTCAGTAACTTCACCTTTGAACTTCTGATTTTGGAAAGCATCTACTTCAATATCAGCAACGTCACCAACAGTAACACGGTTAATATCACTCTCATTAACATCCACACTAACTTCCATCGAACTTAAGTTGGATATCCTCATTATTTCAGTACCTGCCATTTGCGAAGTACCAAGAATCCGATCACCAAGCTCAATTGAAAGCTTAGAGATTACCCCATCAACAGGAGCATAAATTGTAGTTCTGGCAAGATTAGCTCCAGCCTCTTTGACCAAAGCGGTGGATTGGTCGACACCAAAACGGGCACCAACCACATTCTGGCGAACAGATTCCAAGCTAGCCTTTGCTCCCATATACTCTGCTTTCACCGCATCGAACTCTGCCGCAGAGATTACTTTTTTAGTGTAAAGCTCCTGATTACGTTTAAACTTTGCCTCAGTATTGGTAAAATTAGCTTCAGACTGTTTAAGCTGCTGTTGTGTACTGGCCAGCGAAGCACGCTGACTATTGAGTGAGGCAACTGCACGATCATAACCTGACTTTAAAATGTCCGGACGAACTTTACACAATAATTGCCCTGTTTTAACCACATCACCCTCTTTAACGTGTAACTCTACAACCTCGCCGGACACCTCGGCACTTAATTTTACTTCAACCTCAGGTTGCACCTTACCACTTGCGGATACCGTCTCGATGATTGTTCGCTTCTCAACCTTGTCAACCGCAACCTTAATAACATCGGTTTTTCCAAACCAACCAAGCTTATTACCCGCTACTGCTGCAACCACGAGGACTCCTGCTCCAATGAGCACATATTTTAATGTATTACTTTTCTTTGCCATTTTTTTTATATGAGGGGAAAAATTCTAGTTAAAAGGTAATTGGATTGCCTAAATAATAATCAATGACTTTACTCCTGAAAATAAAATCGTACTGAGCCTGAATCTGATCAAATTGGGCTTTATTTAAATTCGTCTGTGCCTGATTAAAATCCAGGGAGTTAACCAACCCAACTGCATAGCGCTGTTCAATTACATTAAATGCTTCTTTTGACGACTCATAAGCGGTTTGTGCCGAATAATAACGTTTCTCGGCGGCCCGTAAATCATACACTGCCTGATTAATCACCTTATTGAGGTTATTTTTTACAAGTTGCTCTGAAACCATTGCATTCTGAAAATTAATATTTGCCCTTCGGACTGCAGATTTTGTTGCTAGTCCGTTGAAAATAGGAATAGTCAATCCAAAACCAATAAACTGGTTGAAATTGTCTTTTACCTGTTTAGCATAAGAAGTATTGGCAAATGTACCGTTCGAATATCTGGTTCCAAAACCACTTTGAAGGTTTATTGATGGGAAGTATCCTGCCCTTGCTATATCTATCTCTTTCTCAAATACCTGCTTTCTAAACCCTGCAAGCTTGATATCAGGGAAATTCAAAGAAGCAATTTTAAAAACGTCCACGGCAGAATATGCAGCATTAATATTACTTAAATTTTCAATTTTGGGCTTTTCAATTTCAAACGAAGCTGATGGATCGCGTTCCAGTAACTGTGCAAGATTTAAAAACGACAAATCAACCTGATTTCTGGCATTAGTAACGTTAAGTTCTGCAGTAGCAACCTGCGATTTTGCTTGCGCAAGATCGGCAAGTGTTCTGTTACCGACATCAAAGAATTTCTGCTCAATGTCAAGTTGCTGGTTTGCTATATCCAATTGCTGCTGTGATGCTGTCAATAAATCCTGAGAATTAAGTACCGATAAATAATTAGTTACCACAGACAACAACAAATCATTTTTGACCTTTTGAGTATTACTTTTATCCGCATCAAGCTGGAGTTTGTTTTGTGAAATTTCATTCATCCTCCTGAATCCCTGAAAAATGGCTGTGTTGGATGTAAGACTTCCACTATTGGATGTTATTGCCTGGTTGATAAACTGGTTCGTCAATGGGTCAATACTACGTCCATAATTAAAATTCAGCCCTGTATTAGCGTTCAAATTTGGATAAATTGCGAGCTTTGACTGACTGAGGTTCACTTCAGAAAGAGCCTCAGTAAATTGTGACTGCTTAATCTGAAGATTATTTTCAAGCACAAGTTCTGTAGCTCTTTTCAAAGTAATCAGCTCCTGAGCTGAAAGAGAGTTGATCGAAGAAATAGCCACTAAGCAGGCAAAGGCAGTATATCTGTAAAAAACCTTAGGGTTTAGATGTTTCATATATTACACAACAAGATTGGTTTGGATGTAAATCCGGTCTAAAAATACTACCATTTAATTAATAACATATTTATCTTCGTGATAAATTAGCAAAAGGCATTGTATTTAACATATTCTCCATTCTGGTTAAAATGGTTTTACCCAACATTAACCTGGCACAAAAGCCGTAAAGAAAAATTTGTATATTTTACTTTTGACGACGGACCCATACCAGTTGTTACACCCTTTGTATTAAATACCCTCAAAAAATTCAATTGCAAAGCTACTTTCTTTTGTATTGGCGACAATGTTGATAAGCATCCATTAATTATGGCAGATATCATTTCAGAAGGACATGCTATTGGGAATCACACATATAATCATCTTAAAGGCTGGAATTCATCTAATGAGAATTATATTGAAAATGTTATAAAAGGTTCTAAACTTACTAGCAGCCGCATTTTCAGACCACCTTATGGAAGAATAAAAAAATCGCAGATAAAAGAAATTCAAAGGCAAAGCCCTTCAACAGAAATTATCATGTGGGATGTGCTCAGTGGTGATTTTGATGAAAAAATTTCAAAAGAACAATGTGTCAGAAATGTATTGAGGCATTGTAAAAATGGTTCAATCATTGTTTTTCATGATAGTCTGAAAGCATTCGGTCGTCTTGAATATGCCCTTCCTAAGGTTCTTGAAAACCTTTCTAAAAAGGGATTCGAGTTTAGAACGCTTTGAAAAATCAATTTTTTCCTAGCATTACATGATGTTAATTGATAATTTTTATCAAATAAATATGAATACCAACAGATCCCAAACTTTAACTAGAAATTCAGCATAATTCTCAATGAAAAACTTAAAAATAGCGATAAGTGGTTATGGAAGTATTTCATCCCTGGGCACATGCAGTGAATCTATTTGGAAGAAATATCTGGATAATCAGCACTGCTTTAATAAAGAAAAGATTACTAATAAAGAAGAATGGGTAGCGGGTCTTTCTTCGGAGTCAAAAGAATCAATTTCAGAACTGATTAAAGAAAAAAAATATCAACAACTAGATCCCAGCGTACTTTATGCAATTGCTGCATCAAGAATAGCTGTAAATCAAGCCGGATGGAATTCAGAGGAGGAATTTGGTATCAGTATAGGTTCTTCCAGAGGAGCAACTACAAGTTTTGAAAAATACTACAGTGAATTTATTGAGAACGGGAAGCAAAAAGTGAATCCACTCACTTCACCTGTCACTACATTAGGAAACATTTCCAGTTGGGTAGCTAGCGACCAAAATATCAGCGCACTAACTATTTCTCATTCCGCTACCTGTTCAACTTCTTTACAATCTATTGCAAACGCAGTTGCATGGCTCAAAGCAGGATTTTGCACACGTTTTCTAGCGGGTGGCAGCGAAGCACCCTTAACTGCTTTTACTATTGCCCAAATGAAAGCTCTGAAAATATATTCCTCACTTGACCAGTATTATCCCTGCAGGAGTATGGACCTTAAAAAGCAGCAAAATACCCTGATTCTTGGTGAAGGTGCGGCCAGTTTTTGTCTGGAGCTTAACTCCAAGAAAGCCATCGGATTTGTAACAGGAATTGGTTTTGGCACAGAGATCATTAATCATGGGGCCTCCTTATCTGCAGATGCTATTTGTCTTCAAAAATCAATGCAAATGGCTTTGGAAGGTCATGACCCGTCAAGTGTTGATGCGGTAATTATGCACTCACCCGGCACCATGTTAGGTGATAATTCTGAAATGATAGCAATAGAATCTGTCTTTGCTGAAATGAAGCCTCTTTTAACTTCAAACAAATGGAAAATCGGACATACATTCGGTGCTTCCGGTGCCATGAGTCTTGAAATGGCTCTTTTAATGCTAAAAAATGATCAATTTATTCAGGTGCCTTATCTCCCCCTACAAAAACAAACAAAATCTCTACAAAAAATCCTGATTAATGCTGCAGGTTTCGGCGGAACAGCATTCAGCATTTTGGTTGAAAATAATCCCCAAAATTAATCAGGATCATTTTTTGTCTAGAACTTAATTTTATCCCATCCTATTTTACAAGTAATTCAATTTCAGTTCTTAAACCGGGCCAGAGGAAGTATCTTCCAGCTATTAATAATTTAACGTGAGATTAACATCTTGCTGGGCTAAGTTTAGACTCAAGTTTTTCTCTCATTTTAGAAAGCAGGGTCTGTTTCTCTTCCCCCGTGTTCT
>JAURKO010000150.1 GCA_030831705.1 Daejeonella sp. | reverse complement strand
TAATTTCCGTAGGGTAAATACAGCGTAATGAATAAATTTCATGGAACAGGAGTAGCCATCATAACTCCATTTAAGTCAGATCGGTCTGTTGATCATGCTGCTCTGAAAACTGTCATAGACCATATGATTAATGGGGGTGTAGAATACATTGTTTCATTGGGAACAACCGGTGAATCAGCTGCACTTAATGATGACGAGAAAAGGGCAGTTTGGGATACTACCATTTCACATGTGAACAAAAGGGTGCCATTAGTAGCCGGTATTGGTGGCAATAATACCTCAGAAGTTCTTAATGATTTGAAGAAATTCGACTCAAATGGTTTTGATGCAGTTCTTTCTGTTTGTCCTTATTATAATAAACCTACTCAGGAAGGAATCTATCAACATTATAAAGCAATTGCTGAAGAGAGCACTCTTCCAATTATCCTTTATAATGTACCGGGAAGAACTGGTGTTAACATGACTGCTGAGACAACACTGCGCTTAGCTTACGATTGTAAAAATGTGATCGCAATGAAAGAGGCATCCGGCAACTTTGATCAATTCAATAAGATCATAAAAGATAAACCCGAAGACTTTTTATTTATTTCAGGTGATGATGCTATCGCATTACCTCTAATTTCCATGGGCGCCGTTGGGGTTATTTCTGTTATAGGTAATGCATTACCAGGTATATTTTCAACCATGGTCCGGATGTGTCTTGATGGAAAGTTTATTGAAGCCCAACCATTACACCACAGTCTGACAGAATTCATTTCCCTTTGCTTTGTGGAAGGAAACCCTGGGGGCGTAAAATCAGCAATGAAAATGATGGGGATTTGCGAAGATTATATGAGACTACCTTTGTTCAAAATAAGCGAACAAACTGAAAATAAAATCAAAGACCAGCTAGAGCTTTTAAACATGCTTAAGGCAAATTATTAACAAAAAAAAGGCTCTGATACATGTATCAGAGCCTTTTTTTTGAATTGCAAAATTATTACTTCTTTGCAGATTTTGCCGCTTCCTTATTCTTCATAGTCTGAACTTCAAGACGAATAGCCTGAGCCAGGTTCTTTAAATCTTGCATTCCTTTTCTTACACGTGTACCAGCAGCGCTGTTAGACTTACCGTAGAACTTCTCAGCATCTGCTTCAAGTGAATGGAACAAATTTTTTGCTTCAGTGAATTTTTTCATGTTTTTACTCTTTTAGTTTTGAGGTTAGTGTTTTTACTATACACTAATATAAATTGTTTTTTTTATATAAAAAACTGTTCAAATAAATAAATTCGGACGTTTTAGCCATTTTTTTCCACATTTTAATCAGTTATAAACAATATTTTCTTAAGAAAAAATAACAATTCCTTATTATTCAATACTTTACAAATTCAGACTAAATAAAAATGTCCTTAGTTATTATCTAAGAGCATTTATTTGAATGTTATCACGTCAGAATAAGCTACGCTCCAACAGAGTGCTTTTCTTTGTAATGTCCCTTCTTTAATTTTTCAGCAAGCTCGCTGTAGGCATCCAGAGTACGGTTTACATCCTCAATAGTATGTAGTGCAGTTGGAATAAGACGCAGCATTATTAATCCTTTAGGAATAACAGGATACATTACAATGGAACAGAATATACCATAATTTTCTCTCAAATCCATTGTAATTGCAGTTGCTTCCTGTAACTCGCCCTCAAGAAAAACTGGTGTTACCATAGTATTGGTAATTCCAATATTAAAACCTCTTTGCTTCAAACCATTTTGCAAGGTTGTTGCAATGAACCATAATTTCTCTCTTAGTTCAGGTTTGCTTTTCAGTAGTTCAAGCCTCTTTCTCAAACCAATCACCATTGGCATTGGTAAGGATTTAGCAAATGTCTGAGAACGCATATTGTAACGAAGAAAATTTGTAATTTCTTCAGTAGAAGCGATAAATGCACCAATGCCGGCCATTGACTTTGCAAAAGTGCCAAAATAAATATCTACCCCTTCAATACATCCCTGTGCTTCATGTGTTCCGGCACCTGTTGGACCCAATGTGCCAAAGCCATGCGCATCATCAATTAACAGACGGAAATCGAACTTCGACTTAAGATTAACAACCTCTTTAAGTTTTCCTTGCGCACCAGACATCCCAAATACACCTTCTGTTATTACAAGAATAGCACCCCCAGTGTTTGCAACCCATCTTTTTGCTCTTTCAAGCTGCTTTTCAAGACTATCCATATCATTGTGGGTGTAAACAAACCGTTTCCCCTGATGAAGGCGAACCCCGTCAATAATACAAGCATGTGATTCGGCATCATAAACAATCACATCGTGTCTATCGACCAAAGCATCTATAGCAGACATAATACCCTGATATCCATAGTTCAACAAAAATGAATCTTGTTTTCCTACAAACTCAGCCAGCTCTCTTTCAAGTGCTTCATGATGATTAGAATTACCTGACATCATACGGGCACCCATCGGGTAAGCAAGGCCGTATTCGGCAGACGCATCTGCATCGGCCTTACGAACTTCAGGATGATTTGCGAGTCCGAGGTAATTATTCAAACTCCAAATCAGGTGCTCTTTTCCTCTAAACATCATATGCGGACCTATTTCGCCTTCTAATTTTGGAAAGGAGAAATAACCATGGGCCATTTTCTGGTGCTGACCCAGAGGTCCCATATTCTTCGAAATTTTATCAAATAAATCCAATTGGTATAATTTAATTGTTAACGTCTAATTGGTACAAAGTTAATACTTAACAAGGTGATTCACAATTTTAGATGTGAGATGCGAGATATGAGATATGAGATTTGAGATTTGAGATAACAGGACAGGATTTAATTACCTGATTCAGATACAATATGGTCACATATTAATAAAAAAGACAGGGATTATCCTGTCTTTTTTATTAGTTATCAGTTATCTGTTCCCTGTTGTCAGTAATTAGTACTAAATGTAAAATGAAGTCTTAATCTCATCTCAATACTCAATACTTTATACTCAATCAACGTTATCATGCAAAAATGAGTTATTAGGCTTAATCTCTGTGATTCCCTCATCAACACTAAGTGTAAATCGAGACACTTGAGACTCAGAAGAATGAGGAAGATCAGGAAGAGACATCTGCTTGCGCTTGTAAGCCGGCTCATTCTCAAGTTCCTGTAATCCGTTGGTTGTACGAAGTTTCATGCTCAGATCTTTCAATCGTAGAATTCTTTCTTTAGATTTACGGAGCTGCTCTTCGATTGATTCATCTGTTTTATTCTCGTCAGGATTGAATACATATTCAGGAATATCTTCTTCATCTAACTCATAGGTTGGTTCAATCTCAGATTCAACCTCCTCTGTTTTGATTTCAAAATCGAAGGAAGGCTCAATTAACTCCACTTCCTGATCAATAGAAACTTCTTCATTTAAGGCATGACGAATAAGATTAGGATCTTCTACTTTTTCCTCTTCTACTTTTGGAGCACTTTGAAAATAACCTGCAAAGAGATCTACCTGACTTTCTTCTTTTGATTTAAGCACAGGTACATTCAAATCTTCATTTTTAAACTCCATAAAAGAGTTTTCCTGAACAACCTTCACTAATGGGGCTTGTTCAGGGGTCAGAATAGAAACTTTACGAATCTGACTCTTTTCAACCTCACGTTCTTCCCTTGTTTGAAATCCTGTAGCGATTATTGTCACAGAAATCTTTTCACCCAAACCATCATCAGTACAGTTACCCCAGATTAGGTCGGCTGCAAGTCCGGCTTCCTGCTGAATGAAATCAGTAATAATACTTACCTCATCCATGGTCACTTCTTTATCTCCAGAACTAATGTTCAACAGAATATAACGTGCGCCTTCAATTTCATTATCTTTAAGTAGGGGCGAAGCCAAAGCACCTTCAACTGCTCTTAATGCACGGTTTTCACCTTCTGCAGCATAACTACCCATGATTGCCACACCGCTCTCTTTCATCACGGTACGTACATCTTTAAAGTCAACGTTTATATATCCAGGAATAGTAATTATCTCAGCTATTCCCTTTGCGGCAGTGGTTAAGATATTATCGGCCTGTGCAAATGCAGAACCCAGTGTAAGATTACCAAAGATCTCGCGTAAACGGTCATTCGAGATAACCAAATAAGAATCTACATACTTTTTAAATTCCTCTAAACCTTCCTCTGCCTGAGTTTTTCTGCGTTTTCCTTCAAATGAGAATGGCGTAGTAATGATACCTACGGTTAGGATATCCATTTCCTTGGCTGCTTTAGCAATTATCGGACTTGCACCTGTACCCGTACCACCACCCATACCAGCAGTGATGAAAAGCATTTTGGTGTTAGTACCAAGCATT
>JAURKO010000149.1 GCA_030831705.1 Daejeonella sp. | reverse complement strand
ATTGGAGGAGTCAGGAGACTCCTCATCATTGAACAATCCGTAGAGCGCTATGCTAACTCTACGGACAGTTACGTAATAAGATCAATCGCAGGGAAATGTATCGGAGGAGTCAGGAGACTCCTCTTCATTGAACAATCCGTAGAGCGCTGTGCTAACTCTACGGACAGTCCAGTTAAGACAGTTAAGACCGACCGCAGGGAAATATGCAAGAAATTATAAGTGGGAAATACTGGGTTCGAACCAGCGACCCCTACCTTGTCGAGGTAGTGCTCTAAACCAGCTGAGCTAATTTCCCGGGTTCATAGCCCAAATCTATAAAAAATGAAAGATTTAAAGCAGAATAATAAAAACCTATCTCAAATCATCATTAATCTCGGCCAAAACAGCAGAACCTGGACATAAATCCGATTCTTCCAAAGAATTTAACGGTCTGTCTGTTGAGTTTATAGTCTGATGTAGATCTCCTGATTCGGTTTCGATGTACAATAAACCTGTAAGGATTTCATTCCGGCTACGGGCATTCTGTAAGGCATTCATCGCTTCCATCCTATTAAAAGGATCACGGTTAGCGGCAAGTTTTTCTAGTTTGATAAATGTGCCATCATGCAGCATAACTTCAGTCCCGGTTCCTGATTCATAACTTGCTAAGATCTCAGATTTCTCAGGAATAAGGTCCGTTTTGCCGGTAGCCTCAATATGTTCGCGAACGTAATCGTAAGATTTTGTTGATCCGGGGTTATTATTAAAAGTTACACAAGGTGAGATCACATTAATGAATGCAAATCCAGGGTGACTTACAGCAGCTTTTATCAATGGAATCAATTGATCCTTGTCTCCTGAAAAGCTCTGTGCAACAAAACTTGCTCCAAGTTCAAGGGCGAGTCCGGCGAGATCAATGGGTTGGAAAGGATTCACAGAACCCGCTTTACTCTTTGAACCTGCATCGGCTGTCGCCGAATCCTGTCCTTTAGTCAATCCATAGCAGCCATTATTCATCACGATATAGACCATATTCAGGTTACGACGAATCACGTGAACAAACTGACCCATACCAATTGATGCGGTATCGCCATCACCAGAAACACCCATATAAATTAGATCACGGTTAGCCATATTAGCACCGGTAGCAACCGAAGGCATTCTTCCGTGCACCGAGTTAAACCCATGTGAATTACCAAGGAAATAGTTTGGCGTCTTCGAAGAGCAGCCAATACCTGATAATTTAGCAATACGGTGTGGCGGAATTGATAACTCAAAACAAGCCTGAAGTATGCTTCCGCTTATCGAGTCATGTCCGCAGCCGGCACATAAGGTTGAAAGCGAACCTTCATATTCCTTGGTAGTATATCCAAGATCATTTTTAGGAAGATCGGGATGGCGGAATTTAGGGCGAATATATGTCATGACAGAATTTTACTTGTTGAACCATTGAGTGCCGGAGACAGATTTTTGCTGATCAGGCTGATAATTGTATGCGCTGTAATGGGCATCCCATCATAATTAAGAACAGGAACCATTTTCTGAGGATTTACATTGAGCTCATTAATAAGCAGACTACGCATTTGGCCATCGCGATTTTGCTCAATTATAAATACCTTTTCGTGCGAATGTATAAAGTCTTCTACCGTTTGATTAAATGGAAATGACCGCAGCCTAATTGCATCAAAACTTAAGCCTGTTGTTGCCATGGTATCCATTGCCTCTTCTGCCGAATAGGTGGAAGTGCCGAAGAAAATTAAACCATAGGGACTTTTGTTTTCCTTTTGATAGAGGTATGGAGCTGGTACCATATCTTTTGCAGTATCCCATTTCTTAAGCAGGCGATCCATGTTGCGGGCATAAACACGTCCATCTTCCGTATAGACAGCGTATTCATCCCTTGACGTACCGCGGGTAAAGAAAGAACCTTTAGTAGGATGAGTACCTGGAATAGTACGATAGGTAATTCCGTCATCATCCACATCAAGGTAACGTCCAAAACGTGGCAATTCTTCTAATTCATCTGCATTGAGCACTTTACCGCGATTGTATTTTCGGGCATCATCCCAATGAAATGGTTCCGACATATGATCGTTCATACCCAGATCGAGATCGGTCATCATGATAATTGGCGTTTGTAAAGATTCGGCCAAATCAAAAGCTTCGGCAGTCATTTCGAAACATTCTTTCGGGGTTGATGGGAACACCAATACCTGTTTTGTATCGCCATGAGAAGCATAAGCAGCCAATAAAATATCCGATTGTTGGGTTCTTGTTGGCATACCTGTGGATGGACCGGTACGCTGAACATCGATCAGCACGGTTGGAATTTCGGCGAAATAGGCAAGTCCGAGGAATTCGTTCATTAAAGAAAGACCCGGACCGCTGGTTGCAGTAAACGAACGTGCACCATTCCAGTTTGCACCAATGACCATACCGATTGCGGCAAGCTCATCTTCAGCCTGAACGATCGCATAATTACGTTTTCCAGTTTCCTTATCAACCCTTAATTTTTTTGCATAGGTTTCGAAGCCCTCTACTACTGATGTTGATGGAGTGATCGGGTACCAGGCCACAACGGTTGCTCCGCCGTAAACAGCACCAAGTCCGCAAGCAGAGTTACCATCAATCAGAATTTGATTCCCAACCAGATCGCGTCTTTCCAAACGAATATCTAGCGGATAGGCATAATTACTATGAATGTATTCAATACCCAAATTCAGGGCTTTGATATTCATTGCAACCAGTTTCTCTTTGCCCACAAACTGTTCAGCCAGCAATTGTTCAAGGACTGAAAATTCGATATCCAGCAAGGCAGACAGTGCACCCACATAAATGATATTCTTAAACAACTGCCGCTGCCGCGGATCAGTGAATTCACGAAGACACATTTCCATCAGTGGAAGCCCGATATACGTCACATCTGCCCGGATCAACGCCGGATTCAGCGCTTTGGTACAATCGTAAATGAAGTAACCACCACTCTTTACCGAAAGAACATCTTCAGGCATACTTTGAGGGTTTACACAAACCATGAGGTCTACTCCTTCCCGGCGACCGAGGTAACCCTTCTCACTAACCCTGACATCATACCATGTTGGAAGTCCCTGAATATTGGATGGAAATATATTTTTTGGTGTTACAGGAATTCCCATCCTGAAAATAGCCTTGGCAAACAGATAATTTGCACTCGCAGAACCCGTACCATTGACATTCGCAAAGCGAACGACAAAATCATTAACTTTTGAATTAGGCATCTCTTAACCTGCTTTGGTAACTTTATATAAATATTGCTGCATATCCCATGCAGATGTTGGGCAACGCTCAGCACATAAGCCGCAATGCAGGCAAACGTCTTCATCTTTTACCATGACCCTTTGGGTAGGAAGTGTATCAGATACATAGAGGTCCTGAGTTATATTTAAAGCCGGAGCTCTAAGTCTGGTCCGTAAATCATCCTCCTCTCCATTAGCAGTAAAGGTGATGCAGGCAGTGGGACAAATATCAACACAGGCATCACATTCGATACATTTATCTTTTTCGAATACGGTTTGAACATCGCAATTTAAGCAACGGTGGGCTTCTTTGATTGCCGTTTGAATATCAAAACCAAGCTCAACTTCAAGCTTACGATCTGATAGAACCGCTTTCTTTTCTGCCTGCGGAACTATAAAACGCTGATCATTCACCACATCATTATCATAACTCCACTCATGGATACCCATTTTCTTGGAGACAAGATTTGTGAATGGTTCTGGCCTGTTAGTTAAGGCTTCGCCCCTGCAATGCAGGTCAATGGAAATCGCTGCCTGATGCCCATGGGCTACAGCTGTAATCACATTTTTAGGTCCGAAAGCCGCATCACCACCAAAAAACACACGCTGATTGGTTGATTGGTGTGTTAACGCATCAACCACAGGCATACCCCACTGGTCAAAATTAACACCACTATCTTTTTCTATCCAAGGGAAACTGTTCTGCTGGCCAACAGCCACGAGCACATCATCCGCTTCAATAAATACTTCAGGATCCCCGGATGGCACAAGACTACGTTTACCCTGGTCATCGTAAACAGCTTTTACTTTCTCAAAGGTCATTCCGACTAGTTTACCATTTTCAATTACATACGTTTTAGGTACGTGATTTTCGAAAATCGGAATATCTTCATGCATTGCATCTTCAATTTCCCATGGGGAAGCTTTCATCTCTGCAAATGGACTCCGAACAACAACTTTAACCTCATCACCACCCAGGCGGCGGGAAGTACGGCAGCAATCCATCGCAGTATTTCCACCACCGAGTACGATTACTTTTTTACCAATTTTATGAGTATGCTCAAAAGCCACGCTTGCAAGCCATTCTATTCCTACATGTACATTTTTACCAGCCTCTTCACGTCCGGGCAATATCAAATCACGACCTCTTGGTGCACCGGTACCTACAAAAACCGCGTCATATCCTTTTGCAAGAATATCATTCATGCTAGAAACATAGGTATTGAAATGTGTATGAATACCCATATCCAAAACATACCCAACTTCCTCGTTCAATACATCGTCGGGTAATCTGAAGGAAGGAATTTGACTTCGCATCATTCCACCTCCGGCAGCATGTTCATCGTAGAGGTGTATCTCATAGCCCAAAGGGGCAAGATCACGTGCTACTGTAAGCGATGCCGGACCACCACCGATCAGGGCAACCCGCTTTCCATTCATAACTGAGGGAGCACCGGGCATGAATGCCCTCACATCGTCCTTATTATCTGCAGCTACACGTTTGAGTCTGCAAATGGCAACAGGTTCTTCTTCGATCCTACCACGTCGGCATGCAGGTTCGCAAGGTCGGTCACATGTTCGTCCGAGAACTCCGGGGAATACATTGGACTCCCAATTAATCATGTAAGCCTCTGTATATTTTCCTGCTGCTATCAATCTGATGTACTCAGGTACCGGAGTGTGTGCCGGGCAGGCATACTGACAGTCCACAACTTTGTGGAAGTATTCCGGATTTTTGGTGTCTGTTGGTTTCAACTAGTTATGGCGTGCTTAGACAATATGAATAATCTTAAATACAATTAATTGTAGAGGTAATTTACGATTTTTTAATAAATCAACTATTAAAATGACATACAACAAATTCCTACATTCAGGCAATTCCCTGAAATTGATATAAATCAATAAATCATCCAACGTTCCAGAGTCAGGACTAAATCACCTGATTTTCAAACTGATTGGTAAGTTCAATATCAGAAATAAATAGAATGAATCAAATTTTATTGTGTAGATAATTTTTGGGGGCTTGAGACTAAGGGGAAAGCTAAAAGCTAAAAGCGGAAAGCTAAAAGCGGAAAGCTGAAAGCTGAAAGGGGTATTGGTATTAATTGGAACAATATTCTTATTAAGTACTATTCCTTAAACGAAATATTAATTTTATATTGATTGCTATTTGTATTAAACAACACCATGATCAGAAAAATAAAAATCCTCTCCATCGCTCTTTTAATATTTACACTGAATCAATCCAGTACCCCGGTTAAAAATGTGGCACCTGCTGGCCCCAATATCATTCTGATCTTTATGGATGATCTGGGTTATGGAGATCTTTCCTGTTATGGGGCCCTTGATATACATACCCCAAATATCGACCGATTAGCTTCTGAGGGCATTCGATTTACTAATTTCTTGTCGGCACAAGCCGTTTGCAGCGCATCACGTGCAGCCATACTAACAGGATGCTATCCCAACCGTGTGGGCATTTCAGGAGCCTTGTTTCCAGCCTCACCAATCGGTTTAGCCAAGGAGGAAATGACCATTGCAGACCTACTGAAACAGAAAAATTATGTAACCGGAATATTCGGCAAATGGCATCTTGGCGATTCCCCGGAGTTTCTGCCTCTTAATCAGGGTTTTGATGAATACCTCGGAATTCCTTATTCCAATGATATGTGGCCGGTTAATTATGACGGTGTTCCGGCAAAATCCGGAACCAATAAAAATAGATTTCCTCCTCTCCCATTCATCCGAAATTCTACACCGGTTGATACCATCAGCACACTTGAAGATCAGGCCCTAATAACCAGCAGACTGACAGATGAAGCCATCCGTTTTATTCGCAAGAATAAAAAGAAATCCTTCTTTGCTTATATTCCGCATCCTATGCCCCATGTTCCAATCAATGCCTCCGCAGCATTTAGGGGTAAAAGTAAACAGGGACTATATGGTGATGTCATTCAGGAGGTTGACCATCATGTAGGACGAATCATGGATGCACTTAAAAAAGAAGGCCTCGAAAAAAATACCATGATCATTTTCACAAGCGATAATGGACCCTGGTTAAATTTCGGAAACCATGCCGGAAATACTGCTGGTTTAAGAGAAGGTAAGGGTACATCTTTTGAGGGCGGACAAAGAGTTCCGTGTATAATAAGGTGGAAGGGTACGATTCCCGGCGGATTGATATCTAACCAGTTGGCTTCTACTATTGACCTTTTACCTACCATTTCTAAATTGGCAGGAGCACCACTTTCTGATAAAAAAATAGATGGAATCGACCTTGGGCAGATTTTAAAAGGCGATCTACAGGCAAGTCCGAGAAAGAATTTTTTATATTATTACCGCAAAAATTCCTTGGAGGCTGTCCGTCGTGATCACTGGAAACTTGTTTTCGAACACCCTTCTCGTTCCTATATCGACCAGGCACCAGGCCTTGATGGTTTCCCGGGTGCCTCACCTGAAAATGTAATCATGAAAGAGGCACTTTACGACCTTCGCAGAGATCCTGGTGAACGCTATGATGTGCAAGCTTATTTTCCGGAAATCGTGAAAGAACTAAAAGCGATAGCAGATCAGGCAAGGGAAGATTTGGGTGATGACCTGCAAAAGAAAGTGGGGAAGAATAATCGAGAGGCGGGGAAGGTATTGTAAGTCTGTTTTTGCTGCCATGAAAGCCTATTAGGGGGGGGGCCTCACCCTCTGTAATGAACTGCTAATTTCAAGTTTTGTGCTGCCCTCTCCAAAGGAGAGGGT
>JAURKO010000148.1 GCA_030831705.1 Daejeonella sp. | reverse complement strand
GTTTCAAGTGTAGTTTCAGGACTTTCTTTGCGTATGGTATTTATAGTTTCAGCCCAAATTGTAGAGCCGCCATCTTTCAAATCATCGCGATCTACAGAAGTGATTACACAATGTTTCACCTGCATTAAACGCACAGAATTAGCCACACGATTAGGCTCATCCGTATCTACAGCAAGAGGTCTCCCGGTAGCAACAGCACAAAAAGAACAGGAGCGGGTGCAGATATTTCCCAGAATCATAAATGTAGCAGTTCCGGCACCCCAACATTCGCCCATATTCGGACAATTACCGCTTTCGCAAATAGTATGAAGCTTGTGAGTATCCACTAAGCCTCTTACATGAGCATATTCCTTCCCAACCGGAAGCTTAACACGCAGCCAGTCGGGCTTACGTTGCATTTGATTAACTGGAATTACCGGTAGTTCAATCATGATGCAAAAGTAAAGAATTTTAACAAGAATTTTGGCGGGATCAACCCAAACCGATTTTTTGACATTAAACTGTATTTAATTCACGGGTTTTTAATCCGTGTTAAGGATAATCAACAATTTAGTTATTTTTGGTATAAGAATTCAAAAAATGGCAACAATAGAAACTATCTACCAGAGCGACCTGAGAACTCAGGCGACACATGTTTATTCAGGCAATAAAATCATTACCGATGCACCCCTTGATAATCAAGGCAAAGCAGAAGCATTTTCACCAACTGATTTGATGTCTGCCTCTTTGGGTAGCTGCATGTTCACTATCATGGGTATAGCCGCAAGGGAACATGGTATTGACATTGATGGAAGTAGTTGTTCGATCACTAAAGTAATGGCAGCAGATCCGAGAAGGGTAAGTGAAATACAAATAACATTCAATTTCCCGGATATAATTTATACCGAAAAGCAGCGTGTAGTATTAGAAAGATCAGCAAGAAATTGCCCGGTTGCCAAGAGTCTGCACCCAGATTTGATTCAGAATATTGTCTTTAACTTTAAGGATTAAACGAATTCAGCTTTAACCTTTGGGCTTTTAGCTTGTAATAGGCTTTCAACTTAACTAAGTTGTTGTGCTAAGTCTTCTGCAGATATTTCGCTATGGGATGTTTCATAGACACATTCACCACCCTTGATCAGAAGAAGTTGTGGCGATTCATGATATACATTAAATGTACTTGCAATTGCATTTGAGATATCCCGGTAACTAATCAGATCGAGATAATACAATGGAGTTCCTTCAGGTATTTCAGCCCAGTCGAACTCAAATCTTTTTTTTGCCATCATGCTGACTGAACATCGGGTGCTATGCTTAAATATCACACTATATCCTTCAGCGTTAATGATATCCTGTAATTGCTCCTGGCTATTAAGTTCAATCCATTTCATAATTCTTATACTTATTTTACTGGCATACAAAATTACCACAAAACAAGACTTCGGAAGTCAGATGCTGGTAAAATTGAAGATTTCGTGAAATTTTAGGATTAGCGCCTTGATTTTGGATAAGAACCATAAGCTGGGCACAGTCTGGAAGAACATGCCTGTAATACAGTTGTGGCTATAAATAAGGCTATTACGCCTATAATTACTTTTTTCATGCTTATAGCTTTTTTTAAAATTATTGATTTTATTTCAATAATCAAATAAATATTTATTGAATGGCATCAGCCTGCACATTCGCCATTATAATTGCAGTGACTGCTGCCTCTTCGCCTTTATTACCATGCTTTCCACCTGATCTGTCCTTTGCCTGTTGCTGGTTATCCGTAGTTAGTACGCCAAAGATGACAGGTTTGTTATGTTTAATTGAAACATTGACAAGTCCGTTTGCAACAGCATTACAAATAAAGGTAAAGTGTGGCGTTTCACCCTGTACTACACAGCCCAAACAAATTACCGCATCGAGCAGTTTGGAAGAGAGTAAAATATCAGCGCCACTGCTTAATTCGAAACTGCCGGGAACCTGAACTGAACAAATATTTTCTTCAAGAACTCCATTTTTTAAAAGTGCAGACCAAGCTCCATGATACAAGGCGCCAGTGATTTCTGCATTCCACTGAGCAACCACAATACCAATTTTGAAAGCTTTACCTGAAGGGATTTCTACATGTGAAAAATCCGACAGACTTTTTAATATGCTGGCCATGCTCTTAGATAATAAATGGCAGATACTTGCAACATGCAGTATCAACCTTTAACTATTTTACTTATAATCTTGCTTCAGACCGTGCGATATAGGCATCTGCTGATGCTGCTTCTACACTCTCAGGGAAATCTGTCTTGATTTTCTTGTAGGTTTCAACCGCTGATTCGAACTCTTTTTGTTCTTCGTAAACTAATCCCAATTTTTTCAGAAACAACGGACTAGTAAAGGTGTTTTTGTTTTTCTCAGCAGCTTTCTTGTAAAAAGTAATGGCTTTGTTGTACTCCTTTAACTCACTGTAAGCATCCCCAAGCATTCCAAGTACAAGAGGATCAATTACAGGACTACCTGTACTGCTGTATTTGCCTAGAGCATCAACAGCTTTTTGATATTCACCCTTTTGAAGGTAAAGTCCCCCAAGATAAGCATTGGCTAAATTCGCAGATTTAGTGCTGGAATATTCTTCAGCTATTTTTTCAAATCCGAGATATGAGCCGTCACCTTTTATTGCTCTGTCTTTCAGAGAGTCTATGGCCACATATTCCTCAGCCTTAAACATCTCGTTAGCTGCCTTTTCGGCCCGGGGGGCTAGGTAGAAGTTTTGATAACCGAAATATAATAGCACTAAAGCAATAATTGCTGTACCTATCAGGGCTAAGCTTTTTGCATTTTCCTGAACGAATTTGTTCGTGTTCCCTAACTGATCGTCAGTTTCTGTTACGATATCTTTTTGATCTTTTGACATTTGTATATTAAAAGTTGTAAACCGTTTCACTAAATCCAATTCCGCAAAAATACATTTTTCGCACTAAGTATCAACTTTTAAATCAGAGAGATTGATTTTTTTATTTGAGCATTAAAACAAACTGAAAAGACTAAATTTGTGGAAGCGCGTCTCAGTACAGACAATAACTATGTGGCTTCAAAAATTATCTGTTATTAATTTTAAGAATTATTCTGAAGCCGAGTTAAGTTTTTCAGATACAATCAATGCTTTTACCGGGAATAACGGAGCAGGGAAAACGAACCTACTTGATGCAATTCATTACCTATCGCTTTGCAAAAGCTATTTCAACCCGATAGACAGTCAGCAGATTAGACAAGGCGAAGATCTTTTTATGATTCAGGGCACTTTCAGTAAAAACGATTCAAACGAGGTGATTTACTGTGGATTGAAGCGTAATCAAAAAAAGAAATTCAAGCGCAATAAAAAAGAATACCAGCGTTTGGCCGACCATATAGGGCTCTTCCCATTGGTCATGATTTCCCCGAATGACATCAGCCTGATTATTGAGGGAAGTGAAGAACGCAGAAAGTTCATAGATAATGTAATATCCCAAACTGACAGTCTCTACCTGGATGAACTTATCAATTATAACCGTAATTTGATGAATAGAAATGCGCTGCTTAGGCAGATGGCAGTTTCGGGCAATTTTGATGCAGTACTTTTAGAGATTTATGACGATCAGCTTATTCTTTCTGGCAATAAGATTTTCGAGAAACGTAAAGCCTTTATGGAGATATTTACTGAAATCTTCAATAAACACTATCAATACCTGAGTGAAGATGCCGAACAAGTTGAGCTAGTTTACGATTCACCGCTGCTTCAGGCAGATTTTTCTACTATTCTAAAAAGAAATTTTGAGCGTGACAGGATAATTGAGCGTACCTCCAGTGGGATTCATAAAGACGAGCTCAATTTTAGTATTCATGGCATGACGATGAAAAAATTTGGTTCCCAGGGTCAACAAAAATCCTTTCTAATTGCTTTAAAACTCGCCCAATACACTTTTTTACTCCAACAAAAGGGATTTGAACCTTTACTATTGTTGGATGATATTTTTGATAAACTGGATGATGCCAGAACCACCAAGCTGATGAAAATGGTATCTGATAAGGATTTTGGGCAAATCTTTATTACTGATACAAGCAGGAATCGAATTGAGAATATTTTTTTAAAACTGGATGTTCCGATTACTATTTTTGATATCGAAAAAGGGTATATTACTAACTGATAATTCTTCAATCATATCAGATTTTATTCGATTTAGCACAAGGATTTAATAGTCTTGTAAATATGAGCCGTACCAACGATAAGCCGCTTAAAGAGGCGATAGAACAAATGCTTCAGGTTTACAAACTGAGGAGGAAGTTTGATGAAACCTCTTTGATTGTTGCATGGCCTGAAATGATGGGAAAAGCAGTAGCTAATCGTACTAAGGATATCTTTATTCGCGACCGAAAATTATTTATAAGGCTTGAATCAGCGGTTATTAAAAATGAATTATTGATGATGCGTAGTAGTATTATAGAGAAGATGAATGAACGCGCTGGGAGCAGTATTATCGATGAAATAATTTTTCTATAAAAGAATTTTCGGCAAGAAATTGTTGTCATTCCAGCGACAGCTGGAACTTCCTACGGCACGGTTTATTTTACTAGGTCTTGTATCTCATCGGGAGATAAAACCTGCTTACTAACTCTTCTTTTCGATGTAGTTTTTTACCATCAGGTAATACAAAACTGTCATAAAAAAGGCGATTGAGAATGCCTTCAGAATAAATAAATAATCCACATTCTGATCCCAGCCACCCAGGTAAGAAACAGTTGCGGGTATAATGAGCATCACCAGAAAGAATATCAGGAAGCGGGCTTGAAGAATTTTCATTGCAGGGGGTATTTATACTGTCACCCTGTAATAGTACAGGGTAACAGTATAGTGAGCATTAAAAACGCTCGAATGCCGTAAAGAAGAAACGGCCTTCAATTTCAGCATTGTCGTCTGAATCAGATCCATGGATTGCATTTGCATCGATAGATTTTGCATACTTGTTACGGATTGTGCCAGCTTCTGCTTTGGTTGGGTCAGTTGCCCCAATCAGCTTACGAAAATCCTCAACAGCATTATCCTTCTCCAGAATTGCAGCTACAATTGGTCCGGATGACATAAAATCAACCAAATCTTTGTAAAAAGGACGCTCACTATGTACTGCATAGAATTGTCCGGCAATATCTTTACTCAATCGGGTGTATTTTAAAGCAATCACTTTAAAACCACCTTTGATAATATCATCCAAAATTGCTCCGGTGTGGCCATTGGCTACAGCATCGGGCTTAATCATTGTAAAAGTTCTGTTTGTTGCCATCTTAGTTAATCAAAATTGCTGCAAAAGTACTGCTAATTAATCAAACGCTAAAGGATTTTAAAAAATGAGCATTCGCAAATCAGTTATTTTAATAACTTTGCATTTCTTTTTACCATAAATGTTAGAATTAACCTCCCTTAAAGAGTTTTTAGCTGTACCAAGGCACATAGTAATCACTACACATCCTAAGCCGGATGGTGATGCTATGGGTTCTTCTTTAGGGTTGTACGCTTACCTTATACTCAAGGGTCATCAGGTAAGTGTTATTACTCCAACAGATTATCCTACATTTTTAGCCTGGCTACCAAATAATTCTCACGTAATTATTTATACCGAAAAGACTGAACAAGCACAGCAATTAATTGCGTCGGCTGATCTTATCTTCTGCCTTGATTTTAATTCTCTGGTACGTATAAACGAGATGGGAACTTATGTGCGTGATTCGGCAGCAAAAAAGGTTATGATTGATCATCATCTTGAACCTGAGGGCTTTGAAGATTACCGTTTATGGACAACCGGTGCATGCGCTACTGCTCAGTTAGTTTATGAGTTTATTGTGAATGTAATGGGTGATAGAACTTTGCTAAATCAAGCTATTGCCAGCTGTCTCTACACTGGAATAATGACTGATACAGGTTCATTTAGATTCCGTTCAACTACGTCTAATGTACACCGAATTGTTGCCGACTTGATTGATTGCGGTGCTGATAATACCCTGATTCATCAAATGGTATATGATGATTTTTCAGAAACCAGATTACGCTTCCTTGGGCATTGTTTATTGAATAAGCTTGAAGTACTAGACGAGTTTAATTCGGCGATTATTGTGATCACACAACAAGAGCTTGATAAATATAAAATTTCAACCGGAGATACAGAAGGTATTGTAAATTACGCCCTTTCTATAACCGGAATCCGGCTTGCAATTCTGATTATTGAACGTCAGGATATGGTTAAATTGTCTATCCGCTCGACGGGTGATTTTCCCGCAAATGAATTATGTAAAAAATATTTCAACGGTGGTGGTCATAAAAATGCAGCCGGTGGTTTTTCGAATGAGAAAATAGAAATGGTCAGAGAAAAATTTGATACGATATTACCAGAATATAAATCGCAATTGATTCTTTAACTCCAATTTTGACAATTTAATAACAGCAAAAAACAATTAATAAACAGTAAGGAAGCTATCAGATACCATTGGTGTAAATAAAAATTTTCATCTACTGATTGATTCAATTAAAAAACAATGTATATTTCAAAACAATAGAAAAAACAAATGAAAAAATTAGTAATAGTATTAGGGCTTGCAGTTACAGGATTAACGGCTTGCAACAATTTTAAAAAAGGTGAAGGAGATATGATGTACAATATTCACACTGACAAATCTGGTGAAACAATTAAAGAAGGTGATTTTGTAGCATTTAAAGCAATTGAAAAAACTGAAGGCGATTCAGTTTTATACAGTTCTTATGATTATGATCGTGCTTCTTTATTGGTTAAAGAAAAATCCGTTTTCAAAGGGGATCTTTATGCTGCACTTGGTTTATTAAGTGAGGGTGATAGTGCAACATTTAAAATCAACATCGACTCAATGGTTCAAAAAATGGGGCGCCCACAACCTTCAGATACCACCAAAAAATACCTGATATACAATATCAAAATTGACAAAGTAATTCCGAAGGGCACATTAAATGATAGTCTTTTCCGTGTCAAAATCGACGAGTTCCTGAAAGCAGAAATGGAGCAGGCAAAAACGACAGAAGCTAATAAACTTAAAGCTTATGTTAGCGCGAAAAGCTTGAAAACTAAAGTTACTACTTCTGGTCTTAACTATGTAATCTCTAAAGAAGGTGCCGGAGCAAAAGCGAATCCTGGTGATACCGTCGTTGTAAATTACACCGGGATGTTTTTAAGTGGTAAAATATTTGATAGCAGTCTTGCAGAAGTAGCAAAGAAAAACGGCACTTTCAATCCACAACGTCCATATGAGCCATTGAAACTTCCAGTAGGTTTAGGTGGTTCAATCCCGGGATTTGAAGAAGGTTTAATGCTTTTAAATAAAGGTGCTAAAGCGACAATCATTTTACCATCAAAATTGGCTTATGGTGAGCAGGGAAATCAGGGAATTCCTCCATATTCTCCTTTGGTCTTCGAACTGGATATCGTAAATATTATTCCAGGTACAGCTCCTGTAGCTGCTGTAGCTCCTCAGAAATAATTAAGAGTATATAAAAATGAAAAGCCCTTTCTGAATTTTCAGAAAGGGCTTTTTTATGTTTTTTGGTTGGGATATTACCTGCCAAAGGGAGGTTCGCGATTTACGTCATGTCGAACAAAACACCGCTGATTAGCAAGTGGTTATACAGAAACCCCCATCTCCAATGCAAGAAATTTCCCGGTATGGCTATTTTTGACTTTAACCAGCTCTTCGGGTGTACCTTCAAACAGTATTTGTCCGCCACCCGAACCACCTTCCGGGCCGAGATCAATAACCCAATCTGCTAATTTGATTACATCCAGATTGTGCTCAATCACTAGTATTGTATTTCCATGATCGACCAAGCGGTTTAAAACACCCAAAAGCACATTGATATCTTCAAAATGCAGACCGGTTGTAGGCTCATCCAGGATATAAAATGTATTGCCTGTATCTTTTTTTGAAAGCTCTGTTGCTAATTTAACACGTTGTGCTTCTCCTCCTGATAAGGTTGTGGATGATTGACCTAGACGAATATACCCCAATCCTACTTCCTGCAGGGTTTTAATTTTACGATAAATTGCTGGTATCGGCTCAAAAAAAGCTACTGCATCTTCAATGCTCATATCCAGTACATCGCTGATTGATTTACCTCGATAACGGACTTCAAGTGTCTCGCGGTTGTATCGCTTACCACTGCATTCCTCACATGGTACTTGTACATCAGGTAAAAAATTCATTTCGATGAGTTTCATGCCGGCACCCTGACAAGTCTCACAGCGCCCACCTTTCACGTTGAAAGAAAATCTGCCCGGTTTGTACCCCCTGATTTTAGCTTCAGGAAGCATTACATATAAGTTACGAATATCTGAAAATACGCCTGTGTAGGTTGAGGGATTAGACCGCGGAGTACGACCGATTGGTGTTTGATCGATTTCGATTACTTTATCAATGTGCTCAATGCCCTCAATTGTTTTGAAGGGCATGGGTTTTTTCTTTGCTCTAAAAAAGTGATGATTAAGAATAGGATAGAGCGTTTCTGCAATTAAAGTTGATTTCCCGCTTCCTGAAACACCGGTTACGCAAATCAATTTTGCGAGAGGAAATTCTACAGACACATCCCGAAGGTTATTACCGCTTGCATTTTTTATGACCAGAGATTTTCCATTACCTGATCTTCGTTTCACTGGAATAGCAATCTCTTTTCTTCCACTGAGGTAATCATTTGTAAGAGTTTTAGCTTTTGCGAACTCATTCGGACTTCCTTCACCAACAACTTCGCCTCCATGTTCTCCGGCAGCTGGTCCCATATCTATTACATGATCTGCCTGCATAATCATGTCCTTATCATGTTCTACAACCAGAACTGTATTGCCTATGTCTCGCAGGTTTTTCAATGCTGAGATCAGACGTGCATTATCCCGCTGATGCAATCCAATACTTGGTTCATCAAGAATGTAAAGAACGTTCACCAATTGTGATCCGATCTGTGTAGCCAGCCGGATGCGCTGGGCTTCTCCTCCAGACAATGTTTTGGCGGTTCTGTCTAAAGTCAGGTAGTTTAAGCCTACATCGAGTAGGAAACCTATTCTTGAACGAATTTCTTTTAATATTTCGCGGGCAATGGTGTTCTGGCGCTCATTTAACCGTGATTCTAGCTCGTTAAACCACCCTGAAAGTTGTGAAATATCCATACAAGCAAGCTCATAAATATTTTTTTCATCAACTTTAATATGAAGAGACTCTATTTTAAGTCTTGCGCCATGACATTCAGGGCAGGTTTTCAGTACCCGGTAACTTTCAAGATCTTCACCAACTTCATCGCCACGGCGTTCAGTTTGTTCTTCCAGCATTTTGATTATTCCATCAAAGGATATCTGATAATTCTGAACATTCCATTTATTGTATTCAACCGGTACTGTAATGATATCCTGTGATCCATTTAAAATAATCTCAAGAATTTCTTCGGGAAATTTATCTAGCGGAGTAGAAAGTGAAAAGTTGTATTTTTTTGCTAGTGCTTTTAAGATTTGGAATACCCAGGTCTCACGGTATTCGCCAAGTGGAGCAAGTCCGCCCTGCATGATACTAAGCTTTGGATTCGGGATAACCGAATTTCGGTCAACTTCGAAAATATAACCCAATCCACTGCATCGCTCACATGCGCCGTACGGTGAATTGAAGGAGAAGGTATTTGGTTGCGGTTCATCATAGGATATTCCTGAAACCGGATCCATCAGGAATTTGCTATAAAAGAATTCTTTGTTTTCTTTATCGCTGACTTTAATAATGCCTTTTGAAACTTTCAAAGCTGACTGAATGGAGTCATAAAGCCTTTTTTTATCTTCTGTACTGACCATTAGCCGGTCAATTACCATCTCAATATCATGAATTTTATAACGATCGAGTTGCATTTTGGGACTGATATCCAAAATCTCACCATCAACCCTGACTTTCAAATAACCCTGCTTGCGAATTTGTTCAAAAAGTTCCCTATAATGCCCTTTACGGCCTTTTACAACTGGAGCCAGAATATTTATTGCCTGCCCTTCAAATTTTTCAAGGATGCTTTTTAGAATCTGATCCTCAGTCATACGTTCCATTTTTTGGCCACTTACATAAGAAAAAGCTTCTCCTGTTCTGGCAAACAATAAACGCATGAAATCATAAATTTCAGTAATGGTTCCAACGGTAGAGCGGGGATTTTTACTGGTAGTTTTTTGTTCTATAGCAATCACCGGACTTAATCCTGAGATTTTATCAACATCCGGTCGTTCCATACCGCCAAGAAACTGCCTGGAATACGCACTGAATGTCTCCATGTATCTGCGTTGCCCTTCGGCATAGATGGTGTCGAAAGCAAGCGATGATTTTCCACTACCACTCAATCCGGTTATAACAACCAGTTTGTTTCGTGGGAAAGAAACATCAATATTTTTTAAATTATGTACCCTGGCACCAAAAACCTCAACTTCACTTTGCTCCCCAAGGTCGGGATTAGATTCAATCATAAAAAGAATATACGCTCAAAATTTATGCAAATATGCGATTTTTTCTGCCATTGACTTAAGAATTTACCCAGCATCATGCAAGATAAACGCCTATTCGCAACATATTACTTGCGCCTGACGAAAGCAACGTTTTACGGACTAATTTGTACCAAATTAACAGCAATGCCACTTGCGTCGTAATATGATAATAAAAAATCAGAGTAGTTTTAATCTAGCACTTAAACAGGTATAAATTGAACCTGTTGTTAGTTGTTGGTGATTTGAAATCTGATAGTTATCGCGTAGGTAAACAGAAAAGGGTCGGAATTTTCCGACCCAGTCTGATTGGTTTATTGTGGTTAGTTCTTTAGAATTTGCGGATAAGCAGAATTAGTTCTTCCATTATGGATGTCAAACAGTGATTTAATTTCTGAATTTGAATTAGCTAGAAGTCTGCTTGCCCTGTTGTTATATCCGTATCGTGTAGGGTTTTCAATAATCTCTTTCATCGAAATCAGCTTATAAACATAGGAAGCTGTTTCTCTGTTCAATTTCATTTTATAATAATTATCCTGGCTTTGTTTTAGAATTTGACGCTTTAGGCTACCTTCCCCAATGTTGTATGCGGCAGCAGCCAAAGTCCAGCTATTAAACTCACGATATAAAGATCTTATGTATTTGGCAGCTGCAATGCTCGATTTACGGATATTATTCCTTTCATCAAGTCCGCCGTTAACCTCAAGTCCAAAATCACGTGCAGTTTGAGGCATAAATTGCCAATAACCCGAAGCTCCTTTGGGTGAAGTCCCTGCTTTTAGTCCGCTTTCTACCAAGGGCACATACTTAAAATCAGAAGGAATTCCATATTGTTTTAAAATTGGTTCAATGATTGGAAACCATTTTTCTGCTTGCCTGTGAAGCTTTGAAGTCTGTAATTCCTTGTAAGAATGTGCGCTAAGCGTAGCGTTCATTTTATGTTTGATGCGTTGATCACCTAAAGGAAGAGTTTCATTTGCAAAACTCAAGGTGTTGAAATATGGATCTAGTGAAAATCCATCGTTTTTGGCTCCTTTAAACTCGTTTGAATAATTATCAAACGTTTCAGGAGTACTATAAATAAACATCTTTGTAGTTAACAGCAAGCCCAACAACACAAAACACGTTATTAAGTGTTTCTTTACCATCTTTATCTTTCTTTTTAATTCCAAATAAGAATATTTTTTCCAAAGGTATAAAATATATATCTAATTATCAAATAGTTATGAATTGGGGTAAAATTAGCGTTTAATACAGAGGTGGTCAATACACAAGATTTCAGATCTGATTTTCAATATTAAATAAGCCCATTTTCCGTATTTTTGCTTATATTTGTGCTTCTCTTTTAAGGAGATAAAAAGCGTATCATGCCATTCAAAGATAAAAGGAACAGTCGCGACGACAAATCCGAAAATTTCAAGCGTACTTCAAAATCTTCTTCAGGCTCCGGGCCTAAGAATAACACTTACAAATCTGATCGTCAGGAGAGTACAAGCAGCACCAAGAAGAAATTAACATCCGAGGGGCCTAAGAAATCTTTTAAAAGTAATTCTAGAAGTTCTGATGACAAGACAGGGTCTAGCTTTTCGGCAGAGAAGAGAAGTCCGAAAAGTTTTGGCCGTTCAGACGACAGGCGTTCAACCTACGATCGTTCCGAAAAGAAGCCATTCGGAGACAAGCCGAAGGCAGGAGACAGGAAATCTTTTTCTGAAAGATCTCAAACAGAAAAAAGACCTTATTCAGACAGAACTGGCAGTAATAAAAAAGCTTTTACAGAAAAACCTCAGGGAGAAAGAAAAATCTTTTCTGCCTCTAAAGACACTGATAGAAAACCATTTCAGTCTCGTGATACTAAATTTACAGACAAAAAGGCACCAGTAAAAAGATTCAATGATAAACCGTTTAAATCAAAACAGCCCAGTGAACCTGCTGTATTTGATCGACCTAAATATAGATCTGATGACAGAAAATGGAGTTCAGAAGAGCATTTAGGAAATAAGCGAAGTAAGAAGCCAGCCGCTATAAAAGATGACGGATTGATCCGTTTGAATCGTTTTATTGCCAACGCTGGTATTTGTTCTAGAAGAAAGGCCGACGAATTGATAGCAGCTGGAGTAGTTTCTGTCAACGGACTTCCTGTAACTGAGCTGGGTTTTAAAGTTGACCCTGCTAAAGATTTGATCCGATACAATGGCGAGAATCTGAAAAGGGAGAAAATGGTTTATGTTCTTTTAAATAAGCCTAAAGATTACATTACCACTACTGACGATCCGCAGGAGCGTAAAACGGTTATGAGTCTTGTAGAAAAAGCTTCGAGGGAACGAATCTATCCGGTAGGACGTCTTGATAGAAATACAACGGGTTTATTGCTGATGACTAATGATGGTGATCTGGCAGAAAAGCTATCCCACCCAAGAAATAACATTACTAAGCTTTATCAGGTTGAACTGAATAAAAGTTTATCCCAGGGTGATTTGAATAAAATCCAATTTGGTATTGAACTTGAAGATGGTCTGATTAAGCCTGATCAGGTTAGTTATGTTACCGGAGGGAGTAAAAAAGAAGTTGGTATTCAAATTCATAGTGGTAAAAACAGAGTTGTCAGACGAATTTTTGAAAGCCTTGGCTATGAAGTAGTGAAACTTGATCGGGTAGTGTATTCACAACTAACTAAAAAAGACCTTCCAAGAGGTCGCTGGAGATATCTGGAAGAAAAGGAAATCATTCAGCTTAAACACCTGATTAAATAAGTGATTAGCCTTTGGGATTACCCGAAGGCTTTTTTGTTACTTTGCAGAATGATTCTGACTGATACTCATACCCATTTATACTACGAAACAGATTCCATAAAACTGACAGAACTGATGCAGAGAAGTTTGGATAATGAAGTTAGCCGACTTTTTTTGCCCAATGTTGATTCCAAATCCATTCCCCTGGTTTTTGGATTAGCAGAGCAATACCCTCAGTATTGTTTTCCGATGCTTGGTTTGCATCCCTGCGATGTGAAGGAAGATTTTAAAGAGGAATTAGCCTTCATATATACAGAAGTAAAAAACAGAAAGATTTATGCTATTGGAGAAATTGGTATTGATCTTTACTGGGATAAAACCACCTTAAGCATTCAGCAGCAGGCTTTTCGTACGCAGATTGCCTGGGCAAAGCAGATGAATCTGCCCATCGTGATCCATTGTAGAGAAGCCTTTGATGAGATCTTTGAAATTTTGGATGAATCAAAAGATGATAAATTGAGGGGAATATTCCATTGTTTTACCGGGGATGCTGTTCAGGCAGAAAAAGTAATCGGACTTGGATTTTATCTGGGTATTGGTGGAGTGCTTACGTATAAGAATTCAGGGTTGGATAAAGTTGTTCAGAATATTTCATTGGAGCACCTGGTTCTTGAGACTGATTCGCCATACCTCACACCTGTTCCATACCGCGGGAAACAAAATGAAAGTAGCTATCTGATACATGTGGCACAGAAGCTTGCTGATTTAAAGCAGATTCCTATTGAAAAAGTCGCTGAAATAACCACCCGAAATTCCGAAATGATCTTTGGCATTTAGTTTACAGGGAACAAGTAAACTAAAGTCAGAAAATGATTTCCTTTACCTACTTTTTCTATCTTTACAATCCATTAAATAATTAATTAATCAATGACCAATGTTCTGATTATTTACACCGGAGGTACGATCGGTATGATCAATGATCCTGCATCAGGAGTATTGGTTCCATTTAATTTTGAGCAGATCACAGATCATGTTCCTGAACTCAAACGACTCAAGTATAAGTTCACAGTTCACTCATTCGACCCTCTGATTGATTCATCCAATATGAGTCCCGAGATCTACAAAGAACTTGCTTTGCGGATCCAGAGAGACTACGATAAATATGACGGTTTTGTTATTCTGCACGGTTCTGATACCATGTCTTACACGGCCTCAGTTTTAAGTTTTATGATCGAAAATCTGGATAAGCCAGTAATTTTTACAGGATCACAGCTGCCCGTGAACGGAATTCGTACCGATGCTAAAGAAAACCTGATTACTGCTTTAGAGATTGCCGCAGAAAAGAGAAAAGGTAAAGCCATGGTGCCTGAGGTTTGTATCTACTTTGATTATAAATTATACAGAGGAAACCGATCGTTTAAGTATAACTCCGAGAAATTTGAAGCATTCCGGTCACCAAACTACCCAATTCTTGCAGAAGCTGGTGTTTATTTGAAGTTCAATAGAAACTATATATTGAAACCTAATTTAGAACCCGTAAAATTCTACACCAAGCTGGATAGTGCAATCGGAATATT
>JAURKO010000147.1 GCA_030831705.1 Daejeonella sp. | reverse complement strand
TAAAAATTTCCGTTCGAGTATTATAGGAGCAGATTTTGTTCAAAGAAGTAATTTCTCAATACCATTTCGCTCTTTTGGGGCTAGTTTTAGTTATCGTTTTGGAAAGTTAACCATGCAGGCGCCAAAGAAAAAACGGGGCGTGACAAATGATGATCTTAAACAGGGAGAACAAACTAACGGACCTCAATAATATATTTTTGATTACTTAGACTGATTTTGTCTTGATTTAGAAAGCAGGGCTTGTGTTTCTTCGGTCACGATACTCCCGTGTTCTGCACTAGTTTTTTGCAACAGATTCACAAGATAAGATGAAATATTAATTTGCAAAAAAGCTAGAGCTGCCACCCGGGTTTTTTTCAAAAGCAAATGGTCCTTTTGCCGGGCTGTCGGTTCCAATGAAATACAAACCAAGGGTAAAATAAACCTTGCCGGACGCCTAACGTTTTGGGGCTCTGCGAAGAAGCGGATTTAGAAGTACAAATGTTCGGTTTACCACAACTGTTTATTAGAATTCCGAATTTTCTAATTTAGCACCTAACCCGCTTTTTTGCAAAACCCCTATTAGTGGCAGTTAATTTTTATTGTCGTTTAAATCGTCTAAAAAATGTCCAAATTACTTCACAAGCGTTCATATCTTGACTTGTCTTTCCAATAATGGCTTCATTCAAATACTGATAACCTTGTGGCCAAGTATGTCCGCCATTTAAAACTACGTAACTCACTACTTCACTTCCGTTAATTCCACTTGAGTAAACTCTTTGTTTAATTGTTGTTCCGTCATTTGCAATGTCTGGCAAGTCTGTTATTGTTGGTATTGTGTTGCAACCATTAATTCCTACCCATTTGTCTATGGCTTGAAAATGTGATAAAATAGTTCCGCCTGCTGTTCCGCCCGCTGTCATTTGTCCGCCTGTAAAAGGAACAAGAGGGTCGGTTGTTCCGTGAATATAAATAGCAGGAACTGGTCTGCCTGGATTACAACTCGGGGCAATCGTTTTTGCTTCTATTGTTGCAGCGTCCACCGCAATAGCGGCAATTCTATTACTTAATTCACAGCCCAAACGTGAAGACATAAAACCTCCATTAGAAATTCCTGTTGCATAGATTTTTGTTACATCAACCGAATTATTTGTAATCATATAATCACACATTTGGTTGAAAAAATTAACATCGTTAATTCCCAATTGATTTGGTGTTGTTGGTCTTCCATCGTTCCAATTATTTTGAATTCCTGCAGGATAAACCAATACAACTTTGTCTCTATCTGCAATAGTTTTAAAATTAGCAATGTTTATCATTCCTTCAGGCGTTCCACTTCCTCCGTGAATGGCAAAAATCATTGGCATTTTTCCTGCATTGTTGTAACCTGTTGGAAGATATACTATAAAATTTCTTGCGTTTCCGTCAACTGTTAGATTTACTGTTTTTTGCTCACTTGGTTTGTCAGCAATTGTTGTTGAATTGTCATCTTTGTTACACGAAATAAGTGTAATCAGAATTGTCATAAGTAAAATTACTTGTCTCATTTTTATTTTAATATATCTCGTTTAGACTTTTTACTTGACGTTTGGTTTAATTGCCACTAACTTCCGGCTATGCGTAAGTTTGACATAGAACGTGATTTCTTGCCGGAAATACTCCGGAGGAAAGGGCTGAAATGACCTATAACACACAGGTATTGCTTTCATGAAACAAATTTTTGTTGCTCTAGAGTCTGATCTATTTTAACCGTATTATTTTGACCTTCTTTTTATCGAACTCAGCTAAAGTTAATTGATAAACTTCTTATTTAACCTTTCTTCTGTTGGAATTTTTCAGATTTTAGAATGATGCCATTTCCATGTGGACTTAAGACCAGGGCATTTTTTTTAATAATTGTACATTTGCCAAAATTGAAAAGAGATGCAGGAAAGAAAAATTATTTCTCTATTACCCGCAGCCACAGAGATTATTTGTGCATTAGGATTGGAAAACCAACTTGTTGGTCGCTCACATGAATGTGATTATCCTTCAACCGTTAAAAATTTGCCTGTTTGTTCCTCTGCAAAATTTTTACCAGGGAGTAGCAGCTCCGAAATAGATAGGCAGGTGAGAGAAATTCTTTCTGAGTCACTTTCCATTTATACAATTGATAAAGAACTTTTAAGAAGTATTGCGCCCGATATTATAATTACTCAGGCTCAATGTGAAGTTTGTGCTGTGAGTCTTAAAGATGTGGAACTTTCGTTAAGTAATTTGCTGGAAAAGGATTGTCAGGTTATTTCTCTTCAGCCTCAGGGCTTATCTGATATTTATAGTGATATCGAAAAACTTGCGAATCAGCTAGGTGTAGCAACAACCGGAGCTTATTTACTGGAATTATTTGAAGAACGAATAAATATCATACATCATAAACTAAAGTTCATAACCGAGAAACCCAAAGTTGCCTGTATTGAATGGCTTTCACCGCTGATGATTGCCGGAAACTGGACACCTGAAATTATTGAAATTGCTGGGGGTGTTCCGGTTTTAACAGAAAAAGGAACACATTCTGCTTATGTTAGCTTTGAGGAAATTCAGAAGGAGGACCCAGATATCATTGTACTAATGCCATGTGGGTTTCCGGTTGATAGAACGCTTCAGGAGATATCAATCATGCTGGAATTACCTGGATGGAGCGCGTTGAGAGCAGTTCAGCAAAACAGAATCTATATAACAGATGGTAATCAGTATTTCAACAGGTCTGGGCCTCGCATTACTGACAGCATTGAGATTATGGCAGAAATAATTAACCAGAAACAGTTCTTTTTTGGCTATGAGGGAGAGGGATGGATAAGGTTTAACAATTAACGCTGACAGGGTTCTGAAAAAAAACGCTGACAGGGTTTTAAACCCTGTCAGCGTTAGTTTAAAATTCAATAAACCTTTCAATCTGCTGATCGGTAAACTTTATAGTGTCTTCCAGGTATAGATTTCCTTTTTCGTCAAATTCCTTGTTAATGTTCGGAATATGAATTCTCAAGGGCAAGACATGCATATTGATATAATGACATATTCCTGTGAAATGGTCGATTCCTCGAATATTCCCATATTTACCACTTGAAAGTCCGACAAGGGCCGCCTTTTTCCCAAAAAAACTTTCCGGAAAAGAACAGGCATCAATAAAAGTTTTCAAAACTCCCGGGAAGCTGCCATTATACTCTGGGATTACGAATATGAATTTGCTGCTTGCAGATATTTTTTCCTGGATACCTTGAAAGGCTTCGCTGCGTTTTCCATACAGATCTGAGCTAATCAGATCACCAGGAAGATCAGCAAGTGAAATTATTTCTGAATCAAACCCTTTGTTTGTCAATTGGCTATGGTAATATTTCGCGAGTTTCAGCGAGTTACTGCCTTCTCGATTTGTTCCGGAAATAATTGTTGTCATTTTGTGGATAAGATGTGCAAAACGAAAATCGCCTCGCGGTGTAAATAGTTTTAAGTTTGTATCTTAGATTTTATTGGAAAGTCTTATTTAATGGTACAAAAGTAGTGTTTTCAATTGCCACCATTTTATTATTTAGTCTTTTTAGTATCACTTATTTGTAATTATTTTTTTAAGATGAGCAAAATTATCGCATTAGCAAATCAAAAGGGGGGTGTTGGAAAAACTACATCTGCAATAAATCTTGCAGCGAGTTTAGCGGTGTTGGAGTACCGTACGCTTTTGGTTGATGCTGATCCTCAGGCAAATTCAACATCAGGTATAGGGTTTGATCCGCGAACGATTAAAGCCAGCATATATGAATGTATAATTAATGAAATAGATCCTTTAGAAGCTATTCAAAATACAGAGACCCCGAATCTTGATCTTCTGCCCGCTCACATTGATCTGGTTGGTGCTGAAATTGAGATGATCAATTTAACCAACAGGGAGTATAAAATGAAGGCGGTTTTGGATAAGATCCGGGATAATTATGATTTTATTATCATAGATTGTTCTCCATCGCTTGGTTTAATAACTATTAATGCCTTAACTGCCGCCGATTCAGTAATTATTCCTGTTCAATGCGAATATTTTGCACTAGAAGGATTAGGTAAATTGTTGAACACCATTAAAATAGTTCAAAGTCGATTAAATCCAAATCTTCAGATAGAAGGAATATTACTGACCATGTATGACGTGAGGCTTCGACTTTCAAATCAGGTAGTTGAGGAGGTAAAGACTCATTTCCAAGATCTTGTCTTTGATACAATCATACAGCGAAATACACGTTTAAGTGAGGCTCCAAGTTACGGGATATCGGTGATAATGCATGATGCAAATTGTAAGGGAGCAATCAATTACCTTAATTTAGCTAGAGAGATTATCCGTAAAAACGGACTTGTTTCAAAGGAGGAGGCTGTAAAACAAGCTTTAGTATAATATGATATACCAAAAGAAAACCGGATTAGGAAGGGGTTTAAGAGCTCTTTTGGATGATTCTGATTTGCCGGAAAATAACAGACAACAGTTGAGTAATGAATCTATCTCATTGGGCTCCATAAGTGCTGTGAAGATTAGTCAGGTTCAGGTAAACCCATTTCAACCCCGAACTGATTTTGATTCTGAAGCACTTCATGAACTTGCAGAGTCGATCAAATTACAGGGCTTGATACAACCAATAACCGTCAGACAGTCTGGCCAGAATTCTTATCAGCTAATATCTGGTGAACGTAGATTGAGGGCAGCTAAATTAGCAGGATTGACTGAGATTCCGGCATATGTCCGGACAGCTAATGACCAACAGATGTTGGAAATGGCTTTGATCGAAAATATACAGCGCGAAAATTTAAATGCAATAGAAGTTGCATTGAGTTTTCAGCGAATGATCGATGAATGTAATTTGAAGCAGGAACAGTTGGGTGAGCGAGTCAGTAAAAATCGTTCAACTGTCACAAATTACCTTCGTCTACTAAAGCTTCCGCCAGTCATCCAGGTTTCCATTCGTGATAAAGAGATTTCTATGGGCCATGCTAGAGCACTTGTATCTGTAGAAGATGTTGATAAACAGTTATATCTGTTTCAGGAAATAGTAAACCATGGACTCTCGGTTCGGAAAGTAGAAGAATTAGTTAGACAATTGCAAATTATTGGAAAAGGAAGAAAGCCTGCGAAGGCTAGTGGAATTTCTTTTCAATACATGAAGATTCAGGATGATTTGGCATCTAAGTTTAGTACAAATGTTAAACTGAAGCTGAATGAGAATGGGAAAGGCTCTATAGAAATTGGTTTCATGTCTGATGACGATCTGAATCGGATTCTGGAAATGTTAGATTGGTAATGAAATTGAAAATCCTATTGGGTTTGATCTTTCTGTGTTTTTTAACGCAAGTTGATGCGCTTTCTCAGGTTAGCGGAAATCTTTCCGGAAATTCTGATAGTAGTAAGGTGCAGGTTAAAAAAGCGCCGGTTGTAAAAGATTCTGCACGACTCGCTATCGAAGCAATGCCGAGAAGGGCAGCGATGAGATCGCTGATGTTACCCGGACTAGGACAAATTTATAACAAACGCTGGTGGAAAGTCCCTCTCGTTTATGGTGGTTTTATAGGAATCGGACTGGTTTTTGAGTTTAATAACAGAAACTATCAGGTTTTTCTGAAAGAGGCTCAGTTTCGTGAACTTAACCCGCAAAAAACCCAAAATCCTCTATATTCAGCCTATACTAATGAAGGAATTATTCAAATAAAGGATTCATATAGGCGTGACCGCGATCTTTCTGTCTTGGCAGGCTTAGGATTTTATGCAGTCACTATCATTGATGCTTATGTAGATGCTAAGTTTTTCAGGTTTGATATTTCGGATGAGTTGTCATTACGGATTCAACCTGCTATAGGTCAGGTACCAGTATATGCTTCAGCTTTTCCCCCTGCTGTGGGATTAAAACTGAAGTTGAGTTTATGAAAAGGTATATTTAATTTTAATAGATGAAAATAGCTATTCTTGGATATGGTAAAATGGGCCGTATCATTGAAAAATTTGCAATAGAAAGAGGTCACGAAATTGTTCTGAAAATCAATATTGATAATTTGGATGACTTGAGTATTCCCAATTTGCAAAAGGCGGATGTTGCCATAGATTTTAGTACACCCGATTCAGCTTTGAGTAATATTGAGATTTGTTTTGAAGCCAATTTACCAATTGTTGTAGGCACAACTGGTTGGTATGGCCACTTGCAGGAAGTGAAGAATAAGTGTGAGGAGAGTAACAATACGCTTTTGTATGCATCTAATTTCAGTATCGGTGTTAATGTATTCTTTTTTGTGAATAAAATGCTGGCTAAGATTATGAACAGGTATCCTCAATACGAAGTTCAAGTAGAGGAAATTCACCATACGGAAAAGTTAGATTCGCCAAGTGGTACTGCCATGACTATTGCAGAAGGAATTATTTCTGAACTTAACCGCAAGAATGAATGGACAAATGAATTGATAGGTTCAGGTCAAGAATTGGTTCCAAAGCCTGATCAATTATTGATTGAATCACACAGAATTGAGGATGTCCCAGGTACTCATACTGTTATTTATAGTTCGGAGGTAGATGATATTGAGTTTAAACATAAAGCACATAGTCGTGCAGGTTTTGCTTTAGGTGCCGTAATGGCTGCGGAATGGCTTGAAGAAAAAACTGGATTTTTTAATATCACAGATATGTTTGATTTTAGCATTTAATTTTATTGAAACAAAGGATGAGTTTAACGAATAAGAATAAATTGAAAGATAAAAAAGCGAGGGCAAAGAAAAGCGCCGGAAGAGAATGGTTTGACGCTATTCTTTTCGCAGTAGTAGCTGCTACCTTGATCAGGGGACTTTTCATTGAGGCTTATGTGATTCCTACAGGTTCAATGGAAAAAACACTGCTCGTTGGGGATTATCTTTTCGTGAGTAAAGTTAATTATGGAGCAAGGCTGCCAATTACACCTGTAGCTTTCCCTTTTGCTCATCATACCATGCCAATAACCGGAACAAAAGCATACTGGGAAGGCCTTAAATGGGATTATCGTCGTCTTCCCGGATTAGGAGATGTAAAGAGGAATGATGTGGTTGTTTTTAACTTCCCGATGGATGCGGATGCTCCGCTTTCAAGACCGGTTGATAAACGTGAAAACTATATCAAACGTTGTCTAGCCGTAGGTGGAGATACTTTACAGATCAAAGATGCAAGGGTTTATTTGAATAATAAGCCTGCGGAGGTTCCTGTGTTTGGCGAAAAATATTATTATGTAAAATCTGACGGAACAGATTTTAACCCTCAGGCTATTGAAGATTTGAATATAGAGGCACAACGTTCGTCAGCTGATGAGTATATTTTTAATATGACTGCTGCAGATGCAGATATAATTAAAGGCTGGTCCAATGTTAAGAGTGTCAATCCTTTCATCAGGCCAGCAAATGAATTTGATTCCCAAATATTCCCACATAATCCTTCAATGAAATGGAATGCTGATAATTTTGGTCCCTTAATCGTACCTAAAGAGGGTTGGACAGTAAAACTGGATAGTACTAATTATGCTATCTATGAGCGAGTAATTTCTGTATATGAAGGCAATACCATTGAGAAAATAGGGAATGATATCCTGATTAATGGGAAGAAGACAAACAGTTATACATTCAAAATGAATTACTATTGGATGATGGGAGACAACCGTGATAATTCCCTTGATTCACGTTATTGGGGATTTGTACCTGATGACCACATCGTAGGTAAGGCATTATTTGTATGGATGAGCTGGAATGCCAAAGGAACTTTCTTAGACAAGGTACGCTGGAGTAGATTATTGGGGGGTATTAATTAACTATAGTGCACAAAGGAATATTCTAAGAGGATTTTAAAACATGATTTTTAAAAGTATCCTTTGATAAGCATATAACAAACAAAAAAAATAACAAGGGCAATTGACGCCTTAAAAATTAAATCTATGATTCTATATTTTTTTTTAGGATCTGATCTGTAATATCCCGGGACAAAATCATTGCCAGGTTCCAATAATACCACAACTCCTGTCCAGTCTGCCAAAAACTCACTGTATTTAATAGGCTTTGTTTTACCTATTGCTGGATCCATCATTAATAATTCGGAATCGTTTAAATCAATGATTGATACAAAATGGAAAATTGAATTTCTTAATTTTAAATGTGCAATAAACGGTTTAGGTATTAATTTTATGGATTCAATATTCCCTTTCACACCTTTTGCAATAAATCCTAATTTCTTTGCGGATAAAATTAATTCATTGATTGTAGTTCCATTTCTGTTTACAACTGTATTTTTTTGAATTTCTGCAAGTGAAACAAAAAGTCCGTAATATGCAGCAACCGAAGCTAGACAGGCAGGGCCACAATCAGAAAAACCTCTTTGCAATACATTAAACTTATTCATTTAACAAGTTATTACCTGTCCATTTTTGTAAAAAAATAGATTCTTGAGAAACATTAGGAATCAGTTTAGGATTTTCCCAATAGTTATCAGTATACTGGTTGCCTCTTGAATATAGTGAACGTTTATTGTAAGTTCCGTTAGTAAACGGAATGAAGTTGTTTGTCTGAAGTCCTGTTATAAGGAGTTCACTCGTAAATTCATTTTTTTGGTTAAGCTTTTTGCCGGAAAAAACCATTCCATGGCTTTCCTTTATATATTTTACACTGTAAGAATTCTCATTTGATTCGAATCTGATATAAAGACCAGTTGAAACTGCACTTATTTTAGTCCCTAAAAGATTAAAGGTTTTTAAGTTTTTTTCTGATCCTGCAGCCACTTTACAATCTATGGCTAAGATTAATTTTGTTTTTTTATCTATGAAAATTTTTCCACCAAGAACAACCTTATCTGTATTGCTTTGAGGCTCAAAATCAATCCTATAGAGCGCTTTTCCTGCTTCAGAAAATTCAGAAATTGAGTAGTTATAGAATTCAAAGCGATTACTATCTAATGGCGAAATCTCAGTAAGAGATATGAATTTTATTATCTTATTTATACTTATTAGAGAATTAAATTCATTAATTTTTTCTTCTTCTTCTTGAATTGGCAATTCTTTTGCTCTTGATTGCAATACTCTCAAATCGGTTTTTAAATTATTGTCTTTTTTTCGCTCTACATAAAACTCAACTAATCCATCTGCATATTTGGTTAAGAAGCTATCCCTTTTTACAGATTCCCGGTAGTATCCTTTAAATATAGCTGGAGATGGGTAACGATTAGCTGACGTATTAACTGCTTCCTTGAGAATAGATTTTGCATTTAATGAACTGATAACCACTTCATTTAATGCAATCATATTAGGTGTCAGAATAAAATCTTTGAAGTCTAGTGTAGCGGACAATTGCAAAGGTATTTTTATGCTTTTATAACCTATACATGTTATTAATAGGGTGTCCATTACAGAGGAGGATGCATAGTTAAATGCAAAAAAACCTTCACTATTAGACATGGAGCTAATATTAGCCTTTAGAAGTTTAATATTTGCAAAGGCAACGGGTGTTTTAAATTTAGAATCTAATAAATTACCCTTGATCGTATGATCGGTTTGTGCTAGTACATCAAAGTTAACCATCAGGATAAGCAAGTTGATGATGGATAATTTCAAAATAAAACTTAGACGTAAACTATTAATATTCATAGTGTAGTTTTTAAAAAATTATCAGACCAAATGAAAAAGCTTGGTAATTAGTCTTGCTTTGCGGGTTTGAATCTTTTGAAAGTAAATTGGTTACTGACTGTCCATAGTTCAAAAAGGGTCTTAAAACTATATTCTTCAATGCCTTATCAAAGAATACTTCTCCTTCAAATGATCCGAAGACCTTCCTTAAATCATCCGGTGCCATTAATTCTATTTGTTGTTTCTTGAATAGATATGTAGCACCTACGGATGATGATATTCCAACAGGTATGCCCTGGATAGGATAATAGGAAAATTTAATGGGAACAAACATTGTTGTGTACTTGGTAGATTCTTTTATAGAATTTTTACTCAATAAAAAATCATTAAACATTAAATCAACTTTAAACCCCAGTCTAATTTTTGGATTAATTTTATACTCATATGTTAATGCTGTTAGATTTAATCCTGTATTGTAGGACGACTTCAGTTCTGGATTATCAACAATTAATCGGGAGAGTTTAGCTCCGGCTCCAAAGCCAAAGGCTGACTTAGAATTTATGTTCTGGCTTTGGCAAGCTAAACACATTTTTAAAAAAAAGATAGTAACTAAAATTAGGTGTTTCATATAAAATTATTTGTAAATAATCTAGCCTGGTTAATTTTAAAAAAGCCGGGCTAGATTATTTAAATTCTTAACCTTCGGCGATTATAGCTATTATAACAGCCGCTGCCCATATTGCCCAAGCCCACCAAGGAAGTCTTCCGCCATAAATGGCATTAGACTCAGTTTCACTAAGCTCAACCAAGGCCAATTGTTCAATCTCTAGATTTTTCATAACATATTTTTTTTCATGAACCTACTCTTTTCAAGGTTTTCGGCGTACCCTTCTGCTGGCCTAACATTGAACTGAAGATAAATTTTTAAAAAATAAGCTTTGACAACCCTTGCATGTCATTTTCAAAATAAAATATTGATTCTTTTTCCATAAATTATATTCTAAATAAATCTTAACATGCAAAGCAACCTATTAGTTTCTTCAGGATTACTCCTGAAAAAACTGAGGTTAAAACATGGATTTTGCCAGCAATACGTAGCTAGCTATTTGAATATGAGTAGGAATGCTTATGCAAAATGGGAAAGTGGTAAAACAGATATAGTACTCTATAAACTATTTAAACTACTCCATTTATATGAAATAAGCATTTCTGACTTTTTCAGAAAAATTTCTTCAGCAGAGTCAGAGTAAACTAAAATTGATTTTGGTTGTATTGGTTAATTATTTGGAGATTTTGTGTTGAGGTTCAACAAAATCATTTAATCTAATCAATTAACTAATATAATCATTAAATCCGTATTTAATGACAAGCATGGCTTTTGATACTTTTCAGTAAGAATAATAGTCTATTTTTTCATTCTGTAGTTTTAATCATACTGATGTTTGCAATTCAACCATATGAAATTGGAATATTATTGCGAAAACTAAGAGTAGCTAATAGATTTAGTCAGCAACATGTTGCCAATCACTTAAATTTGAGCCGTAACTCTTATGCGAACTGGGAGAACGGCAGAACAGAAATAACCTTGACTAATTTAGATAAGATATGTAGTTTTTACGGACTAAAACCTGAGGAGTTCTTTGCAAGTCCAGTAAAACAGAAAAAAGTATAAGTCAGAAAGAAAGAAGTACAGCAATGATAATACTACTAATGTAGCTTATGTTTCATGTACTAATTATAGATAAATAGTGGTATAAATAGTTACTCCACCTTATAACGGTAAATATATCTGGAAAGATTTCCATCGATGTCAGTGCCTTCTACAGTCGCTTTGTAGCTCCCCTTATTATCTCCATTATAAAATTCAACAGCCATTGTTCCATCTTTATCAGTAAAGATTCTAGGATTCCAGTAAATGGTGCTACGAAGATCGGAACCATTGATTCGGCTCTCCGGACTAAGATACTTAGGGGAATAGAATTCTCTCTTTTTTATATAGCCCTGAGGTTTAAATGTCAATACATTGCTTTGAGGAAATAATTTCTTTAGCTCATCAGCACTTATTGGTGTACCGGTGGGTGCAACTTTAGAGTTAATAACCAGAACCCCATTAGTATTGTACATTCGATTAACCAAACCTAATTCATCTCTCAAAAATACTTCTACATTATCTACATTTGCCGGATTAATAGTATTTAAAAAGTTAATATCAACAGGCATACCGTTAAAAAAAATCTGTACGGGTACCCTTAAACCAGAATTTAAAACCCGTGTTACAAAAAAGTTGTCATTATTAAAAGTCAGCCCAGCAACTGCCCCTTGAAGACATGTTAACAAGATGGTACACCCTTTGAATCGTTCACCATCTATCAAATGATCTGGTTGGGTTCCTAGACCTGTAAGAGCAGGATGATCCATGTGGCTTGCCTTTTTTATTGCTGTAGATTTAACTACAACTTCCTGCAGCATTTGTGTCGCCAAAAAGTATTGTTTCTTACTATTGTCAAGGTAAGTTGCCAAGGCGCTGTCAATATTTACCTCCTCATCTGGATGATTTACATTTTTGCCAACTGTTGGAAATGCGGTTCCATCCAACATAATCATCATATTTTGGGCGGCTGTTGAAGTTCTGGCACTGATGGTTGCTTCTGTCGAATCTGTAATTACTACTTTTTCAAATTTGAACTGCCCTTTCAAATTGGTTGTGGTTTCAGCATAGAATCTACTTTCAGGTACCACAAGTTTTAAACTCCCTTTAGATACCGGCATTCCATTTGAACTACGTAACATCCCAGAAAACTCGATTCCTTGCTCGGGCAGTAAACTAATCGCGGGTTCTATGCCTTTTGTAATTTCCTCATATGAAAATTTACGATATCCCTGGGTAAGCAACAGCAAATCAAGGTCGGCCATTTTTTTATCATTGATTTGATTAAAATAATAATTGGGATTTTCAATATATCCGGTTAATTCTGAAGATAGCAGAAAGGAACTTAGGATTGTTGTTTCTTCATCTTCAGGATGAGGAACTTTGGTTTCATTAATCACAGCTAGTGAAAAATTCCCCTCAACCGGAATATTTTTAGTTTTGGCGGTAATGTTCATTTTTACAGGTTGTCTTGAGCCATAAACTTTCTTATCGGAGTTTATGATCAGACTTGACACATCTGAATGATTGACAAATACAAGTCGCTCGGTTAGAGGCTCACCTTTATTAGTAAATAGTGTAATTTGTACTATTCCTGTAGGAAATTTATTCTTGGCTATAGATGCACCGATGGTTGCTGTTGCCAGATTAGTTTGTGCAGCAAAGCAAATCACCCCTTTACTTCTGGCTATCAGATAAAAATTTTTATCCTGATTTTTGGCAAAGAATGAAGGGCTGCTTGATAGTTGTATAATGAAATTTGCAGGCGTTGAGTTAACAACAGATAGTGCAATGCCGGAAGATTTAGTTTCGGGCAGCATAACGGTTTTCTTTATTCCATTTGAAAAAATCAGATTGGCTTTGTATGTCTTGCCACTTTCAGGCACGATTGTAAATGAGCCCATACCCAAGTGTTGTGACTGAATATTGCTAATAATTTTACCTGCATTATCAACTATTTCACCTTTAACACCGATTCCAAATCCTTTTTCCTGGATAGCTTTGAACGCTATTTTGCTGCTGATATTTTCAACTAATTCCCCGCCTTCCGGGAAAAATTGAATATCAGCTTCAGCAAAGGAATTTTTTAAAGGGAATTTAGAGGTAATAAGTTTTGTGGTTTCTACTTCTATTACCGTCTCAAGTATTCCCGTATCCAGTACTGCTTTTTGTGCTGCACTTAATTTTAAAGTTACTCTTCCCTCTGCATCAGTAGTTTCACGTCCTCTGGCAACGGTTTCAAACTTAGAAATCAGACTCCAGCCTATTTTTTTATTACTTAATGGCCGCCCTTCGGGATCTTTATATGAAATTTTCGCTGTGATCAAAGGGGAAGTGTCAGGATTCTCGCCGCTAAGGGAAATATTGGTGATTACATTTCGGTTAAGGGCATTTCCGACTTTAATGTTTTTAGTAAAGAAATATTGATCGCTAAAATTTAACATCCAGTAGGTATAGGCTCTGATTCTATAATTGCTTGATTTATAAATTGAAGGATCAAGAGTAATACTGCCATAGGCCGAAGTATTTACCACTGGAAGTTTCATGGATCTGACAAGGGTATCATTCTCTGAGATCACGTCAACGTATAATACTTTACTTAAGTCGGAAGGCAAATCCTGTCCGGTAGCTACATAAGCTTTAAACCAGATGGTATCTCCAACGGCATAATAAGGCTTGTCAAAATGCAGATAGACTTTCTCAGCAGGGTAGTTTTCAATCAATTTTTGAGATCGCTCTACAATAGTGTTTAAACTTAAGGTATCCTGTGCAAAAATGAATACGGGTTTAAATAAGATTAAAAATGCGAGTAATAGTAATCGTGATAGTTTCATATGCCTAGTTGTACGTGGAATATACTGCTAATATATGTTAAATGAATTTTTTATCACAGATTGCCATACAAATTTAAATGGTTCAGGTCATGCTCGGTTCAATTTTCCTTTTGTTTTGTAATTGTTTATATACACCATCCCAAAGCTTAATTCGTTTTTGTAACGATTCTATTGATGCTTTTTCTGCCGCTTCCCAAAGTTGATCATTTGATCCGCAAAGGTTTGAGGTCATTTGTAATGCGAGATGGCTATGATGATCCCCATCAACTTCTATATGCCTTTCCAAATAGTATTTAAAGATTGATATGCTATCCGGGAAATTATTATGAATGTCATTTACCAGAGTAACAAACATTCCGGGTATGAGGTCTTCCCTTCCGAAGGTGAAAATTGCTGCTTGTAAATAGGCCTTTTCACTATCAATAATTTGAAATGTAAAGTCAACAAAGTCACGGGCTTCATCGGGCGCGTCAGATGCTTCATAAGCAGAATTAAAGTCGCCACTTTGCTTTAATTCGTCTATAAATCGATCGATTTTTGAAGTGTCTGCATTACATTGATGCATCGCATCAAGATAAAGTTCGAAATGACTTTTCCTGACTCCAAAACTGTCAACATCAGACTCTTCACCAACAACAATTTCATTAATCAGATTTCTTGTATCTGCAGAACCCTTTGGAAACCATGGAATAGTTGTACAGGTCAAATTGTTTTGAAGCGCTTTGAGTAATGACATAAAATCCCATACTGCATAAATATGGTATTGCATGAATATTTTCAGGTCGTCAATATCTTCAATCATAGAATACACTTTATGATTGACTATTTCCTGCCTTAAAGAAGCTGTTGCATTTTTAATTTTTTCAATTCTTTGGTTCATGATGATCAGGGTATTTTGAAAAATATTCAGCAATTTTTGAATTGCTCTGCAAGTATCTGAAATTGTTTATTTTGATCGGGGTTGATAATTTAAATGGGACAGAAAAATGACAAATTTCTATCAAGTATGACAGAAATCTTGATCATCCAAGGTTGTTTCTTATGAAGAATGTCAATCAATAAAAGTAGTCAAGAAGGAAGGGTAAATTAGATTGTTTATAATTCGTTGAAAATGCTTCTGGAGCTTAGATATTTTTTTGAAACCAGTGCTTGTGTTTTATAGGCTGGTACAGCCCTGCCTTCCGGAGTATTTCCGGCATAAAATCGAGTTAATTGTAAAATCCGAATAGCTGTAAGATACCTCTAACGGCAAGGTTTATTATACTTGTAGCTGTTTTTTATCGGGCCCAGCAGCGGGGTGCTGGTGCGTACATATCGCGTGTTCAGGAAAAGACAAAGAAGCACACTCGGCACGCATGCGCTGGTAGGGAGCGCACTGGACAGAGGGAAAAGAAAATGAGAAAAGCTCTCGCAGAGACGCAAAATATTCCATTTAAAATGGACAATCTTTATATTCTGTAGCTATCTGCGTATTAGCGTCTTAGCGAGAGGAAATAGTTGCTAAGTAATTAAGAAAAATTTAAGAGCTTCTATAATTAAAGTAGTCGGTCGATTCCTAATTTATCTGCAAGACCGTTCAGATCATTGCAAACCTCTTCAATAATTGGGATGCCATTAATTGTACGCTCTTTTTCTGCGACTAGCTCAGGCTCACCAGGAATAATAACTCGCTGATCTTCACTTATTGGTTTTGCTGAGCTGAAACGTTCTATCCAATTATCCATATGATTTTTGAATTCGTCAACTGGTCTGAAGCCATCAACACGCATTGCACCTAGAAAATGACCTAATCCCAAACCAACCGGATTTGCTGAGGGCTCCATAAATGACACAAAAGGAGGTGCCCAGGGCCCGTAATTAGCACCTGAGAGCACGGCAGAAAGAATATCTACGGTAGCGCTTAGTCCGAAGCCTTTGTGGCTACCATGCTCTCTGTCACCTCCTAAAGGCAAGAGGGAGCCGCCCTTCTTTAACTCGTGAGGATCTACTGAAGCCTGTCCATTTGCATCCTGGATCCAGCCTTCAGGAACTGGTTTGCCGGTCCGCTGAGCAATTTCAAGTTTGCCATTAGCTGCTGCCGAGGTTGCCATGTCTACAATAACTGGTGGATATTTACCGGCCGGAAATGTATAGCACATCGGATTTGTACCAAGCATTCGTTCATTGGAAAAAGTTGGGGCAACCAAAGGACTCGCATTGGTCATTGCAAATCCGATCATATCTTTTTCGGCAGCCAACAGGGTATGATATGCCGCAATACCAAAATGATTGGAATTTCTAACAGATACCCAGCCTGAACCATATTTTTCTGCTTTTTCAATAGCCACTTTCATTGCAAAAGGAGCTATAACCAATCCCAATCCAGCGTCGCCGTCAATGGTGGCTGTACTCGGGGTTTCATGCACAATTTTAATATCTGGTGTGGGGTTAATCCTTCCTTTTTCCCAAAGGCGAACATAGCCGGTTAATCTTGCAACACCATGTGAATCGATACCACGCAAATCTGCTTTGATGAGTACATCAGCAGCAAGATCTGCATCATTGGCAGAGCAGCCCATTTTAAGGAAAATGGATTTTGTAAAATCCCTGAGATTGCTTTCAGTGAAAGTATGATAGGCCATGTTAATAATCTACTCTTCTAATATTGTAAATTTCAAATCCAGTGGCTTGAAGTTCTTAATAAGGAATGGAATAAAATCTTTACCGAACTTCACATAAAATAAACCGAAGTTTTCAGAACGCTCCTGTAAGCCGCCATTTGGAAAAAGCTTTGATTTGATGACATCAATTTGGGTGAGGGCATCTTCAAAATTTCTTTTTTCCGCTTTTATTAATTTCGCTTCAAGATTTTTTAGAGCCTTTTGTAATCTTGAATTTACAGCCTCTGAACTTGGTCCCAAACTTGGGTCGATTTTATAAGTGCGCAATTTTATCTTTTCAAAAATGGAATTGAGCTCCTGCATTTCATCATGCAAATTAAGATTATGCTCGGTATGGCTAAGAACCCATTCCTTTTTAAGTTTTTCTGAATTTTTAAAGATGTCCTTAAGGTCAAGGTCTAGTCGGTTTAGTTTTGTTTCCAGATTAAGGGGTGCGAAAATTGCAGAATTTCTTAACAGTAATATTGGGAAGTCAATTCCGTAATAGTCAAAATTCTGTTTAAGCTGCAGCCAGTAAATAACTTCTGCACCACCGCCAATATAGGACAGATTGGGAAGAATTACTTCTTGATATAGCGGTCGCATGACTACATTCGGACTGAAACGTTCTGGGAAATCCTGAATTTCTTTTAATAATTGCTCTTCACTGAAACTGATGATGGTATTTAAAACCCGATATGAATTTTCCTCAAATACAATCCGTTCTCTCAAGCCTTCCAATAGGTAGAAAAAATTTATCTCTCTTGGATTTACCTGCACTTCAATTCCTTTTTCTGAAAGTTTTTTATTGGTATCTGTAATCGTTCTGAAGCTATTACGCCCGATGATATCTTCAGCAATTATTCCTGAAAATTCCCTTTTTAATCTTCTGTCATCTGCATCCAGAATTACCAATCCAAACTCTTCAAAAAGTGAATTAACCAATTGTCTGCTGGCTTCAGCAAGATTAGTGTTGCCTTTATATGCTGAGCGTATTAAATTGCCTAAATCCTCAGCATTTTCTGAAACGCCCAATACAGCGAGATATTCCTGGACAGCTTTTTCAATCCCGGTTAGTGTCAACCTGCCAGTTGCTCCAGCTGCTTCCAATTCCCAGCTTATTTTCTTTTCTGAGATATAAGTATGATTGATCTCAGCAAAATCATGGTCTTCTGTAGCCATCCAGTAAACAGGAACAAAATTTTTATCTGGAAAGCTAGATTTTAAATCTCGTGCAAGATTGATGGCAGTAACAATTTTAAAAATGAAATATAATGGGCCGGTAAAAAGGTTAAGTTGATGACCAGTACAAACAGTAAAAGTGTCCTTCTGAAGCAGCAAGGTGATGTTTTTGTCTACTTGCTCATGACATATCTTTGGCAGTTTTGAATACTGTTCCCTTAATACTTCAACAAGTAGCTCCCGGTTTGCATTATTTTTTTTTGAGGCTATTAAGTCATGAAATCCCTGTAGGTGCGGACTAAATGACTGGAATGGAAGTAAGTCCGGATCATTATTCAAATAGCGAATCAGGCCTTCTGAAAAGCTGCTCGTTTCACTGTATTCAATATAACTAGCCTTCATGAAACGAAATTAATTGAAATTATTGAATTTTAATTTCCCTATCTAAATTTTGACTATCTGACCATAGAGATCAAAATCTTCGGCACGGTCAATTTTTACTTGTACAAAGCTTCCCGGGGTAGCATAGCTAATTCGGGTATCAATCAAAACCTCATTATCTACTTCCGGAGAATCATATTCTGTTCTACCGGTTAAATAATTACCTTCCTTTTTATCAATCAGCACCTTGAATGTACGACCAACTTTATCCTGATTAACATCAAATGAAATTTCCTGTTGTATACCCATAATAGTTTCAACGCGCTCCTGCTTTACTTCTTCTGGAACATCATCCACAAGTAGGTGGGCATGTGTTTTTTCTTCATGCGAATATGTAAAACAGCCAAGTCTGTCGAAACGGGTTTCAGTCACCCAATCTTTCATTTCTTCAAAATCTTTTTCTGACTCTCCTGGATATCCGCAAATCAAGGTTGTGCGTAGGGCGATGTCAGGAACTTTATCGCGAATAGAATCAACAAGATCTATTGTTTTCTGTCTGCTTATTCCTCTCCTCATAGAGCTCAGCATCGAATCGCTGATATGCTGAAGTGGCATGTCCAGGTAATTGCAGATATTGGAACGCTCGTTCATCACGTCCAGAATGTCCATCGGAAAGCCTGAAGGATAAGCATATTGAAGTCGGATCCATTCGATTCCATCCACATCCGAAAGATTACGAAGCAGGTCTGCAAGGTTTCGTTTGTTATAAAGGTCGAGGCCGTAATAAGTTAGATCCTGAGCAATTAAGATTAGTTCTTTGGTTCCATTTTTTGCAAGGAATTTTGCTTCCTTCACTAGATCTTCAATCGGCTTGGAAACATGTTTCCCCCGCATCAGTGGTATTGCACAAAAGGAGCAAGGTCTGTTGCAACCTTCAGCAATTTTAAAATAAGCAAAATGTGATGGGGTAGTTAGCAATCGTTCTCCTATAAGTTCGTGCTTGTAATCTGCGCCCACTGAACTCAGGAGTTGTTGTAGATCGTTTGTTCCAAAATAGGAATCCACATTTTTGATTTCAGCTTCAAGCTCCGGTTTGTAGCGCTCAGAAAGGCATCCGGTAACGATAAGCTTAGAGATTTTTCCCTGCTCTTTTAGCTCGCTGTATTGCAAAATTGTATCAATCGATTCCTGCTTTGCATTATCAATGAAGCCGCAGGTATTGATTACAATAATATCATCTTCAAAAAGTTTATCTGATTCGTGAACAACATCCATCTGATTGCCCCTTAACTGGCCCATCAGGACTTCAGAATCATGAATATTTTTTGAACAACCCAATGTAATAACATTAACTCTCGGTTTTGTTTGGGGGGCTGTCTTATTAACTTTAGTCTTCATTATTTATTTATATGCTTATTTAAAAAGGGAGTCTACAAACTCTTTCTTGTTAAATAATTGCAGATGATCTATTCCTTCCCCTACACCGATATATTTCACCGGAATTTTAAATTGATCAGATATTCCGATTACAACTCCACCTTTTGCGGTTCCGTCTAGTTTGGTTAAAGCTAATGCATTTACTTCGGTTGCCTGAGTAAACTGTTTGCATTGTTCAATGGCATTTTGACCGGTAGAGGCGTCGAGAACAAGTAGGATCTCATGCGGAGCTCCAGGCACAATTTTTTGCATCACTTGTTTAATCTTGGTTAGCTCGTTCATCAGTGCAACTTTATTATGCAAACGACCGGCTGTATCAATAATTGCTACATCATCTGCATTTGCTACAGCAGATTGTAGGGTATCAAAAGCGACAGATGCGGGGTCTGAGCCCATTGGCTGAGCAACGATTCGAACATTTACCCGTTCTGCCCATAGTTTTAACTGATCTACTGCAGCGGCCCTGAATGTGTCTGCGGCACCTAAAACGACTTTATTGCCGGCAACTTTCAATTTATGCGCTAGTTTACCTATTGTAGTTGTTTTTCCCACGCCATTTACACCAACTACCATGATTACGTAGGGTTTATGGTCACCATATTCAAAGTTTCTGAAATCGTTACTATTGTTTTCTGAAAGAAGACTCTGGATTTCAGATCTTAAAAGCTCATTTAGTTCAGTAGTATTAATGTACTTTTCACGGGCAACACGAGCCTGGATACGATCAATAATCTTTAAGGTAGTTTGAACACCCACATCAGAATTGACAAGAATTTCTTCAAGTTCATCAAGTACATCATCATCAACGGTGGATTTACCCACTACAGCTTTGGTAATTTTTGTAAAAAGACCTTCCTTGGTCTTTTCTAAGCTTTTATTCAGTTCTACTTGTTCCTGAATATTGCTTTCTTTCTTCTTGAAAAAATCAAATAATCCCATGGTGCCAAATTTAAGAAATCTGCCGGGGCGGATAACAATATTATAATGAAAAAAGCCACCCAGCGATTACACGCGGGCGGCTTCTGTTAATACATTAAGAAAGATTACTTGGAGGAATTAACTCCAGCAATAGCATCTTTCACATGATCGTTGTGAACGATAATTTCTTTGAAAGAATAAGCACCAGTTTTTGGCGACTTATTCATTGTTATAACTTTTGAATATTCTTTACCAGCACCTGTTTTCAGGGTTGCAACTACTTTCTTTGCCATTTCTGTATTTTATTTGTTTGTAAGTTTTAAGTTGTAGGTTTTAAGTTTTAAATTTCTGAATATAACCCTTCTAACTTACAACTTACAACTTATTACTTATAACTTATTACTTATAACTTATTACTTAATTTCTTTGTGTACAGTTACTTTTCTAAGCACAGGGTTGAACTTTTTTAATTCCAAGCGTTCTGTGGTGTTCTTTTTATTTTTTGTGGTTACGTAGCGAGACATTCCAGCCATACCACTTTCCTTATGCTCAGTACATTCTAAAATAACCTGAACTCTGTTGCCTTTCTTTGCCATTGTATTATCTTTTGAGTTGGATTCGTAAGTTTTAAGTCTTAATTTTTTTTGTATTAAACAATGTAACTTATAACTTAATACTTATAACTCCCTATATGTATCCTTTTTTAAGGAATTTGTTAATTACAGCAGTTATGCCATTTTTACTGATGGTTTTGATCGCTGAAGTAGAAACTTTCAACGTGATCCATCTGTCTTCTTCTGGGATGTAAAACTTTTTTACATGCAGGTTAGGATAAAATTTACGTTTGGTTTTTACGTTTGAATTGGAAACGTTAAAACCGTTCATCGCCATTTTTCCTGTTAAATCACAAATTCTCGACATGACTGTTAGTGTATCTATTATTAAATTCAAATCTTTAAAGAGTTTGCAAATATCGGGAGAAAAATTTAGATACGCAATACTTTATCAATAAATTTAGACTTTAATTTAATAGCCGCCACGCTACCAACTTTAATGTAATTTTTTTGCCGCTATATTAGGCTAACATGTCTGAATATGATATAATTGTACTCTGATATTTAATTTACCGAACAAAATAAAAAAATGAATCTTAGTATTAATTCCTTTGACGATTATAAACGTGTGTACGCCTACAGTGTTGCAGAACCTGAGAATTTCTGGGCTGAGGTTGCAGAGACTTTTTACTGGCAGAAAAAATGGGACAGTGTGCTGGACTGGAACTTCACAGAGCCCAATGTTAAATGGTTCTCTGGTGCAAAGCTAAATATAACGGAGAATTGCCTGGATCGTCATCTTGAGCACAACGCTGATAAAGTAGCAATGCTTTGGGAACCCAATGATCCTGAAGAACATTACAGATCATTTACTTATAAAGAACTGCATTTCAAAGTCGTTCAGTTTGCTAACGTCTTAAAAAACAATGGTGCAAAAAAAGGCGATAGAATCTGTATCTATATGCCAATGGTGCCTGAACTTGCAATCGCTGTAATGGCCTGTGCACGGATTGGTGCAATTCATTCTGTAGTTTTTGGTGGATTTTCTGCTCAGTCAATCGCTGATCGTATTAATGATGCCCAGTGCAATCTGGTTATTACTGCTGATGGTGGTTTCAGAGGTAATAAGGATATCCCACTTAAAAATATTATCGATGATGCCATTGTACAGTGTACTTCTGTTCAGAAAATAATTGTTTTAACCCGTACCCGTACACCGGTTTCTATGATTAAAGGGCGTGATTTATGGTGGGAAGATGAAATTAAAAAGGTGGAAACTCAGGGCAATCCCGATTGTCCTGCAGAACCAATGGACGCAGAAGATCCATTATTCATATTGTATACTTCAGGTTCAACAGGTAAACCCAAAGGTGTTGTCCATACTTGTGGTGGTTATATGGTGTACACAGGTTACACCTTCAGGACTGTCTTTCAGTATCAGCCGGGTGAAGTTCATTTCTGTACTGCGGATATTGGCTGGATTACCGGTCATTCTTATATCGTTTACGGACCATTATCTCAGGGGGCAACCACCCTTATGTTTGAAGGTGTTCCAACCTGGCCAGATGCCGGGCGTTTCTGGGAAATCGTAGATAAATACAAAGTAAATATTCTTTATACAGCTCCAACTGCTATTCGCTCTTTGATGAGTTTTGGAGATGATCCTTTGAAAGGGAAAGATCTAAGTTCACTGACTAAACTAGGTTCAGTAGGTGAGCCAATCAATGAGGAAGCCTGGCACTGGTATAATGAAAAGATCGGGAAAGGTAAATGCCCGATTGTTGATACTTGGTGGCAAACCGAAAATAGCGGAATTCTTATTTCACCTATTGCAGGTATCACTCCAACAAAACCAGGATATGCTACGTTACCTTTGCCGGGCGTGCAGCCTTGTCTGGTTGATGAGCAGGGTGTCGAACTATCAGGTAATGATGTAAGCGGAAACTTATGTATCAAATTTCCATGGCCTGGAATTATCCGTACAACTTATGGGGATCATGAACGTTGCCGTCTGACTTATTTTTCCACTTATAAAGACATGTATTTTACCGGTGATGGTTGTTTAAGAGACCAGGACGGATACTATCGTATTACCGGTCGTGTGGATGATGTGATCAACGTATCCGGACACCGAATCGGTACCGCAGAGGTAGAAAATGCAATTAATATGCATGCAGATGTTGTAGAAAGTGCTGTTGTAGGTTACCCTCATGACATCAAAGGGCAGGGAATCTATGCCTATGTTATCCTTGGAACTTCTACACACGATCACGATCTGACCAGAAGGGATATCTTACAAACTGTAGCTCGTATTATTGGTGCAATTGCTAAACCTGATAAAGTACAATTTGTATCTGGTCTGCCGAAAACAAGATCCGGTAAGATCATGCGTAGAATACTCAGAAAAATTGCTGAAGGAGAAACTTCCAATCTTGGAGATACTTCAACCCTTCTTGACCCTTCTGTGGTAGAAGAAATTAAGAATGGTGCTTCTGAATTGTAAGTCTATCGGTTCTCCTCTGGTTGGTGTTCTCTCCATACCAGGTTGAATTTGCTGCTAATAACCCATCCACATTAGAATCAATCACAGGGAGTAATTTCCCTGTGATTGTTGCCATTAACAATCTGGTGTTTTAACCCGGCACTCGCTGGCATTCCCATCTACTAATCACCATCCAATCCAAAGTAAAATTTCGTAATTTTGCTTTAATGAAAAAAACTAAACCTACTATACTTGTCGTGAACGACGATGGAATTACAGCTCCTGGCATAAAGGCCCTCATTGAAGTAATGCAGGGTTTTGGAAATGTTGTAGTAGTCGCCCCCGACGGACCTCAATCTGCCACAGGGCATGCTATTACAATTGCTAAGCCACTCAGACTTGATCGGGTAGACCTTTACGAGGGTGTAGAGATGTATAAATGCTCAGGTACACCGGTCGATTGTGTGAAACTCGCTGTAAATAAAGTTTTTAAAGGTAAAAAACCTGATCTATGTGTTTCGGGTATAAATCATGGCCTTAATAATTCCATTAACATATTATATTCAGGGACCATGTCTGCTGCTGTTGAAGGTGCTATTGAAAGTATTCCTTCTATCGGCTTTTCTTTAGATGATTTTGAACTTGATGCTGATTTCAGCCATTGCAAAAAGTATATTGAAATAATTACAAAGGAGGTAATTGCACATGGCCTCGGACTTGGGACATTGCTAAATGTGAATTTCCCAAAAGGAAATGCAATTAAAGGCATTAAAATTTGCCGCCAGGCCAACGCAAAATGGGCCGAAGAATTTGATGAACGTCTTGATCCACATAAGAGAAAATACTACTGGCTAACTGGTGTTTTTCAGAATAATGATCATGGTGAAGACACAGACGTTTGGGCGCTGGAAAACGGATATGTATCGGTTGTTCCTGTGCAGTTTGATATGACTGCTCATCATGCTATTCCAATTTTGAATACATGGGATTTTGGGATGTGAGATATGAGAAGTGAGAAATGAAAGTAGAGAATAGAAATATTTCTAAACGTATGTCATGAGAACGAATAATTGGCGGCAACTATTAAAACGATATTCTGTTTTTTGAGGTAAGATACATCCATGAAATATTACATAATTGCCGGTGAAGCATCAGGGGATCTACATGGATCTAACCTTATGAAAGCGCTCAAAATCAAAGATCCTGAAGCTGAATTCAGATACTTTGGCGGTGATTTAATGATGGCTGTTTCTCCCGGATTGGCAATGCATTATTCTCAAATGGCTTTTATGGGCTTTGTTGAGGTTATTGCTAATTTGAATTCAATCTTCAAGAATATAAAAACTGCAAAGCAGGATATTCTAAGCTTTCAGCCAGATGTTATTATTCTGATTGACTTCCCCGGGTTCAATATGAAGATCGCAAATTTTGCGAAGCTTAAAGGTTTTAAGGTCTTTTACTATATCTCTCCTAAAGTTTGGGCATGGAATCAGAAGCGAGTCCTGAAGATCAGAAAATTTGTAGACCGCATGTTCTGCATTCTGCCTTTTGAGGTTGATTTCTATAAAAAATGGGGAATGGATGTCGATTATGTCGGTAATCCGATTTTGGATGCCATAGCTTCTAATCCACAGGATGATTTGTTTAGGATTAAAAATAATCTGGATTTAAGGCCAATAGTTGCGCTACTGCCCGGGAGCAGGAAGCAGGAATTAGAAAGGGTTCTGCCTGAAATGGTCAAAATAGCAGATCGTTTTCCTGAATTTCAGTTTATAATTGCCGGCGCCCCTTCTTTTAGTGAAGAAGATTATTCAACTTATTTGGAAGGTAGAAAAATTGCTGTAATCTTCAATGCGACCTATAATCTGCTGCTGAATTCAAAGGCAGCCATTGTTACCTCCGGTACGGCAACCCTTGAAACTGCTTTACTTAAAATACCGCAGGTGGTTGTTTACAAAGGAAATCCTTTATCAATTGCAATTGCCCGCATGCTTGTTAAAATTAAGTATATATCCCTGGTAAATCTGGTCATGGATCAGACAATTGTCAAGGAATTGATTCAGGAACAATGTACCAGCATTGTCATTGGAGATGAACTGGACCTGATTCTTAACGACCCCCTATATCGCACAGAAATGCTTGTTAATTATGATGAGCTAGCCATTATTATGGGAGAGCCGGGCGCATCCGACAAGGCAGCCAAACTGATGTTTAATTATTTGAATACCTGATTAACAGCCATATCCCAGATCTGGATATGTTACCCTGGTCAGATGAAAGAATTCCCTCTTCCAGAATATGAATATTATCAAGTTCTGGAAAAGGGACTCTTTGAAATTATTTTACGTTAAAATTAATCTGGTAGTCGCCCCAGATCAGTGAAACAACACCTGTTTTTGCGATCTTGAAAGTCATACGCTCAGTAAAACTTGCTGATTTGCCAGATTTTACCACTACACGCATTACATCATCAGCTTGGCTGTATGCGGTGCCGCTAATGTTAGATTTGCTGTTAAAGATGATGGTCCATTCTTTTTCACCAGGAATAGTCCAGATACCATATTTACCAGCTTTCAAGGCTTTACCTTCAATTTTTACATCCTTGCTAACTTCCATCCAGGTAGCTTCATTAGCACCTGTTCGCCATACTTGACCAAAAGGAGCAATTTCTTTACCAATAGTTCTTCCTTTTACTGCCGGCTGGCTGTAATCAACTGTAATTTTAACACCTGCTGAGGTGGTTTCAGAAACTTTAGCCGGAGGGCTTGGCCTTTGAGCACATGCAGTGAATCCACTGTAGAGGCCTGTCACTAATAATAGAACAAATAATTTTTTCATGTTTTTGGATTTTTAGCAAATATATATAAGGTAGCTTGTAATTGTGAAATTGAATAATATTATTACAAATACAGGATATACTGTCTGAGTTAGGGTTTACAGGATTTTAAGATTATAGGATTAAAGAGTATTAAATTGACTGTGTAATTTGATAAACAGTTACCAAATAAATATTCAGATCGACTTTAAAATAAGATGGCTAAGCCTACAATCTCAATATCCTAACATCCTATAATCCTATTCCATTGACTTAATCTCTGTTAATATGATTTTTATATCCGTGTCTCCAATATTTTCTACATAGTGTTTTGCCCCCTGATCTGCCCAGGATGAAGTGCCAGTTTTAACTTCAGAAATTTTAGGTTCAGCATTTTCTGTGTATACTTTAACTTTTCCACCAGCCACAACATAAGAAGATCTTGGAGGATGAGTATGCCAGACATCTTTATCTCCAGGCTTGATGAAATACTCCACAATTCTTACATGCTCATTTTCCATGAGAACCCTAGCCTGATTCGGAGATGTCTGAACAATATCAATGTTTTCTGTAGGCTTTTGGATGACAGAAGCCGAGTCCATTAAATTATTTTCAACTCTTTGAGATCTGGATTTACTATCCTGATTACAAGAGCAAAATAACGCTGACAAAAGCGTCATAAGAATTAGTTTTTTCATTTTACAAGAGTTAAATGCTCAAAGTTGTTATCTTTTTAAATCAGATTTCATTCAAATTAAACCTTCGGAACCTGCCAGCCATTATAGTATTTAGCTTTCATTAATTTATTGGCTTCTGAATCAGTAAATTCATTTTTTGCTTCATTCCAGTACACTTTTTTCCCTGTTTTAAAAGCAATGTTACCCATTTGTGCATTTATAGCAGCAATACTTCCGGTTTGAATACCGCAGTTTAAGCGGCTCACATCATTAGTTGTAATGGCATCTATAAAATTAATCGCATGTGCTTCATGAGCATTTCTTTCAGGCTTACGGTGTGCTACTTCTTCAACCTTGTTAACCTTTTTCCCATCCTTATTCTCTGTTTCTGGAATAACTTTCCAGCCACCCCTGTTGACTACAAGTGTTGCATTGTTCCCAATAAAGGCAATACCTTCAGTAGAACCATAATTACCGCCATCTATACCTGTTGCATGCTCCCAAAGCATGTTAAATCCTTCATACTCATACACAGTTTGAAGCGTGTCGGGAGTTTCAGAAGCATCATCCGGATATGCAAATTTTCCTCCTGAAGCCATAACTGATTTCGGTGCCTGAACACCCATTGCAAATAAGGCAATATCAATTTCGTGTACTCCCCAGTCGGTCATTAAGCCACCGGCATAATCCCAGAACCATCTAAAATTAAAATGAAAACGATTTTGATTAAAGTCACGTTTTGGGGCCGGACCTAACCACATGTTATAATCAACTCCTGTAGGTGCCGGACCGTCTGCTAATTTAGGAACAGGCTTCATCCAGCCCTGATAGGCCCAGCATTTGACCAGCCTGATTTGTCCGAGTTTACCTGATTTTACATAGTCAATGGCTTCGGCATATTGAGATCCGGACCGTTGCCATTGTCCCACCTGAACTATTTTGCCATATCTCTGTTGTGCTTTAACCATAATCTGACATTCTTCAATGGTATTGGCGATCGGCTTTTCAACATATACATGCTTGTCTGCCGAAACGGCATCGACCATATTTAGGCAATGCCAATGATCTGGAGTTCCGATGATGACCACATCGATTGCCGGGTCTTCTAGTAACTTACGGTAATCCCTGTATTGCTTCGGGCGCTTACCGCGTAATTTGAAAACATCTTCTGTACGCTGGTCGAGCACACTTTGGTCTACATCCGCTAGCGCAATACAGTTCACCTGCGGAAGTTTCAAATGTGCATTCATATTTGACCATCCCATGCCTTTGCACCCAATAAGACCAAAGTTGATCTGATCGGATGCCTTGATTTTACGGGTAAAGAGGCCAAAATCTGCAGCACTCATGATCTGTGGCATGGTAATCCCGGCTCCCAGGAGCATGGTATTTTGAATAAATTTTCTTCTGGAATTATGCATAGCTATTTCTTTCTTCATGGTTGAACACTATTATAAATTTTCTAATCGCACGAAGATTAAAGCTATAAAAAAGCTGGAAGAAATTTGTTGATTGTGAATAAATTATGAGAAAGTAGTTTGAATGGATTTGAATTTGTGTAAAGGAAAGTCAATAAATGGTTTTCGACAGTAAACCAGATCAAAAATTCATTTTATCTTTAAGTTCGACATGCATTACAGAAAATGCCGACGAGTGGAATCGGATCCCAATATTCCATTGTTTCTTGCCCCATTCAATCGATTTTTTTATCCGCTAGGCTATGCTGCAAGCTAACTTGCAATAAAGTTGAGCTTGGGTTAATGGGAATTGTATGTTTGTTTACACTTTTAACAAAAAAAAGCCCTGGAAGTATCCAGAGCTTTTTGTGGAGAATATCGGATTCGAACCGATCACCTCTTCACTGCCAGCGAAGCGCTCTAGCCAAATGAGCTAATCCCCCGTTTTATAGATTTCTTTTGATAGGATTCTAATGATGCAATTATCAGCATTTCAAACGACTTATTCAAGTTTGAAATTGATCGGGCTTAATTTTTATTGTATTCACTCTTGCTTTTTTGTTTTTTTTAATTAAATTTAGTTTAACATTTTATTAGGGTCTGGGTTTTTTATCTAAAAAGAACCATTAATTGATCTAGTTGATGTTGTAAACAATCTTCATTTAATTCTCATTTTTTTAATCAAATAACCGCTTTAAAAGAACAGAATTGTTATAAATACCTAAAAAAAAAATATTTTCGTAAAATATTTTTGCATTTCATCAATAATATTACATACTTTTAATATAGTATTTCAAAGTGCTAGCAGCCGCACTATAAAAAAACTGGGCGTATCTGAAAAGCCTTACGAGTAGGTCAAACCATAAATGTTTATTATGTCAACATTATTCCTTAATGCAACAAGTGCTATGGCTGCTGACTCTGATGCTCTAGCAAAAATTACAAACGGTGACCCAATAGCAATAACCTTTTTTATTGGTTATATGGCTATGTTGGCATCTGCAGTTTTCTTTTTCGTTGAAAGAGGCTCAGTAGATCCAAAATGGAAAATCTCATTGCTAGTTTCAGGTTTAATCACTGGAATCGCTGCAGTGCACTACTACTACATGAGAGATTTTTATCTTGCAACAGGTCAAAGTCCAACTGCTTTCCGCTATGTGGACTGGACACTAACTGTTCCTTTGATGTGTGTAGAATTTTACTTGTTAACAAAGCCATTTGGCGCTAAAAGTTCAACTTTATTTAAGTTGATCGTTTGTGCATTAGCCATGTTAATATTTGGATTTATCGGTGAAACTTCAGGTATTGACAACAACATCATGTGGGGAGTTCTTTCTACTCTTGGTTACCTGTACATCGTTTACGAAGTATTTGCTGGTGATGTTTCTAGATTAACAAAAGAATCAAACAGCGCTGCTTTAGCAAATGCGATGTTCTTGTTAAAGATCTTCATTACTTTAGGTTGGTCTATCTATCCAATTGGATATATGGTATTGCCAGGAAACTTGCTTTCAGGTATGTTCGAAGTTAGTTCAATTGATTTATTCTACAACTTAGCTGATGCAATTAACAAAATCGGTTTCGGTTTGGTTATCTACTCTGTAGCAATTGCTGAAACAGCAAAAGCGAAGAAAGCATAATTGCTTCTAAAGAAGTTGATTCTTATTTAATTTCAAAAGAAAAGGTATCCGCTTAGGATACCTTTTCTTTTTTATTTCTTTTTTAGAATGATTGATGCTAATATTATTGTTGTTGGAGGTGGTTGTGCAGGCATGCAGCTTATCAATGCATTGTTAAAATTGCCTGCCGAACAGACCGGTGAGATTTTATTAATTGAAAGTAATCAAACAATAATTCATAAATCCTGGTGTTTCTGGACTAACAAGCAATCGGAATATGATTTTCTGGTTGAAAAGTATTGGTCAGAACTAAAATTTTGCTCATCAACTTCTGAATTGTCCGGAATTATAAGCCCATACAGGTATAATTATATAAATAGCGAAAAGTTTTTCGAGTATCACAACCAGTTAATACAGAATTCCTCCAGAGTCAGGGTAGTATCTGAAGAGGTGATAAAATTTAAATCAGACAATGATTTAAAACAAGTTCATACGCTCAATAACATGTATGTTGCCAAGCATGTTTATAATAGTACTATTGATCATTCTTTTGTTGATTGCACTAAGATTTTACTATGGCAACATTTTAAAGGATGGTTTATTAAAACTGATCGAGAGGTTTTTAGTGTTGATCAGGCTACAATAATGGATTTTAATATTCCCCAGGATCAGGCTGCACATTTTATGTATGTTTTGCCTTTTTCAAAAACTGAAGCACTGATTGAATTCACCTCGTTTTCTAAACAAGATTGCTATTCAGATGAGGTTTATGATTCATATCTTAAAGGTTATATTTCTTCAAAATTCGATTGCCCTTACGAAATTATAAGAGAGGAAAAGGGAAAAATTCCAATGACTGATTTTGACTTTTCTGCACGTGATAAGGAAGGGATAATTCAGATTGGATCTGCAGGAGGCGCAGTAAAACCAAGTACAGGATATGCGTTTAACCGTATTTCTAGGCACACTAAGTATTTAATCGAATGCTTCCTCAATAATAATGAAAGCATAATTAATTCAAATAGTTCAAGCAGGTTCCATTTTTACGATACGCTACTGCTACAGATTATTCGTGATCAACCTGAGATGGTTTCAAAGATTATGGATCAGCTTTTTGTCAATAATTCATTCTTGAAAATTTTGTCTTTCTTAGATGAGCGTTCCAAATTGTTTGAAGAGTTTAGCCTTTTTTCTACCTTACCCAAGCGATTATTTTTAAAACAGGTCTTGAAGTATGTCCATGCTAAACTTTAAATCCAGTCGATCTTTATTTCTTATTCTTGCAATAGTCTTGTTTTTAATCAATAATTTCTATCCTTTAAGTTTAGAAATTCAACTTGTTTTTTTCGGTTTAGGTGTTATTTTTTTAGGCATTCCACATGGCTCACTGGACCATGTTATCTATCACCATGAACGAAAGGAGGCAATGAATTTCAAATCAGTGGTCAGGTTTTTGTTATTCTACCTAGGTTTTGCAGTCCTATATGCCATACTTTGGGTAATCAGTGTTGAACTATCTATTCTGTTATTCATTTTAATATCAGCTTATCATTTCGGAGAAATGGATTTGAACGGACTTTCATTAAAGAGCAGTTTGAATACCAGGATTTTATTTTCCTTATATGGCCTTTTGTTTCTGTTAAATTATCTGCTTTATCAATTCCCGCAGGTTGAAGCTATTTTACTCGGTTTTCCGGGTTTTGATGATGGGCAGATTGGAAAATTACAATTGCTCTACGGATATCAAAATGAAATTTTGATTGCATCCATTCTTTTTTTTGTTCCCATTCTCTTATTCTATTTATATCAAAGTCAACAATTTGGCGTACCACAATTAGTGTCAGTGCTGCAATTATCATTTTTAATGCTTATCGTATTTAATTTGCCCATATTACTAGGTTTTGGTTTTTATTTTAATATCTGGCATGCCGGACTCTCCATGGCTGAAATAAAGAAATTTTTGGGTTGGGAAAATAAAAATTATTGGTTTATCTATCGTAAATCATGGTTAACCAATGGCTTTTCCTTTCTGATGATTGCAATTTTGTTTATAATTTTCAAAGGTAATTTGGAAAGATTATTAGCAATATTTTTTATGTCAATTGCAATTCTAACAGCTCCGCACATGAAGGTGATTTCAGTTCTTTTTACAAAGAGAAATTAATTTTTTTGCCGAGTAATATTTGATAAATCTTTACTTGACTCATTAGACAAAAGGCCTGGAAAATCTGCCGAATGACTAAAATTTTGTCGAATAATTAATAAACGTAGGCTTATTTCAAATTATCTTGAGATTGATATAAAATCTTGCCACGCTATTTTTGATTGAAGATTTTATCTTTTTTAGAAAGCCGGGTCTGTGCCTCTTCGGTCCCACCAGGCCCGTGTTCTGCCCTAGTTTTTGCCCATACATTGCTTTTTGAGATAAAATTTTGCTTGGGCAAAAAGCTAAAGCTGTCACCCGGGTTTAATTACAGGGGCAATAGTCCTTGGGCAGACCTACCCTTCCCGATGAAATACAGCACCAGGTAAAATAAACCTTGCCGGAGGAGGTTCCAGCTTTCCAGCTGGAATGACAACGATTTTTCGCATGTTGTTGGTGTTATAACCAACCAAAGGAGAACGTGATTTCTTGCCGGAAATACTCCGGAGGAAAGGGCTGAACTAACCTATAACACACTAGTATTGGTTTTAACTAACAACTTATTATGAATCCAGAGCCTTATCTGATGTGTTATAACCGTATTATTTTACCCTGCTTATATCGAAGGTTAATTAAACTATTCTGAAACATTAACTTAATCTTGTCTAGATTAATTTAAGGTAAATCTATTCTTAAATTAAGTTATAACTAATTTATTTTCAATTGAATAAGAATTATTTTTCTCTACTTCAGGTTTAATACCATGCTTTTCCAAAACCTAAATTATTATCTCAAACAAAATATTAACCTAATTCAGACTTAATATTCCAAACGGACTTTTGATGACAAATCATTTATGCATCTAAAGTTCCAAATCTGAATTATGAAAAAACATTACAAGCTTTTTTTTTGTAAAGCACTTATTTTATTAATTACATTTTCCTTTCTGAACTTTCAGGAAAAGGCATTTGCACAGACCCAAATTTCAGGGAAAGTAAAAGACATTGGCAATGAGCCTATTCCAGGTGTTAGTGTTCGTTTAAAAGGAACAACTAATGGCACCACTACTGACGTTAACGGAGAATTTAAATTAAGTATTCCGCAAAATCAGGGTATTCTAGTTATTTCATCGATAGGTTTTACGACGATTGAAATTCCGTTGGACAACAGAAGAGAGTATGCCATTACTCTCGCTGAAGATAATAAATTTTTGAACGAGGTTGTTGTAACTGCCTTAGGTATTAAAAGGGAAGAAAAATCACTGGGTTTTGCTGCTCAAACGATTACTGCCGAATCGGTTGTCGATGCCAAAACCAATAATTGGATTAACTCACTTTCTGGTAAGGTTGCAGGTTTAAATATTCAGGGAACGGGCGCCGGACCAATGGGTTCATCTAGAATCACTTTAAGAGGTGAATCTTCTTTGAACCTGGATAATAACCAGGCGTTAATTGTAGTTGATGGTGTGCCAATTAGTAGCAAAATAACTGGAACCGGTTTTAATTCTCACCTCTCTCAGGATAGTCCAGTTGATTATGGTTCAGGTGTTTCAGATATAAATCCTGATGATATAGAAACTGTAACTGTACTAAAAGGACCTGGTGCAACGGCACTTTATGGTAGTCGTGCAGCTGGTGGGGTAATTATCATCACCACAAAAAGTGGAGAGCGTAAGGGCAAAGGATTGGGGGTTACTTTTAATTCCAACTTTAATATTGAACAGGTCAATCGCTGGCCAGATTACCAGTTTGAGTACGGTGAAGGTAGAACTAGTGCTTATTACTCTTATTTAGATAGTCCCGATGGAATTAATACCAGTACTACCGTAGCTGCTGGTAGAGCCTGGGGTCCCAAATTTGCAGGCCAAAGCTATTTTCAATATGATCCAAACACTCCGGGGAATAGACCAACCCAGAAAACTCCCTGGGTGGCACATGACGATTATATTTCGGGATTCTTCCGTACTGGTCAGACTTTAAGTAATAACCTGTCTATTGAAGGTGGTTCTGATAAAAGCTCTGCCAGACTTTCAGTTACGCACTTAAAGAATGACTGGATTGTTCCGAATACCGGATTTGAAAGATTAAATGCCACATTATCTTTTAATCAAAAAGTATCTGATAAATTAAAAATTACCGGTAGGGCTAACTACTCCAATAAAAAGAGTGACAACCTTCCGATTGCAGGGTACAACAATCAGACCCTAATGTATTTTCTGATCATTGGTACAACGCCAAACATCAGACCTGAATGGTTTAAGCCTTACTGGCAACCTGGTTTAGAAAATGTTGTTCAAAAGAATCCATTCAATCCAGGTCCGGATAATCCTTATCTGGGTATGTATGAAATGCTGAATAAAATGAACAAAAATGGTTTGATAGGAAACGTCTCTGCAACTTATGAAATCTCAAAAAAGTTTGATCTTTTGTTAAGAACTGGAGTTGATATGGCCAATGAATTTCGGTCACAACAGAGACCATTCAGTATGACAAGATATCCAAGGGGAATGTACCGTGAGCAAAACGTGTTCTCCTATGAGTCAAACACTGATTTATTGCTTTCTTTCAAGGATAAAATTACACCCAAAATTTCCATCTCTGCAAGTGCCGGTGCAAATACGATGAATCAGCAGTATGATTTTGCAGGTGTTTATGCAGATCAATTAGCTCAACCTGGTGTTTATCAGATTTCCAATAGTTTAGACCAGGCAGTGGTTGACCCATCTAGAACCAGAAAGGCTATAAATAGCGTGTACGGCAGTACTCAAATTGCTTATGATGAAAAAGTTTATGTAGATCTGACTGGTAGAAATGACTGGTCAAGTACGCTGCCTTTCAAGAATAATTCGTTTTTCTATCCTTCGGTAAGTTCCAGCTTTATTCTGGATGAGATTTTTGAACTTCCAAAGGTTATTACCTTTTCTAAATTTAGAGCATCCTGGGCGCAGGTAGGTAATGATACCAGACCCTATCAAACTGCCAGATATTATGATCGTATTTATGGTAATTCATTTACAAACCCTAATCAGTTATTTAATGCTGAATTGAAACCCGAAATAACAGCCAGTTATGAGTTTGGTTTGGATATGCGTTTTTTTAACAACAGGGTGGGATTTGATGTTGCTCACTATAATAACAATAGCCGTAACCAGATTCTATCCATTCCTCTGGATCCCGTAACAGGATTTTCTACAGCATTAATTAACGCAGGTTTGATCAATAGTAAAGGCTGGGAAGTTCAATTAAACGGAAAACCAATTTTAAAGGATAAATTCTCCTGGAGCACAACTTTACTTTGGAATAGAAACCGCAGTTATGTAAAAGAATTAACTGAGGGCTTAACCAATCAAATCATCTATCAGCATGGTTCGAATGTAAGTATTGAAGCGCGTGTTGGCGGACTTATGGGAGATATGTACGGAAGGGGATTTCAGCGTTCTCCTGATGGTCAGATCATTTATAACTCTGCCAATGGTTTGCCTGCTCCGCTTGACCAGGTTGCGCGTAAAATGGGTAATGCCTTTGCCGATTGGAAAGGCAGTTTAATGAATGAATTCAGGTATAAAAATATAAATCTGAGTATTTTAATGGATGGTCAATACGGCGGGGAAATGTATTCTCAAACCAGCCATAAGAATAATACCCTTGGAAAAACAAAAGTTACTCTTCCCGGACGTGATGCCGGAATTATTGGGGATGGGGTTGTGAAATTAGCGAACGGTACTTTTGTTAAAAATACTGTGGTTGCTCAGGCTAGTGCCTATTATGATAACTATTACCAAATCAGCAATGCAGAAACTAATATTTTTGATGCTTCTTTCTTAAAGATCAGAGAAGTAAGATTAGAATTTGGTCTTCCTGCCAATGTGCTCAGAAAATTAGGCGTTCAAAAAACATCTATTGCAATTTGGGGTAGAGATCTGTTCAACTTCACCAAATTTCCAGGATTTGATCCGGAAGGAGGAAATTTGGATAGTGGAACTTTAACTCCGGGAGTAGAGCTGACCCAGTTTCCCTCAAACCGTTTAATGGGTACTAACCTAACATTTAAGTTTTAATCAAAAATTATTCTTAAAACACAAAAGACATGAAATTTTCAATCAAAATAGTTACTTCAATACTTTTAGTATTCACTTCTCTGTTCTCTTGTACAGATAAATTTGAGGAATTAAATACCGATCCTAACCGACCTAATGATGTGACACCCGGAATCTTATTAGGCCAAATGCAATATCGAATAGTGAACAATTCTATTCAGGCAGCCCGTAATTTTACACATGAACTCATGCAGGTTGATGCTCCACGAGCAAGTCCGGGCGGACAGGGTTTACATCGCTATGTAGTGCAGCCAGGTCAGGCAGTATGGACTGGTTTTTATGATCGTTTGACTGATGTAGAAGACATCTATAAGATTTCGGATAGACTTAAAGAAAATAACTACAAAGCAATTGCTCTGGTTTATAAAAGCTGGGCTTACTCTATCTTAACTGATTTATATGGAGATGTTCCTTATTCACAAGCAATTAAGGCTTCTGAAGGTAATTTTACACCGGCTTTTGATAAGCAAAAAGATATCTACATACAAATTTTAAAGGATCTTGAAACTGCAAATACCTTATTTGATGATACTAAGGCCTTGACTTATGGCGGCGACCAGGTTTATAACGCGAATGTGTTGACCGGAGGTAGAAATTTAGGTATTCAAAGATGGAGAAAATTTGCCAATTCCCTCAGATTGAGATTATTGCTAAGAATATCTAAGCGTGATGGTGAAGTTAATGTAAATCAGCAAATCACTTCAATCTTAGCTAACCCAACAGCAAATCCTGTTTTTACTGCTAATGCAGATGATGCAATTTTCAGATATCCTGGAACATTTCCATATTTCAATCCTTATTTCCAGGCTCGTACCCTGGAGTGGAGAGATGGAACTTATTTTACAAAGTTCTTTTTAAATCATATGAATGCAATCAATGATCCAAGAAGGGCTATCTGGGTATCTCCTGTTATTGTAAACGGACAAAGTGTTTATCAGGGAATTGACAGTGGCTATCCAACAAGTCTGGAATATATCGTAGGTCGTAATTCAAGTTATCCTGATGTATTAAAAACATCACCGCTGCTTGGTGTGATGATGACCTACTCAGAGGTTGAGTTTATAAATGCTGAATTAGCTTTGAAGGGCTTTAATACAGGAAGAACAGCCAAGGCACATTATGATGCGGGAATAATGGCTTCCATGGTTCAATGGGGTGCAACCATGCCAGCTGGATTTTTGAATACGGCGGGTGTGGTGTACAATGCTACCGGTACTGCAGCTCAACAGCTGGAACAAATCATACTACAAAAATATTATGCTTACTTTTTTGTTGATTATCAATCCTGGTTTGAAAAACGCCGTACAGGTTATCCGGTTTTACCAAGAGGAACAGGAATCCCGGCCGAAAATGTATTTCCTTCAAGGGTGCCTTATCCAACCTATTTACAGTCTTTAAATGCAAGTAACCTTCAGGCTGCTGTTGCTTCAATTGGCGGTGATAACAGTAATGTTAAGCTTTGGTGGGAGAAATAGTATATTTAATTGAGTATTGAGAAATTAGTTCAAATTCAATTTTATCAATTGCTATAAATCCATTTTATAATAAACACACATTAAAATAGAGAAATGAAAAAAATATTTTTTCTGGGCTTAACGCTATTTGCCTTTGCCGCAAATGCGCAGAATCTAAATGAGCAGCTGAATTCTAAGAGAATTATGCTCCCCAATGGCTGGTCATTGTCTCCTGCCGGTAGATCAGTTGAGCTGGGTGACTTGCCATTGAATATTGCAGTTTCAGGATCCGAAAGATTTATTGCGGTCACGAACAATGGACAGAGTACTCAAACTATTCAGTTAATTGATCCGAAAACAGAAAAAGTGTTAGATAAGGTAGAAATTCCGAAATCTTTTTACGGACTGGAATTCAGCAGGGATGACCGCTTTCTCTATGCTTCTGGTGGGAATGATAACTGGATTTTGAAATATGAAATCGCCAATTCAAAATTACTCATTAGGGATACGCTAAAACTGGGTAAGCCTTGGCCTGAGAAAATTTCACCTGTTGGTTTGGAGATTGATGATGACAGAAATCTTTTATACGTAGTTACCAAGGAGAATAATTCCCTGTATATTTTCGACCTGAAGACTAATAAAATTATTCATCAGCAAAGCATTGGAAATGAAGGCTATACCTGTGTTTTATCGCCTGACAAGAAAACATTATATATTTCTTTATGGGGAGGCAAAAAGGTAGCATTTTTCGACACAAATCTTAGAAAAATTACGGCTTCTGTTGATGTTTCCTACAATCCGAATGAATTAATTCTAAATAAATCAGGAAGTATACTTTATGTAGCCAATTCTCAGGACAATAGTGTATCTGTGATAGACGTCAAGGCAAAAAAAGTCGTTGAAATTTTGAATACCGCTTTATTCCCTAATTCCCTTACCGGATCTACAACCAATGGTTTGGCTTTATCAAAAGATGGACAAAGTTTGTATATCGCTAACGCGGATAATAATTGTCTTGCAGTTTTTAATGTAAGTCAGAAGGGTAAAAGTGTTTCTAAAGGTTTTATTCCTGTCGGATGGTTTCCTACGAATGTCAGAGTGATTGGAAGTAAGATATTTGTGAGTAATGGTAAAGGTTTTTCTTCATTCGCGAACCCTCAGGGACCACAGCCCGTCAGACCTGATGTAAAATCTGAATCACATAGAGGAGAACTTCCACAGGCAAATAATAGATTGCAATATATCGGTAGTCTGATGAAGGGAACAATGAGTGTGATTGATGAGCCTTCTGCCAGCGACCTTGAGGTATATTCCAGAAATGTATTCAAGAACACTCCTTATCAAAAGGATAAAGAATTAATTGCTGATGGCGAAACCGGTAATCCTATACCAAAAAAGGTAGGTGATCCTTCCCCAATTAAATATGTTTTTTACGTAATAAAGGAAAACCGTACATATGATCAGGTTTTTGGAGATATCAAAGAAGGGAATGGCGATTCTACACTGACTCTTTTTGGAGAAAAATATACGCCAAATCAACATAAGCTTGTGCGGGAATATGTTTTGCTGGATAATTTTTATGTAGATGCAGAGGTTAGTGCCGATGGTCATAACTGGTCATTGGGAGCTTATGCAACAGACTTTCTGGAAAAGACATGGCCAACATCCTATGGTCGCAGAGGTGGTCAAAATGATGGTTTAGGTCGCCGTACAATTGCCAATAATAAAGATGGATTTATTTGGGATATGGCCAAAAAACATGGAGTTTCATTTAGAACCTATGGTGTTTTTGCTGATAAGGATAAAGGTAACATACCCGTTTTGGATGAAGCACATGTCGCCTCTACGTTTACAGGTTATTACGATCAGAATGTGAAAGATGTTGAGCGTTTTGAACAGTGGAAAGCTGACTTTGATGTATTATTATCGAAAAATGCAGTCCCATCTTTAAATACCATTCGTTTGGGTTCTGACCATACACAAGGGCTTGGACTAGGTAAACCAACTCCTTATGCCTGTGTAGCAGATAATGATCTGGCAGTTGGTAAATTGATTGAACATATTAGCAATAGCTCAATATGGGCGCAGTCGGCAATATTTATTCTTGAAGATGATGCCCAAAACGGTCCAGATCATGTTGATGCGCACCGATCAATTGCATTGGTTGTTAGTCCGTATACCAAAAGAAATTACCTGGATAACACCATGTATTCCACTTCAGGAATGTTACGCACAATTGAGCTCATTCTGGGTTTACCCCCGATGAGCCAGTATGATGCAGCTGCAATGCCTATGTTCAGAAGTTTTACCAGTAAACCTGATTTTACAAAGTTTAAAGCAGTCCCAAACCGGGTGAGCCTGGATGAAACGAACAAAATTGCTTCAAAATGGTCTAAAATTTCCGAAGGCTTCGATTTTGCTGAAGTAGATAAAAATGACGACCGATTATTTAATGAGGTATTATGGAAGGGCTTAAAAGGTGATGATTTTGAAGTGCCGGCACCCAGAAGAAGCGCATTTTTGAGACTGGAGCAAAAAGTTGAAAAAGATTAATTCTCTGGTGTTTCCCCGGTGGTCGGTGTTATCTATGTTCCGTGTTATCGCCGTGCCATAAGCAATTTGGACTGCTTGGTGGATAACACCAGCCAGAGGAGTACTTAATTTATCTGCAAATTGCATTTATGCTGCTTTAGAATTATAATTGCAGAATATGAATGATATACTGCAGAAAGAACAACATTTCAGGAAAGTAAAAGAGGATCTGGAATTTCAGGGATTTGAAATTTTGCAGATGGATTTGCAGAGGCCATGGGGAGGTTTCTTCGTAATCAATGAGGTTCAGGCTCAAAAATTTTCTGATACCTACTTCAGTGGAATTGCTGTCGACCAGCTTAAAATCTCAGGGAAACTAAGTCCGAAAATTTTAGTCGTAGCCCCACAAACCCGACTTTCATGGCAGTATCATCACCGTAGGGCAGAAATCTGGCAGGTAATAAGCGGTACTGTAGGGGTTATTTCGAGCTTTACAGACCAGGAGACTGAACTTAATAGATACAATCCGGGAGATCAGATTGTACTTAAACAGGGAGAGCGTCACAGGCTTGTCGGACTTGAAGATTGGGGAGTAATTGCAGAGATCTGGCAACATACCGATGCTTCAAATCCTTCTGATGAATCTGATATTGTTAGAGTTCAGGATGATTTTGGACGATAATAACTATGAATTCGTGACATTTCAGCTATAATTAACTGTTATAATTTAATTATTTTCGCTTGCTTTTTATCCGAAGCCTTTTTGATTTATGATAATTCTGATTTTTTTTCTTGCTCACTGGTTTTTGTCCCTGTTCTTTCAAACATTCTTCCTGCATCGCTACTCTTCTCATAAAATGTTCAAAATGAGTCCTTTCTGGGAAAAGGTTTTCTATCTATCTACCTTCCTGGCTCAGGGATCTTCCTTTCTTAATCCACGTGCTTATGCCATTATGCATCGCATGCATCATGCCTACAGTGATACAGAAAAAGATCCTCACTCGCCGCATTTCTTTAAAGATGTGATTGGAATGATGGTTCAGACTAAAAATATTTATCTGGATTTCATCAGGTTTAAAACCGAACCAGAACCAGCCTTTCGTGATAATTATCCAACATGGCCGCTTATAGATAAAATTGGTGATCTATGGATTACCCGCCTTATCTTTATCATGCTTTACATAACTTTTTACGTGTATTTTGCGGAGTATTGGTGGATGTTTTTATTACTTCCAATTCATTTTCTAATGGGACCAATTCACGGTGCGGTAGTTAACTGGTGCGGACATAAATATGGTTATTCAAATTATGATAATCATGATCACAGCAAGAACTCTCTTCCACTCGACTTTTTGATGCTTGGAGAATTGTTTCAGAACAATCACCATAAGAAACCAAATAATGTGAATTTTGCCTTAAAATGGTTTGAATTTGATCCTTCTTATCCGATCATCAAATTAATGCATCATCTACATATTATAAGGTTAAGAAAGGTGTAGACACAAGAAATTATATTTAATGAGGGTTCCTTAATGGAGCCCTTTTTTTGTTTTATAGTTTTTGACCCTTTTGGAATCACTAATAAGCGGAATAATGTTTCACTTCGACCCCGAAGGGGTAATCATTATTGTAATAGTTGGAGGTTCCCGCTTTCGCCCAATGTCATTATTTTAAGATTGGGAGGTTCCCACTTTCGTGGGAATGACATTAAGTTAAGGAATTGGAGGTTCCCACTTTCGTGGGAATGACAAAGATTGGTTAGGCTCAGGAGATTCCAGCCTCCGCTGGAATCGGTTTAAGTTACTGAATACTTTTAATGAACCAAT
>JAURKO010000003.1 GCA_030831705.1 Daejeonella sp. | reverse complement strand
CACCGGATCTTGCCGGACTTACACCTGTCATGATTGATACCCTTGAAGGCGCACAGGCAGGTGATGGAATATGAGCATTCGTAAAAGACATGGACATTTTCCTCAATCGATCGAAATTTGGAGTTTTCAATCCGGTTACACCACCTAATCCTGCAGGATTTATCCAATCGTTCAAATCATCTATCGCCAGGAAAATAATATTGGGTTTTGTACCCTTGACCTGAGGCTGGGCCTGAGTAACTGAAGAAAATATAAGAATAACAAAAGAGACACCTAGAAACAGTGAAACTTTTAATTTTTTGACAATAGTTTCTGCCATACTATTTTTCATTTTGATCATTTTTTATGTATCTATTTTGGAAGGCTCTGCCACTAAACTAATCAAATATTTAAACTAACAGTCCGGTAAATAAATGGAAATTAAGATTTGTACACTCATCCAACCGTAGGAGTTTATATACTTCCTTAGTACTTAATCAACATTTGGACATTTTTTATTGAATCTCCTTAGTATCAAGAAAGCACATCCAAAAGGCGATCAATATCCGCCTGATTATTGTAGATCGATGGCGATAGTCTCAATTTATTCCCAAATCGCATAGCCACATTGATTTTTTCTGCACGAAGCTTTTTCATTACAGCATCCGGATCTTTCGCTTTGAATACAATAATGGGACTTTCATTTCCTTCTGGAGTTATCATTGGAAACCCAATCTTTGGCATTTCTATTGCCAAACGACTCGTTAATGTGCGTACATGATTACGAATATTTTCAACGCCTAACGTATGGATATACTTCATGGAAGTAATGGCGCAGGAAACGCCTTCATAAGAGGGGTAACTGACTTCATACATGGCCGGACCAGTAGTAGGTGTGAATACAAATTCACCTAATGCCGCATCCGGGGTATCTGACCATTCGCCATAATTAAAATTCATTCCACCATGGTGCTGCGTTGGAAGAACTCTGGTATCCTGTAAATCTTTACGGACGTACATAAACCCAAAACCTTTACTCCCCATCAACCATTTAAAAGTAGAACAAGCAGCCATATCAATACCCATAGCCTTAACATCAACAGGCACAGCACCCACACCCTGAATAATATCTACATAAAGTAATGCACCATTCTCATGTGCCAAATCAGCGATTGCCCGAACGTCGTTAACCAGAAATCCATTCACGTTGGAAACAAGCGTGATAGCCACCAATTTGGTATTCTTATCAATGACGCCTTCAAAATCCTTTACATCAAACTTCCAGTCATTATGTTTAATAATTCTTACTTCAAGTCCCTCACGTTGCTCACGCATTTTGTAACCATATATACTAGGCGCATAATGAAGATCAGTGGTGACCACATTGCCACCTTTCAAATCCATACCATTCAGGATATTATTTTCGGCTTCAACGGTAGTTCTTGCAAATGCAATATCTTCCGGATCTGCATTAATCAGTTTGGCAAAGCTATCCTTACATTGCTGGCGGGTTTCTGACCATTTTGGCCACCATGGCTCACCTACATCATCCTTAGCCCATTCTGCATAGCGATGTAAAGCTGCAGCAGTATAAATATTGATTGGGTGAGTTGACGCATTATCAAAATAGACTTCCTCCCTTGTGCGAGGAAAATCTTCCCGAATCTTATTGAAATCAAGCGCAGCTCCAGAAATATGGGCAGGCATAACATCCGGATTTACAGAGCTAACAGAGACTCCAGATTTACAGGAACTCAATGAATTTAGTCCCAAAGTACCTACACCTACCCCAGCTAGAGATTTTAAAAAGGTTGATCTTTCCATGTTAGTTTAATTTATAATGCTTAATAATTATTAAAAAATACTGATTCTTAAATCTAAATTTTATTTATCAGGCAGCGAAAAAGCAACATAAGTATCGGCTGATTTAGTTCCCATTTTCCCTCCACCACAGGCAATGACAACAAATTGTTTACCGTTTACACTATAAACTGAAGGACTTGCATATCCGCCAGCAGGCAAACTAGTTTCAAACAAGAGTTTTCCTGTAGTCTTATTAAATGCCCTGAATTTTTCATCCCGCGTAGCGGCAATAAAAATAAGTCCACCAGCTGTTACCACCGAACCTCCCCAGTTCTCTGTTCCTGCATGAATGCCTTTAGCCTTCAATTCAGGATAGTCGCCCAGTGTATTTTTCCAAACCAGACGCCCTGTACCCAGGTCAATAGCACTTAGAGTACCCCAAGGTGGTTTAATTCCTGGATAACCTTCTTTTGTCAAAAACTGCTTATATCCACCAAAACGATACGGTGACCGGTAGAAAGGATTACTCAACCTAGCCACTTTAGTGTAAATCAGTTTTTGTTTTGATTCAATATTCAACAAGTAAGAGGCAAGTGCAGTTTTGTCCTCTTCACTAAAATATTTAAAGGCAGGCATCATTCTTTGACCAGAAGATACGATTTCCTTAAACTTTACTTCGGTAAATTTCTTTTGAATATTTACCAATGAAGGAAAATTACCGGAACCTTTAAGATCGGCACCATGACAACCTTTGCAACTCTTTTCGTAAATACTTTTACCTGCCTGCAAATTTGTTTGAGTAGATTTTGTCTCCTTTTGAAGCAAAGTATCAATCATAGTTACCACCCAGGGCATTTCTGTTGCATTAATATAAAGCAAACCGCTAGTGGGATCAAAAGATGGTCCACCCCACTCAGCTCCACCGGTTAATCCGGGAAGTACTAATGTACCTTCGACACTTGGAGGAATAAACATCTTACCCGATTTATGGCTTAAAAACCTTTTTTTCAGATCCTGATAAGAAGAATCAGGAATAACATTATTAAGATCAGATTCCTTGAATTCCTGTCTTACAAAAGGAGGAAGTACCGTTGGGAATGGCTGGGTTGCAGATGCCTTTTCTCCTACAAGATTGGATGCAGGAACAGGCCTTTCTATAATTGGGTATATTGGCTTACCAGTTTCTCTATCAAGCATATATATAAACCCTTGCTTGCTAACCTGAACCAGTCCATCAACATTTTTACCATCCTTTTTTATAGAAACAAGAACTGGAGAAGTTGGAAAGTCATAATCCCACAGATCATGATGAACACCCTGAAAATGCCAGATATATTTCCCTGTTTCTGCATTAAGTGCAAGAATACTATTGGAAAAAAGATTGTCTCCTTTTCGTTTCCCCCCATAAAAATCAGGCACTGCTGCTCCTGTAGAGGCAAAAACTATTCCCCTGCCTTCATCCAGAGTTAACCCTCCCCAGGCATTTGCCCCTCCAACATACTTATGGGCTTCGGGGTCATCCCATGAGTCATATCCAACATCGCCAGGCCCAGGAATTGTCTTGAACATCCACTTTAACTCCCCTGTCAATACATCGTAAGCCCTGATATGCCCTGGAGCTGATTCCTCCTCCTCAGACAGACTGGTTCCAAGAATAATAAAATCCTTATAAATTACGCCCGGAGAAGTTGCTGTGACCCTTAAATTTGAAATATCCCTGTCCAGCTCAAGGCCATCATGAAGCGGAATTCGGCCTTTTTTCCCAAAACCAGTAACAGGTTTGCCTGTGACACTATTTATGCAATATAAAGAAGACCCTACAGTATAATAAATCAAATGTTCTTTATTTTTAAGCTTATAAAGAGCAATTCCACGACAGGCATTCATTCCTTCGCTTTTTCTGCCCTGAAGATCAACTATCATTGAGTCAAGCGGATTAAAAACCCATAATTCCTTTCCGGTTTGGGCGTCTGCGGCGAACAGTTTTAACTTGGCTGAAACTCCATAAAGTACCCCGTCAACTATCAGCGGATTAGCCTGAATCTGGCTACCTGGTTCAGCATCTTTTGTGTGGTAAATCCAGGCCTGCTGCAAATTTTTAACATTAGAAGTATCAATCAGATCAAGAGCTGAATATTGATTACGTTCCTTACTTCCACCATAAATACTCCATTCATTTTTCTGATCATTAGTTGTACAGGAAAAACAAAACAAAGAAAAACAGGCAAGCAGACAATGAGAAAATTGTCTCAGATTTAAGAATTTAAATACAGGCATAATATAATCCATTGTTTGCAGACTAAAATTTCATTAAATTCTGATTAACAACTAATGATATTTTACGAAATCATAAACATAATTTCTATAAAATTACTTTTTGCACTATTATTTCTGATTAAAGATCTAATAGGTTATTTAATTATTTATTTAACAGCCACATCCCAGACTTTTGACAAGGCTGAATTACCAGCCGGTCCATTGATTGATAAAGTAACTACATAGTAACCAGGTTTTGAGTAAAAATGAACCGGATTCTGATCACTTGAACCTGAACCATCACCAAAATCCCATTTCCATGATGAAATATCACCAGTAGACTCATCATTAAATGAAACCATTCTACGTTTCATATCAGTTACAACAAATGACCATTTTGCATCTATTGGCTTTAAATAACGTTTCTCCAATGGCATAAGCCGAAAAGGAAGCAGATATGTGGCATTACCATACATCTCCCGAACTTTACTTAAATTCCAAAAACCATTGTGAGTTGATTTTTTTTTATCGTCATAGTCAAGAACTGCCCAACTAAGCCCAATTTCTTTATTCTCTGTTAAAACAGATTCTACAGCTCTTGAAGCACCTTCGGGACCTGCATAATCAAAAGGAGTAATCCAAAATTCAAGAATTAATCGTCCTGACTCACCCGGCTTGAAATTATAATTTTGAGCGGCATTTGCAAAAGGGAGTTCCTTAATCCAGGGCTGCCCTCCCCAAACCATTGCCCAATCCTTTTCCTTAGAGGGAGTGAAAATATGATAATTCTGAGCTTGAACTCCATGGTATGAAAAATAGGTTTCCATTCGATCCAAGTCTTTATTCGGGTGAAAAGAGCTGATAAAAGGGCCGCCCGACTGATCCCCGTCTACCACAACCTCAAAAATATCATTATGTAAATCTCTCAATGAAAAGTCCCAATAATCATCATATGCCTCATATAAAAAATATACCCTATTCATACCCTTTACCCAGCCAACCTTTACAGAAACATCAAGATTTTTAGGATCAGCCGAGCGATGACGGATACTATCATGCCTGTCATCCTGTAGCTGATCCATACCAATATTATAAGAAGGATCCACTATTTTCCAATCATCACTTTTCCCGTCAATGGTTGGAATCATATTTGCAGGAAACTGAAAGATCTTAAATTTTCGCTTATCCTGTGCATTAGAAAAACATGCGTAAAATAAGATTAGACTAAGAAAAAAAATGAAACGACTGATGAATTTCATAATTAAACATTTATTATTTTAATGCCGTTGGCTTTATGGTGAAATCAAATTAGCATATTATATGTTGAATATAATCTTAAAATATCATTTGTATAAAATCTTATGATAATTACATGGGTGAAGATTGGAATTAAATCAATGGAAGCTTTTTACTGACTAAAGATCCCTCCTGCGTCGAGAATACGGCCAGCAGGGAATAAAATGGTGTTTGAAAAATAATTATCAATAAGCATCACAAATCTGACATCTCACATCTCACATCTCATTCCTAATAATCCCGTATTCCAGTCCCCTTAACTCTGCTAATCCCCGGAGACGGCCAATGGCAGAATACCCAGGATTAGTTTTCTTATTCAAATCATCAAGCATCTGATGCCCATGGTCAGGACGCATAGGTATTGAAACATTTCTGGCATGGGATATTTTTACCAATTGCTTAATTACTGCATACATATCCACATCTCCATCCAAATGATTATCCTCATAAAAATCACCCCATTCATTGCGTCGGGTACTTCTTAAATGAACAAAATTGATTCTTTCAGCAAATTGTTCAACCATTACTGGCAAATCATTGTCTGCTCTGACGCCAAATGATCCAGTACAGAAACAAAGTCCGTTAGATAAGGAAGGAATAGCTGTAAACAATGCTTTAACATCCGATGCTGTACTGACAACCCTTGGCAATCCAAGTATCCCATAAGGTGGATCATCCGGGTGAATGACCATTTTTACACTACACTCTTGAGCAACAGGTATAATTTCACTTAAAAAATAAATAAGATTCTGGCGGAGACGGTCGGCATCAATACCTTTATATGAATCCAGAGCCTGCTGAAATTGTTCGATCGTAAAACTTTCTTCGCTACCGGGTAACCCTGCAATGATATTTCTGGTCAGAAGATGTTTTTCCTCATCGCTCATTCCGTTAAACCGAATTTTCGCACGACTTATTTCTGCATCGGTATAATCTGAATCTGCACCCGGTCGTTTTAAGATAAAAAGGTCAAAGGCAATGAAAGCTGCCTTTTCAAACCGCATAGCTTTCGATCCATCTTCCACTGTGTAGGCCAGATCTGTTCTGGTCCAGTCAAGAACCGGCATGAAGTTATACGTAATACACTTAATGCCACAGGAAGCTAAATTCCGTATACTTTGTTTGTAATTATCTATTTGTTTTAGATAAGGTCCAATTTGAGTCTTTATATTTTCGTGAACGGGAACACTTTCAACAACACTCCATACTAAACCGGCATCCGCGACTTCCTTTTGTCTTTTTTGGATATCTTCAATTGGCCATATCTCCCCATTGGGAATGTGGTGTAATGCCGATACAATTCCGGCACATCCTGCCTGACGAATATCTGAAAGACTTACTGGGTCATTTGGGCCATACCAGCGCATGGTTTGTTGCATCACATTAGATCCGTCTATTTTATAATTTTTATTCATTTAAACTCCGGCAAAAATTGAAAATCCTCCATCAACACAAACCATTGAACCTGTAACGAATTTAGATGCATCACTTAACAACCATACCAAGGCTCCCTGCAACTCATCTGGATGACCGAATCTTTTAAATGGCGTATTTCTGATCACTTTCTCACCCCTGTCTGTAAATGACCCGTCCGGATTAGTTAATAAATTTCTGTTTTGTTCGGTAAGGAAAAACCCCGGTGCCAGCGCATTCATGCGGATACGATCGCCATAGCGGTTCGCAAGTTCTACTGCAAACCATTGATTGTAGCAATCAACTGCTGCCTTACCCATATTATATCCCAATACCCGGGTAATAGCGCGTTTCGAATTCATAGATGAAATATTCACGATACTTCCCTTCTCTACTGAATTAACCATAGCTTCCCCAAAAATCTGGGTTGGAATCAAGGTACCCCAGGTATTCAGATCCATAACTCGTTTCATCCCATCCAGGTTCATTTTAAAAATATCATCACCAGGCAAAAGCACCCCATGCGGTTGATTACCACCTGCACCATTTACCAAACCATCAATACGTCCAAAAGTATCTAATACCTTATTCTTCGCGTCAATCAGCTGGGCTTCATCCATTGCATCAGCAATAAGAGCGACCGCACGGCCACCGGCTTTATTGATCGCATCAGCACGCTCATTGGCAATATCTTTATTTCTTCCTAAAATCCCTACAGAGCCACCGGCTTTAACTATTCCTTTGATGAATGAATCACCAAGAATACCTGTGCCTCCGGTTACTATAATTACTTTACCTTTTAGTGAGAATTCTTCCATATTTTGTCTGTTGTCTGTTGTCTGTTTCCTGTTGTCTGTAAATTAGTGTTATAATCGAATGTATTGCTACAAATTTATATCCTCAAGAAGAATTTTTACATGAATCAGGATTAAGTCTTGGCTCTTGGCTCTTGGCTCTTGATACCTGTCTGTTGTCTGTAAATTAGTGTAATTGTCGAATGTATTGCTAAAAATTTATATCCTCGAGAAGAATTTTTAAATGAATCAGGATTAAGTCTTGGTTCTTGGTTCTTGGCTCTT
>JAURKO010000146.1 GCA_030831705.1 Daejeonella sp. | reverse complement strand
CGACCACAATCGCATTATCCACCACAATACCAATGGCCAACACTAATGCAAATAAGGTAATGAGGTTAATACTCAGGCCAAAGAATTGCATGAAAATAAATGCACCGATTAGAGATACCGGAACTGCCAGAATGGGTATAAGTGTAGAACGCCAGTCGCCAAGGAAGATAAATACAACCAAAGCCACTAAAATAAACGCTTCAATTAAGGTATGTAATACTTTCTCAATTGAGGCATCCACAAACTTTGATACGTCATAGTTAATTTCATAATCTATACCCGGAGGGAAATCCTTTTTTAATTCCTCCAGTTTTATCTTGATTTCATCTATTACCGTACTGGCATTACTGCCGGGATTTTGCTTCAATACCAGAGAAGCTGAAGGACTACCATCTTTATTGGAATAAATATCAACGAACTCACTACCTACTTCAACTTCACCAATGTCTTTCAGTTTCAAGATCTCACCTTTCTCATTCGCCCTGATTACGATGTCCTGATATTGTTCAGGCGTATTGTACCAACCTTTGTAAGTAAAAACGTATTCCTGAGACTGGGCTGTTTTTCCGGAGCTTAATCCAACCCTGCCAGGACGCGCTAAAACACTTTGTTCATCAATAGCCTCTAATACTTCTTCGGCAGAAACTTTATATGCCCGCATCCTTTCGGGATTTAACCATACCCGAATCGCAAATGAACGACTACCAATTGCCTGGGCAAGACCCATACCCTTTATGCGCTGAAGTTCAGGCAGGATATAAGTGTTTGCATAGTTGAATAAAAACTTTTCGTCAATGCCTTTATCCTTGCTATACAAGTTTAAATACATTAACATACTGGGTTGTAATGGAGAAATGATAACACCCTCTCTTTGAACCAATGGGGGAAGGTTGGTCATTACCTGATCCACTCTTGATTTTACCCGCACCGCTGCCAGTGTAGGATCAGTACCGGGTTCAAATATCACCTGAAGACTTGCTTCACCAGCGCTGGTAGCATCAGAAAGTATGTATTGCATTCCCTGCACACCATTGATCGCACGCTCAAGAATAGTAAGTGTTGATTTAACCAGAACATCGGCATTAGAGCCGGGAAACTCTATGAAGATATTTACCCTTGGTGGCGCTATTTCAGGGAATTGTGCTACCGGCGAGGTTTTAATAGCCAGTAATCCCAGAAAGACTATTGCCACAGATAAGGCAATAGCAAGAACCGGTCTTTTAATAAATTTATCAAACATATTTTTAATTTTTTTGGGTTCTTAATCTATTCAGCATGTAAATTATTCAGCTCGGCTAGTTCTTTCGCAAAAGACACAAACTCATAATCTATCTTCATGTTATTCTTCACTTTGCCTAAACCTTCTGCAAGAATTTTATCATTTGCATTAAGACCTGAAGCAACGACATAGAGGTGAGGCAATTCCTGAGCAACGATGATTTGTTTTGCCTTCAGCACCTTGTTATTGTCGACGATGTAGACATACTTTTTGTCAAGCACATCAAAAGTTGCCCTTTGTGGAATAATGATTGCGTTTTTGAGATTGATTGGCATGAGAATATTTCCGGTTCCGCCATGACGGAGTATGCCCTTTGGATTAGGGAATGTTGCCCTGAAAGCAATATTTCCTGTTTCGTTATTAAAATCGGCTTCAATAGTCTCTACTATACCCGGAACATCAAACTGTTCATTATTAGCCATTTTGAGGAGTACTGTTTGTGCACTTTCAGATTTTGCCTTTTTGACATAATCGAGATATTCAGCTTCAGGGACGTTGAAATAAACCCACATCCTGCTATTATCAGAAAGGGTAGTAAGCAGTTCACCTTCCTCAATCAGACTTCCAATACGTTTTTGAAAGCGGTCCATTATGCCATCAAAAGGCGCACGTATTTCGGTAAAACCTAAATGAGCCTCAGCAAGAGCAAGCTCCGCTTTAGCTTTGTCGAGTGTAGCTTTTGCAAGTGCCAGTTCATTGGGCGATACCACATTATTGTCGGCAAGGCTTTTGGTATTTTTATATTCGATCTCTGCGAAATTCATTTCTGCCTTTGCTTTCGCCACCTCAGCCTGGTAAATGAGCGGCATGATTTTGAACATTAGTTGACCCTTCTTTAAATTTTGCCCTTCGTCAACGTATATGGTCTGAAGAAAGCCTCGTTCCTGAGATCTGATTTCAATATGATTAATGGATTGAATCTGACTTACATACTCCTTATAAATAAAAGTATCCCGTTGAACAGGGCTGGTTACCAAAAACTTAGTTTCCATTTCCTTTTTGTGCTCCTGGGTTGTGCAGCTTGAATAAATTAACAGTGATAACAAACAATTGAGAATGAATATCCTCTTCATAATAATTTTGATTTAGGTTAAAAAACAGGAAGATCCAGCCAGCGGACCGGTGGAATAGACAAGGTTTCTGCAGGGTGTAAACCGTACAGAAGAAATTCGAGAAATTATTTAATTAGGAGAGAAAAGTGCGCCAGGCGTGGTAAAGTATGAAAAGCGGGACTTTAGCCTGTTTATGGTTTAAGTTTAAAACAGATAGAAACGAATCTGATCTGAATGACTTACTGAATCTGGGATCAAATGAGCAGGTCCAGTAGAGTTTATTTTCATCCTCTTCCTTATCCTCATTTAACCAATCCTTATGTGCCGTTTCAAAAGGCAGATGGAATGGGGTATGGAAGATGTTGGTTGAAAAATCGGTCTGTTGAACTGATGCGATAGGCAAGAACCCATTTTCATCAGCCTTGTTCAGAGAAGTCTGTCCGAAAAAGTAAAAAAGTGAAAGAAAAGCAATTATGCCGTATTTCAAATTTGTCCCCAGGGACAAATGAAAATGACTATAGACCTTTAAAATCTTGCTTTTTGTAAACATTCCTATCGGTGAAAATACAAATTGAATTCTACATCTAAAAATAAGATGCTGAATTTTAAGCTAATGCAAGTATTTTATTACAAGAAGGATCCTATT
>JAURKO010000145.1 GCA_030831705.1 Daejeonella sp. | reverse complement strand
TTAAAATCAGGTATTCCATATCGCAGAAGTCCTCCAGGACGATCATCACGTTCATACACCGTAACCGTATGACCAGCTTTATTAAGTTGAGCAGCGGCAGCCAATCCTGCAGGACCCGAACCAATAACAGCAACATTTTTTCCTGTTCGTAATATAGGTTTAATAGGCTTTACATAACCCTTTGAATAGGCAATCTCAATGATGTGTCTTTCTATCTCTTCAATGGCTACTGGCGGTTTATTGATACCCAACACGCAGGCGGCCTCACAGGGTGCCGGACAAATACGACCGGTGAACTCCGGGAAATTATTAGTTGAATTAAGAATCAAATAAGCTTCTTCCCATTTACCCTGATAAACCGCGTCATTAAACTCCGGAATAACATTTCCTAGCGGACAACCTGAATGGCAGAAAGGCACTCCACAATTCATACATCTTGCTGCCTGCTCATTCAGCTTTTCGGCCGGATATTCCTGAACAAATTCATTGTAATTTTCCAAACGTTTTGCAGGGGCAATTTTCTTAGGAAGCTCCCTGTCAAACTCTTTAAATCCTGTTACTTTTCCCATTATCCTGCAGATTGCTGTAATTCTTTTTCTAATAAAACCTTTTTGTACTCCTTTGGAAATACTTTGATAAATGATGAAGATTGTTGCGCCCAATCGTCAATGATATATTTGGCTACCTGACTTTGGGTAAGCTGCACGTGTCTTCTTAAAAGATTCAAAATTTCTTCTTCATCCTTTGGAGATAATGGATCTAGGTCAACCATTTCAGTATTACAATTTTCCACAAAAGAATTGTCTGTATCATATACCCATGCTATTCCGCCACTCATTCCTGCGGCAAAATTCCGACCTGTCTTGCCTAAAATCAGGGCTCTACCGCCAGTCATGTATTCACAACCATGATCACCAACACCCTCCACAACCGCAATTGCTCCAGAGTTTCTAACAGCAAAACGTTCACCTGCTTGACCTCTAACGAACAAATCACCTGATGTTGCTCCATATAATGCTACGTTTCCAATAATGATATTCTCCTGAGATAATACCTTACTTTTCTTAGAAGGATAGATAACCAACTGGGCTCCTGAAAGTCCCTTGCCAACATAATCATTTGCTTCACCACACAGTTCAAAAGAAATTCCCCTGGTACAAAAAGCACCGAAACTTTGTCCGGCAGACCCTGTAAATGTATAGTTTATGGTATTCTGTGGGAGTCCGGCCGATTGATATTTCTTAGTAATCTCATTAGAAAGAATAGTACCCGTTGTCCGGTCAGTATTCTTTATATTGAAGGAAGCAAATACAGGCTCTTTGGATTCAATAGCCTTGGCAGCATTTTTAACCAGTTCCCAGTCAATTACACCATCCAAATTATGATCCTGTTTTTCGCTGTTATAAAGTGTCATTCCTGATGGATTATCCATAGGATATAAAATACCTGAAAGATCAATATTTTTAACCTTCCAATGATCCACATCATCACGCATTTTTAAGAATTGAACCCTACCCACCATATCATTTATGGTTCTGAATCCAAGTTCTGCCATAATCTCACGTAATTCTTCGGCAATAAACCTGAACAGGTTAACTATATGCTCAGGTTTTCCAGAAAATAGCTTTCTAAGCTCAGGATCCTGGGTTGCAACACCTACCGGACACGTATTGAGATGACATTTACGCATCATAATACAACCTCCGGCAACCAATGCTGCAGTTGCAACTCCCCATTCCTCTGCACCTAAAAGTGTGGCTATAGCAATATCCTTACCTGTTTTTAATTGACCATCAGTCTGGAGTACAACCCTGCTTCTCAATTTATTTTTAACCAGGGTTTGCTGAGCTTCAGCTAATCCAAGTTCCCATGGTAAACCTGCATGTTTAATTGAAGTTAGTGGCGATGCACCTGTTCCACCATCATGTCCGGCAATCAATATCACATCCGCATGAGCTTTAGCAACACCCGCCGCAATAGTACCAACCCCAGCTTTTGAAACCAGCTTAACACTGATACGTGCTGCCCGGTTAGCATTTTTTAAGTCGAATATTAATTGAGCTAAATCCTCAATAGAATAAATATCATGATGCGGTGGAGGCGAGATCAAACCTACCCCAGGTGTAGCATGTCGAACTTTAGCTATCCATTCGTCCACTTTATCACCAGGCAATTGTCCGCCCTCGCCAGGTTTTGCACCTTGCGCCATTTTAATCTGTAATTCATCTGCATTAGTCAGGTAATTTGCTGTAACGCCGAATCTTCCTGATGCAATCTGCTTAATGGCAGAACGCATTGATCCCCCGTCTGCCAATGGCTCGTATCTCAATTCATCTTCACCACCTTCACCAGTATTACTTTTAGCTCCTATCCTGTTCATTGCAATCGCCAATGTACTGTGAGCCTCATGAGAAATTGACCCAAATGACATTGCCCCAGTTGCAAACCGCTTCAAAATAACTTCTACTGGTTCAACTTCACTTAAAGGAACCGGCTGACGGTGATGAGCAAAATCAAGTAAACCACGGATGGTATACAACGTATCAGTCTGTTTATTGATATGTGAAGCGTATTTTTTGTAAACATCGTAGTTATTGGTCCGGGTAGCATGCTGAAGTAAATGAACAGTCTCCGGATTGAACAAATGAGCTTCACCCTTTCTTTTCCACTGGTACACACCACCTTCGGGTAATAATTTATTTTCGATTCCTCTTCTCTTAAACCCTAAGAAATGTTTACGCAGGGCTTCCTCTGCTATATCATCTAATCCCATTCCTCCGATTCTAGATACAGATCCGGTGAAATAATTATCAATAACATCTTTATTAAGTCCTACAATCTCAAAGATCTGAGCACCATGGTAAGATTGTAAGGTTGATATTCCCATTTTAGAGAATATCTTCAAAAGACCATCATTAACTGACTTAATATAATTTTTATATAAATACTTAACATCCAATTCAGTTTCTATTCTTTCATCGGTTTTAAGTTTATGTATGGTTGCTAATGCGAGGTATGGATTAACAGCAGTGGCACCAAAGGCAATCAGGCATGCAAAATGATGAACTTCCCACACATCCCCTGCTTCGAGCATAATACCTACTGCACCTCGAAGACCTTTTTTAATCA
>JAURKO010000144.1 GCA_030831705.1 Daejeonella sp. | reverse complement strand
TTTTTTCTGTTATCAATGACCGGTTTCCGGTTACCAGGTAGTAAAGATTGGCAATTCTCAACGCTCAATTATTCTCCATTTCCCTCGCACTATCTTCAACTTTGCGCTTAAGTTCTTCTTTATAATCGAGAAGTCTTTGAGATAGAACAGAATCTGATGTTCCCAAAATCTGTGCGGCAAGTATACCTGCATTTTTAGCAGCATTTAAAGCTACTGTTGCAACAGGAATTCCATTTGGCATCTGAAGTATGGATAGGATTGAATCCCAACCGTCAATAGAATTACTCGATTTGACAGGAACACCAATTACAGGTAGCTGAGTAATAGAAGCGACCATCCCGGGTAAATGTGCAGCACCTCCTGCACCAGCAATAATCACTTTTAAGCCTCTTTTATGTGCAGATTTAGAATACTCAAACATGCGCTCAGGGGTGCGGTGGGCCGAAACAACAGTAATTTCAAATAAAACCCCCAACTCCTTTAGTACATCTGCTGCATCCTGCATAACGCTAAGATCAGACTTGCTTCCCATTATAATTCCGACCTTTATCGATTCAGTTGCCATAGTTTATATTAATTGATAAAAAACTGTATTTAAATAAGTTTCTAAATTTAATTAAACTTTTACTTTGATTTTTTTCTGAACAAATCTTGCTTTTTCAATTGCTTTTTGTCTGTCATCATCCATAATCGTTATGTGTCCCATTTTACGAAAAGGTTTCGTGAATTTTTTTCCATATAAATGAATAAAAACTCCCTCAATCTCAAGTACTTCCTTTAAACCCTCATATTCTGCTACTCCTTCATATCCCTTTTCTCCAAGCAAATTAATCATTACTGAATTACTTATCGCCTTCGTGTCTCCAGGAGGCAGGTTAAATATTGCTCTTATCAATTGCTCATATTGAGAGGTGATATTCCCCTCTATACTTTGATGCCCGCTGTTATGAGGTCGGGGGGCAATTTCATTTACCAGAATATTGCCCTCTTTTGTAAGAAACATTTCAACTGCCAGAATCCCAATGATTTTTAGATCTTCGGCGATCTTTATTGCCAGCTGATCGGCTTTTTGAAGTATTTCAAAATCTAAAGAAGAAGGAGAAATAAGAAATTCAACTAAATTTGCCTCCTGATTGAATTCCATTTCCACACAAGGGAAGGTTTTGATATCACCATCTTCATTTCTTGAAACAATTACAGATAGTTCCTTTTCAAAATTTATGAGTTCTTCTATTAAACTGGGTTCTTCGAATGCTTTTTCAAGATCTGAAGTTGAATTGATTAATTTAACTCCACGGCCATCATACCCATCCCTCCGAAGCTTTTGTATGTAAGGAAATTTTAAATTAGCCGAAATTAGTTCATTTTTATCTCTAAAAAGCTGAAATTGAGCAGTCGGGATATTGTTTTCTTTAAAAAATTGTTTTTGGATTCCTTTATCCTGAATAAGCCTGATTACCCTTGATTGAGGATAAACAGTTAAACCTTCTTTCTCCAGCTTTTCAAGTGCATCCACATTTACTTTTTCGATCTCAATGGTTAATACATCAACCTCTTTCCCGAAATTATAAACCGATTGAAAATCAGTTAATGAACCATTCACAAATTTTCTGCATAAATCCTTGCATGGCGCTTCTTTATCAGGATCCATTACGTAGGTAGTGATGTTGTAATTGATCGATTCCTGAATTAGCATGCGTCCGAGCTGGCCGCCACCAAGTATTCCCAGTTTTAGGTCTCCGTAAAATGCTTTCATATTGCTGCAAGTTTAGGAGAAATCTCTGAGATTTTACAATTTTCCATAGGTTTCATTTCCTGGAATGAAATTTAAATTTCATTTCAATATTAAATGGCCTGAATCAGCTGTTTAACAAGCTCTCTTGCTCAATCTTCTTTTGGAGCTCGAGGATTGCCCCAATAAGTTCTTCTGGCCTTGGTGGACATCCTTGTACGTATATATCAACTGGTATAATTCGGTCAACACCTTTTACTACATGATATCCATGTTGCCAGTAGGGGCCTCCGCAATTGGAACATGAACCCATAGAAATCACATATTTTGGTTCTGGCATTTGTTCATACAGTCGTTTAATGCGCTCAGCCATTTTAAAGGTTACCGTACCAGCAATAATAATAACATCTGATTGCCTTGGCGAAGGACGAGGAAATACTCCGAATCGATCCAGATCATAAGTAGATGCCATAGAGCCCATCATCTCAATAGCGCAGCAGGCTATACCAAAACTCATTGGCCAGAGGGATGATAATCTTGCCCAGTTGAGTAAATCGTCAACTTTAACAACGATTACTGAACCGGTATCACTTTTCATTTCTAAGCTCACAGCGTTGGTTTTTTAAATTTCGGTATGAATGCTGGTCTGGCTGATGAAACTGTAGGATTTAAAAGTGATTTGTCAGAAACCGGAATCATATTGTTAATAGTCAATGTTTTGGTTTGATATACTTCTTTATTTATTGCATCATATGCTGAAGAGGGGATCTTTGAAGGTGAAATCGGAAGATTTTGCTGGGGTCTTATCCAATTCAGGTCGCCTTTTTTCCAAACATAAACCAAGCCAATCAGTAAAATGCCTATAAAAATGAACATTTCAATCAGACTTAACCATCCCCAGTTTGGATCGGTATTGATTAGTTCCTGCCGACTAAAAACGGTAGCCCATGGAAAAATAAAAGCTAATTCAACATCAAAAAGTAAAAATACTAAGGCTATGACATAGAAACGTGAATTGAACTGTATCCAGGAATTACCTGTGGGTTCCTCACCGCATTCATAAGATGTCAATTTTTCGGGATTAGGATTTTTTGGAGCGACCAGTTTCCCTAAGAAAAATATAAAAAGTACAATTAACACCCCCATGATGAGATAGATAAATATCTTACCGAACTCGCTTAATTGTGAGGTTTCATCCATTAATCAAAATTAAGAATAATTGACCTAACAATTCAAATGCTTTTTAATATTCAAATAATTATCATTAAATGTGGATAAGCTTTTTTTGAAATGAGAATAGATAGCATCAAATTCGCACATTAATTTGAGAATATGCCTTTGAATAAATTTAAAAAAATTGCTGATGAACTATCAGTCTCTGAAAAGCAGGTAAAAATAACAATAGAGCTTCTTGATGAAGGAGGAACAGTGCCTTTTATCGCTAGATACCGTAAGGAAGCAACAGGGGGCTTTGATGAGGTTCAAATTGCAGCTATTCGTGATAGAAAGCAGCAGATTGAGGAGCTTGATAAGCGCAGGGAAGCGATTTTAAAATCGATGACCGAATTGGAGAAGTTGACTCCCGAGCTCGAAAAGCAAATTATGGAAGCCGAAACCATGACGATCCTGGAGGATATTTATCTGCCATTTAAGCCAAAAAGAAAAACCAAAGCTTCTATTGCCAAAGAAAAGGGATTACAGGGACTGGCGGATTTTATCATGATTCAGAACTCTGATGATCTGTACACAGAGGCATTGAAATATGTTAATGTTGATTTGGGTGTATCGAACGCTGAAGAAGCGCTGAGTGGTGCAAGGGATATTCTTGCTGAGTTTATATCAGAACAGCCTGAAATTCGAGGTAAAATGCGAGAGCTATTTATTCAGGCTGGCACTTTTCATTCTAAACTGATCAAAGGGAAGGATGCCGAAGGTCAGAAATACAAAGATTATTTCGACTGGTCAGAACCTGTAAAAACCGCTCCTTCCCATCGTATATTGGCATTAAGAAGAGCCGAAAAAGAAATTATCTTGACCTTAGATATTGAAGTTCCTGAAGACAATGCAATCAGAATTCTTGAAGACTTCTATGTTAAGGGTTCCAATCCATCTTCCATGCAGGTTCAGCAAGCGGCTTTAGATGCTTTTAAACGTCTGATCAAACCTTCAATGGAAACAGAGATTCGCCTATTAACCAAAAAGCAGGCAGATACTGAAGCAATCAGGGTTTTTGCTGATAACGCCCGCCAATTGTTATTAGCCGCACCTGTCGGCCAAAAACGAATCATGGCGATTGATCCAGGTTTTAGAACCGGATGTAAGCTTGTGTGCCTTGATAATCAGGGACAGTTAGTTGACAACACAAATATTTATCCCCATAATGGAACTGAGGCTGCTAAGGAATCCGCAAAAACTATAAAATTTTTGGTCGATAAGTATAGTATTGAAGCCATTGCAATTGGGAATGGTACTGCAGGTAGAGAAACAGAAACTTTTGTTAAATCACTTCAATTAACTGATATAGTTATAGTTATGGTTAATGAAAGTGGGGCTTCTATTTATTCAGCATCGGATGTAGCAAGGGAGGAGTTTCCGGATAAGGATATCACTGTAAGGGGTGCTGTTTCTATTGGACGCCGTTTAATGGATCCATTGGCAGAGCTCGTCAAGATTGATCCGAAGTCAATTGGAGTTGGACAATATCAGCATGATGTAGATCAGAATCAATTACAAAGTTCACTGGATGATACTGTTATTAGTTGTGTAAATTCAATCGGTGTTGAATTAAATACTGCTTCAAAACAAATTCTGGCTTACATTTCGGGTCTTGGTCCGCAACTGGCACAAAACATTGTTGATTACCGAAATAAGAATGGTGCTTTTAAAAGAAGATCTGAACTGAGGCAAGTTCCAAGGCTTGGAGATAAGGCATTTGAGCAGGCAGCGGGCTTTTTACGTATAAGAAATGCTGAGCATCCATTAGATAGTAGCGCGGTTCATCCTGAACGCTATGCTCTTGTTGAACAAATGGCTAAAGATTTGGATTGTAAGGTTGAAGATCTGATGAAAGATGAACAGTTTCGTCAAAAAATTAAATTGCAGAGTTACGTAAGTGAAACTATCGGACTACCAACCTTGAATGATATTTTGAAGGAATTGGCAAAACCGGGACTTGACCCCAGGGAGCAATTTGAAACTTTTAGCTTTTCAGAGGGAATAAATTCCATTAATGATCTTCATGTAGGCATGAATTTGCCTGGAATCATTACTAATATTACAGCTTTTGGCGCTTTTGTGGATATTGGTGTCCATCAGGATGGATTAGTTCACCTAAGTCAGATGGCTGATAAATTCATTAAAGATCCAAATGAAGTGGTCAAAGTAAGTCAGAAAGTGATGGTTAGGGTAACCGAGGTAGATGTAAATAGAAAGCGTATTGCACTTTCAATGAAATCAGAGAAAAAGCCGGAACCAAGACCAATAAAAAATTACAATCCTGCTCCAAAACAATCAATTGTAAATTTTGTTAAAAAGCCCAGCGAGAAGGAAGCTGAGCCAGAAACCGATATAGCAATTAAGCTTGCTGCCTTAAAGAATAAGTTTTCCTGAGGATAAGCCTTTATATTTAAACCCTAAATGAGAATGGGAGATAATTTTGATGCTGTAATTATTGGTGGTGGCGCCTGCGGACTGATGTGTGCAGTTCAGGCAGGATATCTGGGCAAAAGAACTCTGATTCTTGAAAAAACTGAGAAAGTTGGTGCTAAAATTTTGATTTCAGGTGGTGGTCGCTGTAATTACACGAATTTATTTGCTTCAGAATCCAATTTTATTTCCGGAAACCCACATTTCTGCAAATCTGCCTTTTCGCAGTTTACCGTAGATGATACGATTAGCTTTTTTGAGGCAAATGGTATTTTAGGAAATGAAAAAACTCTTGGCCAGTTGTTTCCGGTTAGCAATAATGCAAAGGATATCGTAAGAGTTTTTGAATCGCTTTGTGCTGACCTTGATCAGCAGATTATTTGCAATGCAGATGTTAAGGAGGTTTTGAAAATGGAGGAAGGTGATTTTAAGATTAGCTACTCCAGAGCTGGAAAATTAAAAGAAATCAGGGTGCCAAATGTAGTGATCGCAAGTGGTGGACTACCCATTCAGAAAATGGGTGCTACAGATTTTGGTCTTAAGGTTGCAAGGCAATTTGGACTAAAGCTCACCGATACAGCTCCTGCACTCGTACCGCTTACGATTACTGGTAAAGATGCAGAATGGTACGCATTGCTCTCCGGGAATACGATATTCAGCAGAGTTTCGAACGATCGCATAAGTTTTGAGGAAAACATATTGTTTACCCACTGGGGTCTTAGCGGTCCTGCAATCCTTCAGATTTCTTCCTATTGGCGTCCAGGTGAACATATTTCGATCGATCTTTTACCACATGATAAGATTTCAGAACTTATTCAGACCCAAAAGATGATCAATGGTCGTAAAACCCTTTCAGGATTATTATCTGATCTTTTCACGAAAAAATTTTCAGATGCACTTTCAAAATTTTTACCTGTAGAAAAAAATCTGGCATCCTTAACCAAAGAAGATATTCTGATGATTGATCAATATATTCATCATTTTGATGTTAAACCTGCAGGCGACAAAGGCTATGATAAAGCTGAAGTTATGAGGGGTGGAGTAGCAACTGATGAACTATCCTCAAAAACCCTAGAGGCTAAAAAAGTCCCGGGATTGTTCTTTGGCGGAGAATGTGTTGATGTAACCGGGTGGCTGGGTGGATATAATTTTCAATGGGCCTGGTCGGCTGGTTATGTAATTGCGCAAAATATTTAAAAACGCTGACAGGGTTCAAAACCCTGTCAGCGTTTAACCCTCAGCGTTTAATCACATTCAGGATGTGTGAAAGTATATGTTTCAATATTCCCTTGTGGAATAGTAAAGCTTCCTGACTTGTTCATTTGCCACCAAAAGAGGTTGCGCGGTTTTTCACGACTGATTGTCTCATTCATGGTATCCGTGTCATAAACACGGCCATTGATAATTACATAGTTAATTTTTTCGGTATTTCTGATATCATCCAACGGATTGGCATCTAAAATTAACATATCTGCCAGTTTTCCAGTCTCCAATGAGCCAAGTTCTTTGGCCATACCAAGATGCTGAGCACCATTTAAAGTGGCACTTCTGATAGCTTGTAATGAAGACATTCCTCCTTGAGCGAACATCCAGAGTTCCCAATGAGCCCCCAAACCCTGCACCTGCCCATGTGCTCCAAGGTTAACTTTCGTCCCACCGTCAGATAATTCTTTCGCAACTCGGGCTACTTTAATATGTCCATAATCAGCAAATTCTGAAGTCGTTCTTCTTCTTGCTCTTGAGTCTATAACATACTTAGGAGTATAATTTAAGAGTCTTTCATTTTCCCAAACATTGGTTCTGTCGTACCAGTAGTTTTCGCCCGATTGAGAACCATAACTTACAATAAGAGTAGGGGTGTAGGATGTAGTACTTTTATTCCATAATGCTTTAACGTCTTTATACAACGGAACAAGTGGGACATTGTGTTCCAGACTTGTATGACCATCCTGTATGTGCGTTAAATTATGAAAGAAGGTGGATCCGCCTTCAGGAACAACCTCCAGTTGCAATTCCCTTGCCGCCTGTATTATTTGTTGCCGCTGATCTCTTCTTGGTTGGTTATAAGATTTTACAGAAAAAGCACCAACAGCTTTCATTCTTCTTAAGGCAGACCTTGCGTCATCCAAACTATTAACAACTGTTTTGAAATCACCATCAGCACCATATAAAATGGTTCCTGTTGAATAGATTCTTGGTCCGACAATCGCACCCGTTCTAACCATTTCGGCCTGACTGAATACCATTTCTGTATTAGCCGAAGGATCATGTGTTGTAGTGACTCCAAAGGCCAGATTTGCGTAATAGCTCCAAGACTGTTGCGGACTAACACCGTCTGAACTTGACCTTAAATGACTGTGAACATCAATAATACCAGGCATAATAGTCTTGCCACTAGCATTAATGATTTTGGCACCTTCGGGTAAGCTTACATTTGTTCCAATTGCTGTTATTCTGTTTTGATCGATAATTATTGTACCATTTTCTATGACTTCATCACCTTTCATCGTGATTATCCTAGCGTTCGTTATTGCGATTTTCCCTTCCGGCAAGTCAGATTTTAATCGCAAATCAATATCTAATCCAAGGGTATCAGACTTTACGGTCTTTTCTGCACTACCTAAAAAACTGAAAGAACTGAAAATATCCTTCGAAAAATATTTAGGACCCAAGGTCCAGTTTAATCGTTTTGAATCTTTGCTCCAGTGTATATAGGTTCCTGCATCTTTACTCACTTTGGTAAGTGGAAGAGATTTGTTGTTGGAGGATAGGTCAAGTGATACCCCCGCATTTGCAAAGGGAGTGATATAAACATTAAATAGCTCAGTAAAGGCAATCCATTTACCATCAGGACTTGGGCAAAAGGCATTTGCATAGGTTGATGTGTAATGAGTTCTGATATTACCCCCATTCAAGTCTGAACTTTTTAATGCCTTTTTATTTGCCTCAGTACTTTGGAAAAAAATTCTGTTGTCGGTGGAATCGAAACTTGGTCTTATACCACTCTTAAGGATTAAGCTTGCTGTTCCCCCGTTTGAAGGTATGATATAGATTCCCGGATTCTTGCCAAATGAATATCCAAGGACATCATTTCCTACCCCTTTTGTATAGACAATTTTATCGCCTTTGTTGGAGAATTTCGGACCATAATAAAAACCTTTTTCAGTGCTAAGTTTTAAAAATGAAGAATCAGCAATAGTGTATTTCATAATAGAACCCCGGTTTTCATCCGACCAGCTTACATATACTAATGATTTACCATCCGGACTAAATTCAGGTTCAAATTCAAACTCATTTCCTTTTGAGATTCGTGTGGGTTTTCCATTTGGAAGTTCTTTCAGATAAATATACCCTGCAGCGTTAAACGCAATTTTTGTTCCGTCAGGTGATGTACTTAATTGTCTGATCATCTTCGCGAAAAATTCATCATCATACACCTTTTGTTCAAAGTGAAGAGCATCGGTAATGGTTTGATTAACACTAACTTCAAATGGTATTTCAGATAGGTACTGAGTCAATACTTCAAGCTTTCTAATTTTCCCCTGAGCATAAAAAATAATCTCTTTGCTATCCGGTGTCCATGCAAAATTTGGATAAAGTCCAAAAATTGCCCATGCTTCCTGCTGATCATGTGAGAGTTCATTATAAACAGACCATTCTTCACCTGTTTGAAGGTCTTGTATAAATAATTCCGAATTCAATCGCACTCTCTTTACAAATGCTAGAAATTTACCATCAGGTGAGATTTGAGGACGCATAGCACCTCCACCTCCGCCGGCAATTGTTTCTATTTCACCATTTTCGCGATTCAATCTGCGGATATTGTAAATTTCGCCATTAGGATCTTTATTGTATTGAAAAAAAGGACCAGGACTCACGTCTTCAGAGAAGTAAACATATTTGCCATCAGGCGAAATTTCCGGTTCTCCTGCATCTTGTTGGTCATTTTTTCTTTTAGTTAACTGGACGCCTTCACCTCCTCCGGATATATGATACATCCACATTTCTCCGGCCCCAAGTGATCTACTGCTTGTGAAATGTTTTCTGGCTATCAAATATTCACTATCAGGTGTCCAAACCGCATTGTTTAATAATCTGAATGTTTCTTTGGTTATTGCTCTTTTGCCGCTACCATCAGTATTCATGATCCAAATATTATCACCGCCCTCTTTATCGCTTGTATAGGAGATATACTTGCCATTCGGACTAAACCTCGGCTGTACTTCTGATGCCATACCACCCGCTAATAAGGTAGCTTTACCTCCAGTAACCGGCATTCTGTAAATATCGCCGAGTAAATCAAAAACTATCACTTGGCCATCCGGACTAAGGTCGAGGTTCATCCATGTGCCTTCTGTGGTTTGAAAATTTAATATTTTTGAAGGCCCTAAAGGCTTTTCAATATTCCATTTGGAATTTTGTTGTGCAAATAGTTGACCTGCGCCTAAAACTATAAAAATGACAATTATTGCTTTCTTCATGTAATTTATCTATTGATGCTCAAATTTAGTAAATATTCATAGTTTTGAATCTAACGCAAATCACAAAGAGTTTATTTGATTTTATTCTGATAATTTATTCAGCCCAAACAAATAAGAATGACCATTCACTCTATACTGCTTAAGTACTGGGGCTTTTCAGTGTTCAGGCCATTGCAGGAAGATATTATTCAGTCTGTTCTGGAAGGGAAAGATACACTCGCTTTAATGCCTACCGGTGGTGGAAAATCACTTTGTTTCCAGATTCCTGCATTATTGAATCCGGGTATTTGTATAGTCGTTTCACCGCTAATTGCACTGATGAAAGATCAGGTTGAGAATCTTAAAGAAAAAGGTATAAAAGCAATTGCTATAATTTCAGGAATGGGCAAAAGGGAGGTTGATATTGCACTGGATAATTGCATATATGGAGATATCAAGTTTCTTTATCTTTCACCGGAAAGACTTTTATCAGAACTGGTTAAAGAGCGCATCAGACATATGAAAGTAAATCTGATTGCCATAGATGAAGCGCATTGTATTTCACAATGGGGTTATGATTTCAGACCGCCATATCTTCGTCTAACTGAATTAAGGGAAATTCATCCAGGTATTCCGGTTCTTGCACTCACAGCAACAGCCACAGAACTGGTGACACGCGATATTCAGGTTAAACTCAATTTTAAAGCCGGGCAAGTATTCAGGAAATCATTTGAACGTTTAAATCTTAGTTATTTGGTTTATAATGAAGATAATAAGCTTAGAAAACTGATTTCAATAGTAAAAAATGTTAAAGGATCAGGAATCGTTTATGTTCGAAATAGAGGCGAAACGCAAGAAATTGCCAGGCTTTTGAATCTGGAAGGTATCAGTAGTGATTTTTATCATGCAGGTTTGGATACTCCGTTAAGAATGAAAAAGCAAACTGCCTGGAAAAATTCAGAGATCAGGGTTATCATTGCAACCAATGCATTTGGTATGGGTATTGATAAGGCAGATGTTCGTTTTGTTATTCATCTGGATCTGCCAGAAAGCCTTGAAGCCTATTACCAAGAAGCTGGCAGGGGAGGCCGAGATGAGAAAAA
>JAURKO010000143.1 GCA_030831705.1 Daejeonella sp. | reverse complement strand
TTCTCGCCTTCGCGAGAATGACAAGTTTTGTTAGGGACCGAGGAGATTCCAGCCTTCGCTGGAATCGAAATATATAATTTAGAAATGCTGTAATATTTTGTTTGTAATCATATTAAAAAACTGAACCTTAAAAGCATAATAATACCGAGGGTTGGTTTGCTAAATCCGATTCCAGCGAAGGCTGGAATCTCCCTATTCACAATTTCAATTTGTCATTCCCGCGAAGGCGGGAACCTCATCCATATTTATTATCCGAAAAATATCGATTCTGGAAGTTCGGAATCTCCTGTTCTCTCCTCTAGTGACTTATCATCTAATAAACTCCGATTCCAGCGAAGGCTGGAATCTCCCTATACCCACTCCCGATATGTCATTCCAGCGAAAGCTGGAACCTCCTTCAAGATTTGTTATTCCTGTAAGTTGGAATCTCCCAATTTATCCCACCCGATTTGTCATTCCAGCGAAAGCTAGAACCCCTACTTATTTAAACATATCAGCCTCGCGATAAGCTTTAATCAATGCCAGTTCACCTTCTTTGCCCGGAATTGCATTTCCATGTTCCATTCCAAGAATTCCTTTAAAGCCTTTACCATCAATGTATTTGAATACATTTCGGTAATTGATCTCGCCTGTTCCAGGTTCTTTTCTTCCCGGGTTATCCCCGATCTGAATGTAGGCGATTTCATCCCAGCATTTCTCCATACTTGTAATCAGATTTCCTTCATTTTTCTGCATGTGGTAAATATCATACAAGATTTTACATGAAGGACTTTTTACGCCTTTACAGATCATATGGGTTTGGTCAGAATAGCGCAGGAATAGGTTGGGGGTGTCGCTGAGGGGCTCAAGAACCATAACTAAGCCATGCGGCTCCAGAATTTCGGCACCACGTCTCAATGCTTCGATTACATTTCCTGTTTGTATACCCATAGGAAGAGTACGTTCAAAATCACCGGGAACTACTGTTGCCCATTTTGCGTTAACACGCTTTGCTACTTCAACTGCCTGACGGCATCCATTTAAAAAGATATCGATGTATTCTTTTTTACCTGCTGCAAGCGTGTTTGCACCATTTCCACCTTTATCAACCACGAATACTCCCATGGTCATGTTTAGCTTTGCTAACGTGTTCCCGATCTCTTCCTGCAAAGCTACCGGACGCTTCATTAAACCATTATCTTCAATGCTTCTAAATCCCTGATCGTGCATGAATTTAATCTGATCAATGAAATTTTCTCCGGCATGTGCGGCAAACATGCCTGCATGTGGCGCATAATCCAAGTTAAAGGTTTTTTCTCCTTTTTTAGCCGCCGGCATGCCTGCAGCAAGGGCTGAACTGGCAGCAGTAGCTCCCAATCCGAGCATAACACCGCTTTTTATGAATTCACTTCTTTTCATTTTGTCTTTTTTTAAGGTTATCAAACCACTTTTGTTACTCCTGGGATAGCATAGGGATAAGTGCCATCAAAATTTGGTAAAACTTTTGGCAGGGCATCCCATGCCAGTCGATCAGGCATCAGACTGATCTCTGAATTCAATGCCTCATCCCAGGTAACTACATTTCCTGAATAAGATGCATAACGACCCAGAATTGCAGTCATTGTACTCTTTGCGCCATTTTCTGCATCCGAAAACTTATACTGCCCCGCTGTAATAGCAGCAAATAGTTCATCGTGTTCTGTTTGATATGGGTTGGGGTCTCCTTTTCCTTCATAATTTACCAGCACTTTTCCTTTATGATCCCAAATTTTACCAATATTGTTTGAGTCAAGGAAGATTTTTCCTTTGGTTCCCTGGAACGATTCATCCACCCGGTTTCCACCTCCTGTATAATGACGGCACTGACTTGAGATTACGCTGCCATCATCGTAAACAAATTCAACTGAGTGACTGTCGAAAATTTCTCCATAATCTTTACCGGTCCTTAAAAAGCGACCGCCTGCGCCGTAGGCTGATACAGGGTACTTGTTTTTTACCCAGTTGGCAACGTCAATATTATGAACATGCTGCTCAACAATATGGTCCCCGCAAAGCCAATTGAAATAATACCAGTTTCTCATTTGATACTCCATTTCAGTCTGGTTCGGCTGACGTGGATTGACCCATACGCCGCCACTATTCCAATAAACTTGTCCGGCAATTACATCTCCTATTCCACCCTGATGCACTCGGTCTATGATCTCACGATAATTTTTCTGATAATGCCGCTGAAGTCCTACAACTACATTCAACTTTTTACGTTTAGCTTCTTCAGCAGTTGCCAATACGCTTCGGATTCCCGGCGAATCAGTTGCAACCGGTTTCTCCATAAAAATTTGTTTGTTTTGTTTTACTGCTTCAGCAAAATGTGCTGGCCTGAATCCTGGAGGAGTACAAAGCATGACTACATCAGCATCCTGCATAGCTGCAATGTAACCATCGAAACCAACAAACTTTTTATCATTCGGAACACTGATTTTCTCAGCACCGAATTTTGTGAGAAGAGTCTGATAGCATTTATCGATTTTATCAGGAAAAGCATCAGCCATGGCTACAAGTTTTAGATTGAACTTGGTACTCAAGGCTTGAAACGCAGCACCTGTTCCGCGGCCACCACAGCCAATCAGGGCAATTTTAATGGTATCGGAGCCACTTGCATAGGCTCCTGCGAGAGGAATTCCACTTAATAATGCACCACCAGTCAGAATGGCTGAGGTCTTTAGGAAATCTCTTCTTTGTTTGGTTTCAGAAATTTTGTTCTTCATGTTATAAATAATTTGAATTAAAAATCAGCTATGGGTTCACGATTGTAATATTTTTCAATTTCTTCTTTTGATGGTGGCACAAGTGGACGCACTACCCTGATGCCAACAAATGTACCTCCGGTTAACCACCAGTTACTCTTAGGAATTTGCGGATCGATTTGCTTCCACTCTGCTAATGATCCTCTGCGGCTTGCAGAGCGTAAATCTGTAGCAGGATCTTCATATGATCCTCCTCTGACAGAATTTGGATATAAAGTTTCAAAGGGTATAACCGGATCCTGTGCGACTGTGCCGGCGAATTTTGTGTAGGTATCGGGTTTGTATTGGTCGTAGGTCCATTCAGTGACATTTCCATGCATATCATGTAACCCCCATGGATTAGGCTTTTTACTTCCTACCGGATGTGTTTTGTTAGTACTGTTTGTTTTGTACCATGCATAGTCATCGAGTTTTGATTCTGAAGGGTGGGAGTAAGCACCACTGGTTCCTGCCCGACAGGCGTATTCCCACTCTGCTTCTGTAGGAAGCCTGTAAAATTCGCCTGTTCTGGTATAGAGCCATTTGCAAAATTGAATTGCAGCGTATTGAGTCATTCCTATTGCCGGAAAACCTTCTTTTCCCATTCCCCAGGTCATGTCGACATAGGGTTTCGTTGGACGGGTTAAGGCATCAACCTGCGGTCTTAACGGTATTTTGCTGCGGCTGATTTCCTGATTTTTATAAACAAATGGTTCAAAAAAGTCCCAAGTAACTTCATGTTTTCCAATCCAGAATGGACTAATTTTTACCTGATGCTGCGGACCTTCATCCGGGCGGCGGCCCACTTCAGTCGCCGGACTACCCATATTAAAATTTCCTCCTGGTATCGCAATCATGTCAAATTTTAGTTCAGTTCCTTCAAGTTCGCGGGTATAATTTTTAAAATCATTTTCCTGTGCAAATGTGAAAAATGGGAATAAAATTACGCCGAGAAGTACTGATTTAAAATGATGGCTGAGTGGTCTCATAAATAATGTATGCGATTGAAAAATAAATATGCTCAATTTTATTTTAAAAAGCAGGTACTTTGTAAGGATATTTTTGGCGTTTAAACACGCTGTCCGCTATATCTTTTTGGCTCCAAAATGCCAAAAAGGATACCGCTGCCATCGTTAACGCAGCCAGTGCAATTGATTAAACCCTTGCGGCGATTTATGTTTAATGAAAAACGGCAATTTCTAATTAGAAAATTGCCGTTTAAATTTTTATTCCCCTCTGGTCGGTATTTTCACCGTACCAGGCACGATCACCTCAATGGTTTGTGATAATACCAACCAAAGGGAATATCAAGAGTCTCTATTCTTTTTACTTCTTGGCTATTCTATAAAGTCTTCCTTCATCAGTAATTGCATAAAGAGCACCGTCTTTACCTTGCATGGTTGATCTGAAACGCTGGTTTTGATCTGCAAGCAGTCTTTCTTCTCCAACAACTTTATTGTCTTTAATAACCAATCTCAGGATGTGTTTGCCGCTTAATGCGCCTATAAATAAATTGTTTTTCCATTCAGAAATCATATTGCCTGAGTAGAAAGACATCCCACTTGGAGATATTGATGGGTTCCAATAATAAACTGGCTGTTCCATGCCTTCTTTCTGCTGTATCCCTTCACCTACTTTTGCTCCGCTATACTCCAAACCATAGGTTATGGCTGGCCAGCCGTAGTCTTTACCTGGTTTTACAAGGTTTAGTTCGTCGCCGCCCATCGGACCAAATTCTGCAGTCCAGATATCACCTGTGACAGGGTGAAAAGCAAGATTTTGAACGTTTCTATGACCATAAGAATAAATTTCAGGCTTTGAACCAGCACCCAATACCGGATTGCCGGGAGCAGGTTTACCATCTTTGGTAATACGTAATACTTTACCGTTAGCAGATGTCAAATATTGTGCCTGTGGTCTGGTTTCCAATGAAGAACGTTCACCGGTAGTTACCAATAAATTTCCAGTTTTGTCAACCAGGATTCTTCCTCCATAATGTCCCATACTTGGGTGTGCAGGATCAGCTCTGTAAATAACGCTTACATTTTCCATTTTTTTCTCATCAGCAGAAAGTGTTCCTTTAGCTACTGCAGTGAGGTTTCCTGTGCTGGTTTTTTCAGAAAATACCCAATAAATAATTCTGTTTTTTGAAAAAGAAGGATCAGTGGTTAAACCAAGTAAACCACCTTGGCCTCCTGAATTTACAGCAGGCAAGCCTGTAATAGGTTCACTGACCATGCCTGATGTGGTAACAATTTTCATAGTCCCGGTTTTTTCGGTGATCAGCAATCGTCCGTCAGGAAGTACTGTGATGCCCCAGGGTCTTTTCAATCCTTCGGCAAGTACTTTTACGTCAAGAGCAGTTTTAGTTTTTATTCCTGCAATTCTGGTTTGTCCTGCAAATGCAGGGGAATAACTATTGTTTGGAGGTAATTTCTCAACAGGTGCTTTTGTGGTATCCTGAACTGAGGGGTAATTTGCATATGCAAGGGCATTATTACTATAAGAAGTAAAAATTAATGCTGCGCCTGCAACAAAAACGTAGAGTTTCTTTGTCATTTTGATGATGTTTTATATTATTTCACAAATTAATTCAAATATCTGCATTAAACAAACCCTATTTAAGTGATTTCATGTCAATCACAAAGCGATAATGGACATCTCCTTTAAGAGTGCGCTCATAAGCTTCATTAATCTGATCAATATTGATTAGCTCAATATCCGAGGTGATATTGTGTTCGGCACAATAGTCTAGCATTTCCTGAGTTTCTTTGGTGCCTCCAACTAATGAACCCACAAGGCTGCGGCGACCACCAATCAACTGAAAAGCAGAAACATCTGCCGGATTTGGTGGAGCACCTAGTAAGATCATTACCCCGTTTGAACGTAGGAGAGCAAGGTATTCATTATAATCATGATCAGCAGAGACAGTATCGATAATGAAATTGAAACTTGAAGCCAATGATTTCATCACTTCAGGGTCTGAAGTAAGTTTAAAATGTTTCGCACCCAGACGCGCGGCATCCTTCTCTTTACTTTTTGAGCGACTCAAAACTGTGACTTCTGCACCCATTGATGAGGCAATTTTAACCGCCATATGTCCTAAGCCGCCAAGACCCAAAACTGCCAGTTTATCACCTTTTTTTACATTCCAGTGTTTGATAGGAGAGTAGGTTGTAATTCCTGCACATAATAAGGGTGCAACATTGGCCAGAGGTAATTTATCAGATACATTCAATACGAACCGTTCTCTAACCACAATATGACTGGAATAACCACCTAATGTTATTGATTTTTTGTCCTGAGATAAGGAATTATACGTTTGTGTATGTCCGTTTTCGCAGTACTGTTCCAGGTAATCATTGCAATTGTTGCAATGTCCGCAGGAGTCGACAAAACATCCTACACCAACAGTATCACCCGCTTTGAATCGCTTTACAGAATCCCCAACCCGCGTTACTTTTCCAACGATTTCATGGCCCGGAACTGCAGGATAAACTGTTCCCCTCCATTCGTTACGTGCGGTATGAATGTCTGAGTGACAAACACCACAAAATAGGATTTCTATTTCAACATCTTCTGCACCGGGTTCACGACGATCTAAATGCCATGGGGCTAACGGACTTTCCGCACTTTGAGCGGCATATGCTTTAACTGCTTTCATAATTTGTTTGAATTCTTAAAGGTAGTTAAGATTTATTCAATCTATTGGATTGGTCTGTAAAATAGAGGTGACTTAGGGGAGCTTTTACCGTCATTTCTAGGAAGGCCCGCCTAATCGGAAGGGTAGGCACGACCAAGAAATGACTGTTGTATTTTTTGGGTTTTTATTGACTCTTATATGGTAGTGATGAAATGTAGGGTCGTGATCTTTTATGCCAGTGTGCGGGTATTATGTAAACGGCTTGCAAAGCCATAGAACAAAAAATTCTATAATTCAAGCCTAAAAAGATTTTCAGCCTCTGAGTTTAGCGGTTCTGTTTTTTGATAATTTTCACAATCTCATCAGCAATCAACTTATGACCGATATCCATAGGATGAAGGCCATCTGGCAAAAGACCTTCCATACCTGCAGGGTCTTTTCTGGCATATTTTCCAAAGACTTTCCAAGAATTTATTAATTCAACATCTTCTGATTTGGCCAGTTTGATTACTGCGTCTCTGTAAAGTTTCAGACGCTCATGCCTAAATTTTTCCAATTTTGAACTTAGCGGATTCGGTGTAAGAAGTATAACTCTGCCATTAATTTTTTTGATCTCAGTTATGAAATGAGTCAGATTAGCAATAAAGGCTTCAAGAGGAATCCTTGATGCGGTACCTTCACCTTTGTCCTGATAAGCATCATTAAGTCCAAAATTAAGACTTACCCAATCAGGACGATGACTTAATACATCTTTTTCAAATCTATCCATTCCATGCTCGATTTTCGGGCGATCGTTATCCTTTACTGAACCTGTATGATTGCTACCAACTCCTGAATTAATTACTTTATTTGGTATCCCTGCTGCAGCTAATTCCTCATGTATTCTGACAGCATAAACCTTTTCAATCCCTTTTCTTGGAGCTGTGGTCGAATTACCAAAAGTGACAATTAGTAACTCTTTCTTCTCTTGTGAGAAAGAGGAATTAATCACAAGGACCATATTCAACGCTACTGATAATCTCGTTATAACGCGTATCAATTTGATTTTCATTTAAAAATTATTTAAAACAATTTAGTAATTAACCCGGTGAAAATCTTATTACCAATAATTGAAGTTCCTCGGACTCTGATCTTAGTGCATTAGCTTCAGTTTGGTATTATTTAATTTAATTACCAAATTCTTTGCATAAGTCTGCCACTTATCTGAAGATTTCAATCCATTGGAACATTAAAGATTGTTGTTCTTTAAAGTCAATAAATTATTTATAATTAATAAGTTAAATGTTTTTTATCTTAATTTTCATTTTTGCTATTCTCGAATTCATGCTAATTAACATGTATTTTTGAGTCCGAATGATTAATTCTCCAACATCAAATCAAACCGTTTACGTAAATTTAGAATTGAATTTTTTCTAATTTATTAATGTTAAATTATTTGAAACAATTTTGAAACTGAGTATAAGCATATTATTGATTATTTATGTTCTGCTGGGTGGTTCAGTATTAAGTTCATTTGCGCAGGGTACTTCAAACAAAGGGACAGATTTTTGGCTTGGGTATGCAGGCCATATTGATGGTAAGTTATCTAGGATGACTCTATTTCTTTCCTCCGATATCAATACTACGTACAAAGTTGAAGGCAATGGTCAGGTTATTTCTACTGGTAATATCGTTGCTAATGTCATTACTCCTGTATTTGTTGATCCCAATGTGGTAGATGTTCATATTGCAAGTTTTGATGTGGTCGAATCCAACAAGGGTATTCATATTACCTCAGGAAGTCCGATTTCAGTTTATTCAGTAATTTCAAACAGTGCAAGAACAGCGGGAAGTTTAATACTTCCAACAAAAGCTTTAGGAAGGGAATATTATGCGTTTTCCTATCAGAATGCAGGAGGTACACAAAATAATGCTGCCAGATCAGAATTTACCATTGTTGCAGTTGAAGATAATACTGAGATAGAAATTACACCAACCGTCAGTAGCTTTAATGGGGTTCGTCAGGCAAATGCTACTTATAAGATAACTCAGAAACTTAATAAGGGGGATATTTATCAATATCAGTCGGCAAATGATGTTTCCGGCTCATTGATTAGAACGCTGGGCAGCTGTAAACCAATAGCCGTATTTTCTGGCAGTACCTGGACTGCTTTCTGTGAAGATGGAAATACTAGAACAAATCCTATTGTTCCCCTTCCCGGCAGACCAACTCCAAGTGGTGGGGATAATTTATATCAACAGCTGTTTCCGGTATCTTCATGGGGAAAGAATTTTGTTACCGCACCATTTTTCAATACTGAAAACGGCAATATTGATGCAATTCGGATTATTGTTTCAGAAGACAATACCAATATCACTGTAAATGGTAGCAATACACTTGCTTTTGGTACAACTTTAAGTAATCCCTACAAAAAGGGCAGCGTGATAACTTATTTTACCAATAATCCCAGTATTCTTAAGGCCGACAAACCAATTGGAGTTGCTCAGTATCAAACTGCGCAAAACTGTAATCCAGCAAATGCTTTGACTAATCAGGCTCCAACATTTCCGGGAGATCCGGAAATGACAATCTTGAATCCGATTGAGCAGACCTTAAGCGATATTACTGTATTCTCCAAATTAAATAGTGTTGCAGGTGTCAGAACCAATATTTTGAAATATTACCTTAATATTATTATCAGAACCGCTGATGCGGCCGATTTAACTGTTAATAATATTGCGGTGAGTAATTTGAAAAAAATAGATAATGAATATTCATATGCTGTGCTTGATGTAACCAGTTCCCAGGATCAAAATAGAATTAAAGCCAGTGGCGGATTTGTTGCCATTGCATATGGTTATGGATCTGTAGAATCTTATGCTTACCTGGCTGGAGCTGATGTTCGTAATCTTTTTCAAAATATTTCTGCAAGTACACAATCGGCCAAGATCATTAAAAGTGGTTGTTCCAATTCGGCTCCTAAATTCGTTTTAAAGCTTCCATATAAATCTTCAAGTATAGTATGGAATTTAGATGATGGGAAAGGTTCATATACCGATTCAAATCCTGCCTTTACCACTTCTACAATCGACGGTAAACCGGTATATAATTATGTGTATCCATTAGCAGATCCTGTTTACGGTAAAATTGGTAAATTCAGAATTACCGCTATTGGTCAAAATCCTACTCCATCCGGTTGTGATGCCAGTGAACTAGTCAGCCTTGATTTTGAGATATTTGATCCGCCTGTGGCTTCATTTACTGCGCTTAGCCAAAGTTGTGTTAATGCTTCAATTGCATTTAGAGATACAAGTATTGCGAACGGTAGTAAAATCATCAGCTGGAAATGGGATTTTGGAGATAATGAATTTTCTGATAAGCAACATCCTACCCATACTTACAAAAAGAGCGGAACTTTCAAGGTCAAGTTAATTGTTGAAGGGGATAATGGCTGTTCTTCAGAAGTTTTCTCTAAGGATATTGTTGTTTATGCGCTTCCAGTTGCAAATTTTACTGCCGGTTTAGTTGCCTGTGAAAAAAAGACATTAACTTTCAGTGATGGGTCGAGCTCAACTGAGGGTAAGATTATCAAATGGATTTGGGATTTTGGAGATAATAGTGCTTTAGTCGAAAAGGATTCTGCAGTTCCATTTAGTTATACCTATAAAACCAGCGGAACGTATCTTGTTAAACTTAAAGTGCTGAATCAGAATGGTTGCGAAAGTCTGGTTTTTGAAAAATCTATTCTTGTTAATCCATCTCCAATAGTCAATTTTGGAGTTCCTGAAGTTTGTATAAGAGATTCTTTTGCTCAATTTACCGATTCAACAAGAATTTCGGATGGTTCTGAGCTAACCTACCTGTGGGATTTCGGGAATGCTGCTGCGGCTCCAGGTACGAATACTTCAACGCTAAAAAATCCTACCCACAGGTACACTTTGGCAGGCAATTACCAGGTTACACTGACAGTGACTTCAAAAGCCGGGTGTGTCACCAGCATGGTTAAAACATTCACTGTTAATGGAGCAACCCCGATAGCAGGTTTTCAAATTTCAAATCCTTCAAACTTATGCAGTAACAGGGAAGTTATATTTCGTAATACATCAACCGTTGATTTTGGAGAAATCGGGAAAGTAGAATGGTATTTTGATTATGACAATTTCCCAACAAATAAAATTGTAGATAATAATCCGGTTCCTGGAAAAGAATATCGTTTTTTATACCCTGTTTTCAGCTCGCCAAGCTCAAAGCTAATCAAAGTTAGAATGGTCGCTTTTTCTGGGGGTAGTTGCGCGGATGAAGAGATTCAAACTTTTACACTATTAGCAGCTCCATCAGTCAGCTTTACTGCAATGGCTAATGTTTGTCAGGAAGTTGCGCCATTTCGCATAAGTCAGGCAATTGAATCAACCGGACAGGCGGGAAATGGTGTTTTTTCTGGTCCCGGAGTCTCTTCAACTGGAATATTCAATCCTGCACTGGCAGGGATTGGCACACACACCTTGCAATTTGTCTTTACTTCGAATAATGGTTGTTTTGAATCAAAATCACAAACCATAACAGTTATGCCAACACCAACTGTATATGCAGGAAGAGATACAGTGATTCTGGAAGGAGGTGAAACTAAGCTTAATGCAACGGCCAGCGGTAG
>JAURKO010000142.1 GCA_030831705.1 Daejeonella sp. | reverse complement strand
GTCTGTTTCTTTTCGCTTATACCAGCCCCGTGTTCTGCCCTATTTTTTTGTGGGAAATTTAACAGATATCATGAAATTCTGTATCGCAAAAAAGATAGAGCTGCCACTCGGGTTTATTTAACAGGGCCTATGGTTCTATTAACGGAAGCCCGTCCCGATGAAAAATAGCCCCGGGTAAAATAAACCTTGCCGAAGGAGGTATCTTCCGGCTATTGGTAATCTGAAATAGAATACAATTTCTTGCCGGAAATACTCCGTAGGAAAGGACTGAAATAAGCTACAAAACGCAGGTATTGGTTTCAAAAGTCAAATCATACGGCTCCAGAGCTTCATGAGATCAATTTAGATGACATTTTTAATCTAACTTTTATCGAACTCAGGTTATTTTTTGTCTTTTTTAAAATTCCAAGCTTGAATTTTTTAAATCAAATTGCAACCAAAGCAATATTTTCTTGTTGTATGTGAGGCTTGAGTTTTGTACATTAAGGCGTCAAATTTTAGACAATAAAAATTTTTAGTTCAAATTCATTTCATGGAATTATTGATAACCACAATCTTCATTATCGGGTATGTTGCGATCGCATTTGAACACCCGATTAGAACAAACAAAACCGCCAGTGCTTTACTTACCGGGGTGCTCTGTTGGGTTGTTTACATTATGAGCGGGACTAATACGGAACTAGTCTCAGAACAACTTTATGAGCATTTAGGGCAAATATCCGGTATATTATTCTTTTTATTGGGTGCTATGACCATTGTCGAATTAATTGATGCCCATGACGGATTTGATGTAATAACAACTAAAATTAAAACATCTGATCAACTTAAGTTATTATGGATCATTAGTATCATTACTTTTTTCCTTTCGGCAGTTTTAGATAATCTTACAACAACGATTGTGATGGTTTCATTGCTTAGAAAGCTAATCAGTGAAAAGAAAACCAGAATGTTTTTTGTCAGTATGGTCGTGCTTGCTGCCAATGCAGGTGGTGCATGGTCGCCAATTGGGGATGTTACCACTACGATGTTATGGATTGGTGGGCAGGTTACTACAGGTAGTATAATTTTTAACCTGATCATTCCAAGTTTGGTTTGTTTGCTTGTCCCACTGTTAATTCTTTCCTTTTCAATGAAGGGTAAGGTTACTAAACCGGATTTTGTTGAAAGTACTCATACTGAAAAGACAACAGATTTTGAAAGAAAAATCGTTTTAGCTCTTGGAATTGGGGCTCTGGTTTTTGTTCCATTTTTTAAAACGATCACTCACCTGCCACCTTTTATGGGGATGCTATTCGGATTGGCAATACTTTGGATAGTCACTGAATTTATTCATCAGAATAAAAATGATGCAGATAAGGATTCTTATTCTGTGATTCAGGCATTGAGAAAAGCGGATGTACCCAGTGTTCTTTTTTTCCTGGGAATATTGGTTGCTATATCTGCATTAGAATCTACTCATCAGCTTCGGGATCTGGCACAATGGATGGATGCTAAGATTGGTAATTTGGATGTGATTGTAATTTCTATCGGTCTCTTGTCTTCTATTGTGGATAATGTACCATTGGTGGCTGCAGGGATGGGAATGTATGATATGGCCACTTATCCCACTGATCATTATTTCTGGACTTTTCTTGCCTATTGTGCAGGAGTAGGGGGCAGCTGTTTAATCATTGGATCTGCTGCAGGAGTGGCAGCTATGGGTATGGAAAAAATAGATTTCCTCTGGTATTTTAAAAATGTTTCCTGGCTCGCTCTGATTGGATACCTGTCTGGAGCAGGTGTATTTATGCTGCAGCATTATCTTTTAAACTTCTAAATTCCCCGATTTTTTCAGCAGACTATTTTTTACCTGAATATTTTCTGAGGTCATTTTTGGAAAAGCTACTTGTATCACATATTACAAAAATAGATCCAAATCTCCTTTTCCTTGTCTTAAAATTTCAAAATTACCCTCACTGCAGTCTACAATTGTAGAGGGCTCATTATCGCCATATCCACCATCAATCACAAGATCAACAATATCTTCATACTTTTCATGGATAAGCTCAGGATCTGTTGAATACTCTATAATCTCATCATCGTCATGTATGGAAGTAGAGATGATTGGATTTCCGAGCATTTTTACTATTTCACGAGCTATAGCATTATCGGGCACTCTGATACCGACAGTTTTTTTATTCGAACTCAATAATTTTGGTACATTCTTATTTGCATTGAATATAAAAGTAAACGGACCCGGGAGTGCTTTTTTGATCACACGATAGGTTTCATTATCGATTTGACGCGTGAAGTCAGAAATATGACTAAGATCATAGCAGATAAAGGAGAAGTTTGCTTTTTCAGGCTTAATCCCCCGAATTTTACAGATTTTATCAATTGCTTTGGAGTTACTGATATCACAACCCATTCCGTAAACAGTATCCGTAGGGTATATTATGATTCCACCCTTTTTGAGGATATCAACAACCTGCTGGATAACTTTTTCATTTGGATTGTCCGGATAAATCTTTATCAGCATATTTAAAAATACAGATTTTTACCGGTTTAGTCCCAGAATAAAAAGGTACAAGCTAATTGATGCTTGTAAAATATCTTAGAACTCTGCATTCTTAGGAGTTCTCGGGAAAGGGATTACATCTCTGATATTCGTCATCCCTGTGACGAAAAGTACCAAACGTTCGAAACCTAATCCAAATCCTGCATGAGGAGCAGAACCAAAACGACGGGTATCCAGATACCAAGACATTTCTGCTGAAGGTATATGCATTTCCTCCATTCTCTTTTCCAGTTTTTCAAGACGTTCTTCCCTTTGTGAGCCTCCAACAATTTCCCCAATTCCCGGGAACAGAATATCCATTGCTCTGACGGTTGTTCTGCCTTCAGTATCAGGTTCATTCATTCTCATATAAAATGACTTGATTGCTGCCGGATAATCGGTTAAGATCACTGGTTTTTTAAAGTGCTTTTCTACCAGAAAACGCTCATGTTCCGATTGCAAATCAGCTCCCCATTGGTCAATCAGATATTTAAATTGCTTTTTCTGATTTGGTTTCGAATTCCTAAGTATCTGTATTGCCTCGGTATATGTGATACGCTCAAAATTATTATCAAGGCAGAACTTTAGTTTGGAAAGCAGATCTAGCTCTGAACGTTCTGCCTGAGGCTTTAGCTTTTCTTCTTCAGCTAATCTGCTGTTCAGAAACTCCAGTTCATCATCGCAATTTTCCAATGCATAAGAAATAACATATTTAAGCAATTCCTCAGCCAGATCCATATTATCATTCAGATCATAGAAGGCCATTTCAGGTTCTATCATCCAGAATTCTGCCAAATGTCGGGTGGTATTTGAATTTTCCGCTCTAAATGTTGGTCCGAATGTATAAATATCTCCAAAAGCCAAAGCTGCAAGCTCACCTTCCAGCTGTCCGGATACTGTTAAATTAGTGGCCTTCCCGAAGAAATCCTCTTTATAATTGACAGTGCCATCTTCATTTCGGGGAATATTATCTGGGTCAATTGTAGAAACTCTGAACATTTCACCCGCGCCTTCAGCATCTGAAGCTGTAATAATCGGAGTGTGCAGGTATAAAAAACCTTTATCGTTAAAAAATTTATGGACTGCAAAGGCCAGTGCATGTCGAACTTTGAATACTGCATTGAATGTATTGGTACGAAAACGCAGATGGGCAATTTCCCTTAAAAACTCCAGACTATGTTTTTTAGGCTGCAAAGGAAATTTCTCCGCGTCGCTGTCACCCAATATTTCGAGGGTATTGACCTTGATTTCTATACGTTGTCCTTTCCCTAAGGATTCAACGATTTCACCGCTTAAAGAAATTGCAGCTCCGGTAGTCAGCCTTTTTAACAGACTATCATCGAAAGAATTAAAATCTATAACAGCCTGTATATTTTTTATTGTTGATCCGTCATTAATAGCAATGAACTGATTGTTTCTGAAGGTTTTAACCCAACCCATTACAATTGCTTCTTGTCCGAAATTAGTACTGTTTAGTAAATCTTTAATTTTTATTCGCTTAGCCATGTTTTTTTAATGATATGCAAAAATACAAATCGTTCTGTTAACCACAAGCCAAAGAAAACAGCCTGTTTTTATATAAATTAACTTGAGTTCGATATAAGGAATACTATTTTAATTGATCTCATAAGGCTATAGAGTCATATTATTTAATTTTTGAAAACAGTACCTGCGTTTTATAGTTTAGTTCAGCCCTTTCCTCCGGAGTATTTCCGGCAAGAAATCATTGTCATTCCAGCGAAAGCTGGAACCCCCTTTGGTCGGTGTTCTCACCGTACCAAG
>JAURKO010000141.1 GCA_030831705.1 Daejeonella sp. | reverse complement strand
GGTCGGTGTTCTCACCGTACCAAGAACCATCTATCAAATGGTTGGTGAAAACACCAACCACATGGAAATGCATTGTCATTCTGGCAAAGGCCAGAACTTCCTTCGGTAAGGTTTATTTTACCCGGAGCTGTTTTTCATCGGGAGGAGCTTCAGGTAATAGAACCATAAGTCCTATTAAACAAACCCGAGTGGCAGCTCTATCTTTTTTGCGATACGGAATTTCATGATATCTATTAAATTTCCAGCAAAAAAATAGGGCAGAACACGGGGTAAAGAGAAACAGACCCTGCTTTCTAAAAGGTGACAAGCATGCCAAAGAACTATAGTTTTTTTATATTTATAAAAAAAAATGAAATGAACAATTTGCTTTACATTAACATTGGGGCTTTAGAAATTTTTATTTTAACGCTTATTATACCATTGCTTATCCTGAAAATCTATTGTATCATCGACATAACCCGCTCAAAATTTAACGAACCTGTCAATAAATTACTTTGGACTATTATTGTGATTTTTGTTCCTTTAATCGGAGAATTACTTTATTTGATTGTTGGCAGGAGCCAAAAACAATTTCGATAAGGTTCATGGTTAGAAAACCATTGGCTTTTGTATACAGCTGCAGTTCATTTATTCTTACAGAATTGCAGAAAATAGCATGAATCGTTTTTATAATTATTGCGCCGTATCTTTAGGCTGTACTCTTCCAACTGTTTGGTAAAAAACGAAAAATATGATGATCACACTAATAACTCTACTTTTTATTGGAAACATTTTCCGTTTTCTGTTTGGAATTTTATGGGCAATATTGGTCATTTATACTTTAATTGACTTGTTGAAAAGCAACAAACCAACCAACACGAAACTACTCTGGCTCATTTTGATACTGATTGCACCAATTCTTGGCTCTATTATCTATTTCGTTTTAGGTAAAACTAACAGAATCTAATCTTTGTTGATTTGTTTTAGTCTCAAGGGGACAAGTTTTTTGGTTTTCAAATAAGTAAAAAATACAATTAACAGTGTCATAGCACCTCCAAAAAGCACTGAAGGAATAGTCCCCATTAGTTTTGCGGTTGCTCCCGATTCAAATGCACCAATTTCATTCGATGAATTAATAAACATGCCATTAACGGCAGAAACCCTACCCCGCATTTCCTGAGGGGTTAATAATTGTAATATCGTTGAACGAATTATTACACTCACACTGTCAAATGCTCCTTCGAAAAAAAGGCAGACCAAAGACAGATAAAAATTTCGTGAAAGTCCGAAACAGATAATAGATATGCCAAAACCGGCAACAGCCAACAACAGGTTTCTCCAGGGTTTGTTCATTGGCGGATACTTAGCCATAATAAACATCGTGATTACCGCACCTGCAGCTGGAGCAGCACGCAAGAAACCAAGTCCCTCAGAACCTACTTTTAAAATATCATGAGCAAAAATGGGCATCAGTGCAACAGCGCCTCCAAAAAATACAGAGAACATATCCAGACTTAATGCACCTAATATCATTTTGTTATTAAAGACAAATTTGATACCCTCTGAAAGACTTTTAAATATATTTTCCCTGGGTACAAACTGAGGTGGATAATTTTTAACAAAAAATACGATACATGCTAATGCCATCGCCATGAAACTGACGATCACTACAAAACAGGCTGTAATACCACTGAAAGCATACAATAAGCCCCCAACCGCAGGCCCCATAATGGAAGCAACCTGCCAGATTCCTGTGTTCCAGGTCGATGAATTTGCATAATGAGCTCTGGGTATAATCTGAGCCATTAATGTAAAGGCGGTAGGTGAGTAAAATCCTCTGGCCATTCCCACAAAAAATATCATCAGATACATAATCAAAATGACAGATTTACGTCCCAAATACTTTAAACCCTCAGGACTAGATACAAGTGCCAGCACAAAACTTGATAGCAGCATCGCAAGGATGATCCAGATCATTAACTTCTTTTTATCCGATTTATCGGCAATATACCCACCATAAAGAGTCACGGTTATCGATGGGATAGCCTCTGCAAGGCCAATAAGCCCCAGAGAAAGCGGATCTTTGGTCAGCTGATAAATATGCCATCCAACAACAACAGCCTGTACCTGATAGGCGAAAGTGAATAAAAAACGCATAGTCAGATAGGAGCGGAACTCCGGAAAACGCATGGCGATGTAGGGATCACTTTTAACCAGTAAGGACGCGGATTCAGTCATCAAATACTATATAATAAGCTATTCATACTCATAACTATCGCGTACCGTACTGATCAATCAGATAGATCAAACTAGCCATGGAAGCAGCTCCGAGTTCCAATTCACGCTTGTTAACATTTTCAAACACATCATTACTTGAGTGATGCAAATCAAAATAACGCTGTGCATCTGGCCTGAAGCCAATCAAAACTATTCCGGGAATACCGCGCAAAGGTCCGATATCAGCTCCACTTCCTCCGCTTTTAATACGATCTACCTGATAAGGTTCAAGAAGTGGTTTCCACTTAGAAAAATGAGCTAGCGCTTCCGGGGCTCCTTCGATAGAGAATCCACGCGGTGTGAATCCACCTTCATCAGATTCCATGGCTGCAATATGCTTTTCATTTTTCTGCCTGGCAAGCTCTGCATATTTAGCGCCACCGCGCAATCCATTTTCTTCATTCATAAACATTACTGCCCTTATGGTGTTTTTTGGCTTAATGTTTAATGCCTTAAAGATTCTCAAAACCTCAATTGATTGTACAATTCCGGTTCCATCATCATGAGCACCTTCAGCAAGATCCCATGAATCAAGGTGCCCACCAACCGTGATTATTCCGTCAGGGTTTTCACTTCCTAGAATCTCACCGATCACATTATAGGATACCGCATCAGGTAAGGTGCGACAGTTAATCTTAAAATAAAATTGAATAACAGGTAGTTTTCGAAGCTTTAATTTCTGGCTCAATAAATTAGCAGCTTTTGTGCTGATAGCAGCAGCTGGAATTTTTGTTACACCATCCTGATAACGCATTCCTCCGGTATGTGGAAAATCATCAACAACACTTGACATAGAGCGAACGATAACTCCAACAGCTCCAAGTTTTGCAGCTTCAATTGCCCCCTGACCGCGCTGATTGACAGCACCCCCGTATGCATCGAAGGTATTTACAAACTTAGGATCAAAAGGCCGGTTGAAAAATATGATTTTGCCTTTTACAACTTGTTCACCTAACCCTTTTAATTCTTCAAAACTCCGGACTTCCAAGATTGGAGCACTTAAACCTTTCAGGGGGCTTGCAATAGAACCACCAAGGGCAGCGATAGGCACTGGTATTTTCGTATTACCCTCAATAATATAAGCCACTTCTTTTGCTCCTCGTTCCCAAACTGGGACCATAATTTCCTGAAGATAGACCCTATCAAAACCATAGTCTTCCATAAGCTTTTTTGTCCACTCGACAGATTTTTGCGCATTCAGAGAGCCACTTAACCTGGGTCCGATTTTTTTACATAAATAAGCCAGATTAGTATAAGCATGACCATCGGCCAGAGCCTCATCATGAATCCTTCGGATTATTAGAGAGTCAGTATTTTGCGCAAATAGTGAAGCTCCAATAAAAAGAGCTGGTAACAGAACTTTATAGAATTTCATTTTATACAGATTACAACATTTTTTAAAATCACTGTTTTAGGATATTTTGTCCCAGCTGATTCCAGCTGATTTCTGTTCAAAATACTGTCTCAATAGTAGATTTGATTCATTTTTTAATTCAGGATCATCCTCAAGAACCTTTATAACAGTTTCCCGGGCTTCGGCTAAAAGTTTCTGATCTATGCTAAGATCGGCTAATTTTAAATCAAGCACTCCACTTTGCCGCGTTCCTTCAATATTTCCCGGACCTCTGAGCTGAAGATCAATTTCTGCGATCTCAAAGCCATCGATGGTTCTTACCATTGTTTCCAATCGAGTTCTGGCATCACTACTTAACTTGTTTCCTGACATTAAAATACAAAATGATTGTTCAGCACCCCTGCCAACCCTTCCACGTAATTGATGTAGTTGAGATAAACCGAAGCGCTCGGCATTTTCAATAATCATTACACTGGCATTTGGTACGTTGACTCCAACTTCAATTACAGTTGTAGCTACCATAATCTGTGTTTCCCCTTTTACAAAACGCTGCATTTCTGAAGCTTTATCCTTAGCTGCCAGTTTACCATGAACAATACTGATCTGATATTCAGGCATCGGAAACTCATCATTAATGGATTCAATTCCTGCCTCAAGATATAAAAGATCAAGCTTTTCACTTTCTTTAATCAAAGGGTAAACAATATAAATTTGCCTGCCTTTGGCAATCTCTTCACGCATAAAACCAAACATCCTCAAGCGTTGGCTATGAAATAAATGAACAGTCTTAATTGGTTTTCTTCCCGCTGGAAGTTCATTGATAATTGAAACATCAAGATCTCCATAAAGAGTCATGGCTAATGTACGTGGAATTGGAGTTGCTGTCATTACCAAAACATGAGGTGGAATCACATTTTTGCGCCATAATTTTGCCCGCTGCTCCACTCCAAATCGATGTTGTTCATCAATCACTACAAGTCCCAGATTTTTAAACTTAACTACATCTTCAATTAATGCATGTGTCCCAACAAGAATATCAAGTTCACCATTCTCCAAGCGCTGATGAAGACTTACCCTAGCCTTTTTCAAAGTAGACCCTGTCAGTATTTCCAAATTGATAAAGTCATCGCCTAACAGGCTTTTAATTGACAAGTAATGTTGCTGAGCTAGAATCTCAGTAGGCGCCATTATACATGCCTGATAGCCATTGTCTATTGCCAAAAGCATGATCATTAAAGCTACCACAGTCTTTCCACTACCCACATCACCCTGGAGCAGCCGATTCATTTGAACTCCTCGCTGAGTATCCTGCCTAATTTCCTTAATTACACGCTTTTGGGCATCAGTGAGTTTAAAAGGTAATTTTTCTGAATAAAACGTGTTAAAATTATCACCGACATTATTAAAGACAGCACCTTTAAATTTCTGAGTCCGTAAAAGTTTAGTCCGTAAAAGTTTTAATTGTATAAAAAACAACTCATCAAATTTTAAACGAATCTCTGCATCCTTAAGTATTTGACTGTTTTCTGGAAAATGAATATTATACAAAGCTTTTTGTAAGCTAATTAGCTTATGACTTTTCAATAAATATTCAGGCAGAGTTTCTTTTATTTGCCTGATTACCTGATCTATTAGTACAGCCAGAGCTCTTTGAATACCCTTACTGTCAAGGTTGAATTGCTTTAATTTTTCAGTGGAGCTATAAACTGGCTGGAGGGTTAAATTACCTTTATTTTCTATATTAGGTTGATAAGGTTCAAGTTCGGGGTGCGAGATGGAAAAGTGTCCGTTAAATATTACAGGTTTACCAAAGGCGATAAATACAGACCCTGGTTGAATAATTTTATCAATCCATCGAATACTTTGAAACCATACTAATTCTATACTTCCTGTATCATCCTTAAAGCGGGCAACAAGCCTTTTTGTATGCTTTTCGCCCAACACTTCTTTTGAAATGATCCTTCCAAGAATTTGCACTGAGGGTAAATCGGGACTAAGCTCACGAATCTTATAAAAACGGGTTCTATCTATATACCGGAACGGATAATAATTCAAAAGGTCGTCATAGGTAAAGATCTCAAGATCCTTCTTAAGAATCTCTGCACGCTGAGAACCTATACCTTTTAAATACTCAATAGGAGTTTTTAAGATTTGCTCTGTCAATCCAGTTAGGGAGTAATCTCCGGCAAATCATTAGCCGGAACTTTAAAAATTATTTCTCTTATTATATTCCAGTTAAAAACTACAATAGCAATAAATAGCAACAAGTAAGCATATAGCTGATGCAAACTTATTTCTTCGTGAAAGTAGAAAAATGCAACTGCAAAAGCAACAATAGGGTTAAGATAAATAATGATCCCTAAGGTAGAAGAGGGCATACCAATGAGCGCATAAAGACTTAAATACAACGGTATTATTGTAAAGAAAATTGCAATTATCAGGATATTTATCCAGAAATAAGTGTCTGAAGGAAAACTGTCAAAACTAAACATATAAAAAGGAAATATGAATATTGAGGCAATCAATAGTTGAAGGCCCAGCATATTAAACTTGTCGACCTTATTCAATACCTTTTGAACAATCAGGAAGAAAGTATAGAGCGCTGCAATAAATATAGACCATAATACATCCCTCATAGAACCTTGTGCCAGAATAAAAATACTTAGACTAGCAATTCCAAGTGCAATAAGCTTAAATCTACCAAGATGCTCATTAAGAATCAAAAAACCTGCAAGGGATGTAATCAGTGGGCAAACCATGTAGGCAAATGCTGCCGACTTTAAATTGACATTGTTTACTGCATAAATATAGGTAAACCAATTCCCACTTATTAATAGCCCTGATAAGAGGCAAAGAATTATAAACTTGTTGCGGTCTTTATGGCTTAGAGAGTAAAAATAATCTAGATCTAATTTTATCTGCTTAATTCGAAACAGTAAAATAAAACCCCATGTTAATATTAAAGAGGTAAATAATCTGTAATATAGTATTTCATCTGAAGGATAAAGTTGTATTTTACGAAGCGGGATAGAGAAAAACCCCCAGATTACCACAGATAAAACTGCAGCCAAAAAATACTTTAGTCTGCCAGCTTTCAATTTCAGGCCTTAACTGCAATCATTGATATTTCTACATTGACATTTTTGGGTAATCCAAGAACAGCAACAGTTTCTCTTGCCGGAAAATTTGAAATAAAGTAAGAACCATAGATTTCATTGACTTCGGCAAAATGGTTCATGTCACTTAAGAAAATGGTGGCTTTAACCACACTTTCGAATGACAGGTCGGATGCTGATAATAGAGCCTCCAAATTCTTCATAACTTGTCGTGCTTCATCGCCAATACTTCCATTAATCACCTGGTTTGTTGCAGGGTCAATTGCAATCTGACCTGATATAAATAACATATTTCCCGTTAGCACAGCCTGACTATAAGGCCCAATTGGTGCAGGAGCATTATCGGTATAAACAATTGACTTCATGATTTACAATTACTTGTCAAAATGGGAATCCATTAAGACGATTTAATAACCCCTCTACTAAATCTTAAAACACATACCACTCCAATAGTTTGTAAATGATACCCCCAAGAAATAGCAGAATTGCAACAGTATTAATTATGTGCATAACCTTCAGATTGAAACTTGAAGGCCTGTTAGGATCGTGCTTTCTGAAAAAATACATACCTCGAAATTATTAAAAAAAAAAGAATCCCGTGTCGAAAGTTCGACACGGGATTCTTTTTTTACAATATGCTTATATACAATATTGTTTATTGTTGTTTGATTTCAACACGACGATTTTGAGTACGTCCTGCTTCAGTTGCATTAGATGCAACCGGACGGCTTTCGCCATATGCAGTAGTAGCAATTCTGTTCGAAGCAATACCAGCATTTACCATATAGGTTTTAACTGAATTTGCTCTGTCTCTTGATAAAGTCATGTTATATTCTTCAGTACCTTCAGCAGAAGCGTGACCGTCTAACTGAACAACAGCAGATGTATTTGCTTTTAATGAAGAAGCTAATCCGTCAAGAACTGAATAAGCTGAAGTTCTTAAAACAGAAGAGTTAAACTCAAACTGAATTGGAACAACAGGACCAGCTGCTGCAAACTCAGGACATCCATTCAATCTTGCGATACCTTTAACAGTAGGACAAGCATCTTTTGAATCAGGAATACCATCAGCATCAACATCTAGAGGACATCCAGAACCATCAACTTTAATTCCAGCTTCAGTATTTGGACATTTGTCTAATTTGTCAGCAACACCATCACCATCTGAATCTTTTAACAGATCAGCAGCTTCAAGTGCGCTTACACGACCTTTTAATGCTTCAACTTCCTGACGTAATGTTGGATCTTTTAATTCATCATACATCATGGCAAGTGGGTTAACCCAATCTAAATTTGATTTAGCTTTAGAACCCAATGAGAATTCAACACCTGCAGAAGCATAAGACCACTTGTCTCTTGTGAAACCTTTTCCTTTGGTACCATCAAGATTATCAGCATCTAAGAAATTCATGGTGTAACCAAGATCGAAATTAGTACGATCAGAAACTTTAAATTTCACAGAAGCACCAACTGGAACATAGATGTCGCGGATGTTATTACGATCTTTGTTAGGACCATAAGTTCCTTTTGCAGGAGTTGCATTAGGATTAATTTCTTTCCAGTTGTAAGCAACTCTACCAAGACCAGCTTTCAGATTGAAATTTAAAGAGTTTTCTCTTTTTAAGAAATCAATCGATCCAACGTTTGCAACACCAGTTAAATCAACTGCACTGCTGATTTGTGTGATTCCATCAGTACGTGATCCTAGACCAAGGTTAACTGTAGCACCACCATTATCATACGAAAGCTGACCTGACTGATATCCTAATTGAACACCGAAAATATGATCTAATTGCTTTCTTAATGTCAGGCCATATCCTAAAGTTGGACTCCAGTTAGAAAAATCATTAGTTCCACCCACCATAACAACAGGTGCAAGAACTCCAGCATTGACACCTAAACTCCAGGTTCTGTACTGGGCCCTTCCACCAAACACTTTGGCTGAAGAGCTAGTAGCATCTTGTGCTACCGAAACCTCACCGAGGCCCAGCAGAGCTACTAATGAAAACACGAGGGCTTTCTTTAATGTAGAATAATTCATAATCGTTTTTTTAAAGGTTAACAAAATTCTTTAGTGTAATTTACACAAAAATAGTCATAAGTTTGACTTGTGCAAATAATCAAACCAAGTTCCAATCATTTTCTCAATTAAATTTACGTTAAAAAATTAATTTTCCTGCACAAAATAATGAATAAACATCATGAAATACCCCTGCATTGACAAGCATTTATTCGAAAAAAATCGCGAAAATTTCACAGAAAAGCTATCTCCGAACTCTATAGCCATATTTCAATCTAATGACGAATTTCCAAGGAGTGGCGATCAAACCCATATATTCAAACAAAATGCCGATCTATTTTACCTGAGTGGAATTGACCAGGAACAAACTATTTTATTATTATTTCCTGATTGCCCTAACCCTTTATACAAGGAAATACTATTTATAAGGCAAACCAATGAGCACATAGCCGTGTGGGAAGGCCATAAATTAACTGTATCGGAAGCAAAAAACGCTTCCGGAATCAAAAATGTATACTGGTTAGAAGAATTCTGGAACATACTTCCCTCCATAATTAGTTATGCCGATAATATCTATCTGAATACGAATGAGAATGATCGCTATGTACATCAGGTTCCATATCAAGACATCAGATTTATAGAAAAAATTAAAAATCTTTACCCTTTACATAAATATGAACGGGCTGCTTTAATCATGCGTGAGCTGCGTCCTGTAAAATCCGAAATCGAGATTGAGCTAACTAAAAAAGCATGTGAAATTACCCGGGATGCTTTTGTTAGAATTCTAAAATTCATAAAACCAGGAGTAGCTGAATATGAAATTGAGGCCGAAATCATACACGAATTTCTAAGGCAAAGGTCAAGCGGGCATGCATACAATCCAATCATCGCATCGGGAAAAAATGCAAACATCCTACACTACAACGATAACAACCAGATCTGCAAAGACGGTGATGTGATTTTGTTTGACTTTGGTGCAGAATATGCAAATTACAATGCTGATATGAGTCGCTCCGTACCGGTAAATGGACGTTTCAGTAAACGACAAAAAGATGTGTATAGTGCGGTTCTGAGAATAATGAAAGAAGCCAGAAAGATGCTGCTTCCAGCTACTATATGGAATGAATACCATTCGGAAGTTGGTAAAATAGTTGAATCTGAATTGATTTTACTTGGCTTACTTGACAAGCAGGACATCGCTAAACAAGATCCCAAAGCTCCGCTTTATAAAAAATATTTTATGCACGGCACTTCCCATCATCTGGGTTTAGATGTGCATGATTTTGCCAGTAGATATAAACCTTTTGAAGCTGGAAATATTTTGACTTGTGAACCTGGAATTTACATTCCTAAAGAAGGCTTGGGAATACGAATTGAGAATAATATTTTAATTACAAAAGATGGCAATATTGATCTGATGGATGATATTCCTGTTGAGATAGAAGAAATAGAATCAATCATGAATTCTTAAAATCAATTTGAAAAGAATCTATAAACTTATAAAGATTAAAATCCGGATCAGCTGAAGCTTTGATTATTTGCTGTTGCAATTGCATTTTATTGATGCTCCTCATTTTATTCTGCTGTAGCAACTTCCAGGCTTTTTCTGCCAATAAAAATATCCGTCTTGAATTTTCCTTTGCAGACCGGCTTTCGATTGCCTTCACCAGTTCTTCAATTCCAATGGCTTTATCCGCAACTGTTTTGATAACAGGAATAGGCTCTGGCCTCTGGTGGACAAGTTTTTTGAGGTTATTAGCAAAAGTATCAGCACCTTCCCTGTCAGATTTGTTAACAACAAATATATCTGCTATCTCCATTAAACCTGATTTCATATTCTGAATCTCATCACCAGACTCAGGAACTAGTACTACAACGCTGACATCTGCAAGTCCGGCAATTTCAACCTCCGATTGACCTACTCCTACAGTTTCAACTATAATAAAATCGAAATCGGCAGCTTTGAGAACATCGCACATTTCAATTGTTTTTCCAGATAAGCCCCCCAGAGAACCTCTGGTTGCCAATGAACGGATAAAAACATTTGGTTTAGTAAACTGTTCCGCCATTCTGACACGATCACCAAGGAGTGATCCTAGATTAAACGGGGATGTTGGATCAACAGCGAGGACAGCAATTTGCTTACCTTGAACACTCAATTGATTTATTACTGCATTAACCAGCGTACTTTTCCCTGCCCCAGGAGGGCCTGTTATTCCAATGACTAATGCATTACCTAATTTGAGGCCTTTTAACAAGTCATCTGAACCTGGCAAATCATTTTCTACCATGGTTAACTCCCTGGCTAACTTTTTATAGTCTTTGATCTGTATTGAATTACTATGCTTATCTGGCTGCATGCTACAAAGTAAGTTGTTTTTTATTTCATTTTACAATTCAGTCATGTTAAGCCTGGGAAAGCGATTTTACAACAACAGGCTTAAGAAAAGGACTGAATCAGCCTATAATACGGTGGTATTGGTTTCAAAAATCTAATCATTGCGAATCCAGATCTTAGCCATTTAATTAATAACCTATCTTTTATCCTTCCTTAAATGGAGCTGAGGTTAATTTATTTAACTTTGTCCAATATTACACCACCATGAAAGTTACAGGTTTTTCATTCATACGTAATGCTGTTAATAATGACTACCCTGTGGTACAGGCAATTTTATCTGTTTTGCCTGTTTGCGATGAATTTGTAATTGCAGTTGGCGATTGTACTGACAATACTCTGGAACTTATTGAAGGTATCGGTTCTCCAAAAATTAAAATCATTCATACCATTTGGGATGAAAGCATCCGTGAGGGTGGGCGCACGTTCGCTCAGGAAACGGATAAAGCTTATGCAGCAATTTCGAAAGATACCGATTGGGCCTTTTATATTCAGGGTGATGAGTGTGTGCACGAAAAATATCTTCCTGCTATAAAAAAAGCAATGGAAGAAAACTTGAATAATGAAAATATAGAAGGGCTCTTGTTTAAATACCTTCATTTTTATGGCTCATATGATTTCATAGCTTCATCACGCCGTTGGTACAGAAATGAAGTGAGAATACTAAAATTTCACCCTCAGATTCATTCTTACCGGGATGCACAAGGTTTTAGAAAAAATGGAAGAAAAATAAAAGTAAAACCAATAGATGCCTACATCTATCATTATGGTTGGGTTCAGCCACCAGCCGGACTTGGAAATAAGGTTCGTAACTTCAATAAATTTTACCATGAAGATTCCTGGATTCAGGAGCATCTGCCTGAAAATGTTGAGTTTGATTATGGCAATGCCGACCGCCTGATCAGATTTCAAGATAAACATCCTCAGGTTATGCAAAAGCGGATTGAGGTTGGAAACTGGACGTTCAAGGTTGATCCAACAATTTTAAAGAAGAAAATGAGTCTGAGACGTCGTATTTTACAAAAAATTGAAGACCTCTGGCAGTGGAGAATCGGAGAGTATAAAAACTATAAAATTACCCGATGACCAATACGCTATATTCCAAGAAAAGTATTTCTGTTATTATACCAAATTACAATGGCAAGCACCTTCTGGAGCAAAACTTGCCTTCTGTTTATGAAGCCTTAAATAGTACCAAAATAGATTATGAAATCATCATTATTGATGATTGTTCAACAGATAATTCCGTAGTTTTTATCAAACAAAATTATCCGTTGGCGCACTTGATAGTCAATGAAAAAAATCAGGGTTTTTCAGTCAGTTGTAATAAGGGAATAGTAAACGCCGGGAAAGAGCTGGTTCTACTATTAAATACTGATATCGAGTTAAATAATGATTTCTTTGAAAGCCAATTCAAGTATTTTGATCTTCCCGATACCTTTGGAGTGATGAGTAAAATTATTGGGGCTAAAAATGGTGAAATTCAGGATACCGCACGATTTTTAAAATACTCCGGCTTTAAAATTAAAGCCAATAACTTTTACCGACTTGAAAATGAAGATTTTTTTACTCCAACCGCCTATTTATCAGGTGCAAATGCGCTGATCGACACAAAAAAACTGAAGGAAATCGGTGGATTTGATGAAATCTTTTCACCATTTTACTGTGAGGACTTTGAATTGGGATTACGGGCATGGCGCTTAGGTTGGAAATGTTATTATGATCCTAAATCGCATTGTATTCATGACCATTCGTCAACAACAAAAAATTACCGGACACAGAGCTGGGTAAAGGCAATTTTCTTTCGAAACAGGCTTTATGTTCACGCAATACATTTAAACAGAATTCAGTTAGCCTTTTGGTTTCTGCAAATCATTATTTTCGATATTCTTTTCATCTGGATTGGCTTAAAATTCTACTATTACAAAAGTGTCGCAATGTTTTTGCATACTCTCAACCCCGCGAGACAGTCCAGAAAAAATTTCAAAGAATTGATGAGTAGCCATGAAAGCAAAATAAGTGTTGATGATGTCATCCACATAATGAATGAGATGGTTAAAGGTCAAACTATCATTTTAAAACGAAATTAGACATCTTTCAAAATGATTAGCTTTGTATTTGAACTCTATTTATGAAAACCTTTTTACGACTGTTTGCTTTTGCTTCTCCCGTACAGAAATTTGCGATTCCATTCTTTTTCCTGTCGGCATTAGGGATAATATTCGGACTTCTTAACTTCACTTTACTAATCCCTGTTTTCGAGCTCTTATTCGATCAATCTGGTACAACCGGAGCACGTGCATTGACCTCTGCACCCTCATTTGATTACAGCCTGAGTTATTTTAAAGATTTATTTTACTATTATTTCCAAAGCATCATCAACACTTCGGGTAAGGTTGGCGCTTTAAAAATGGTCAGTATTGCCATTGTTGTTTCTGTCGTACTGAGTAATGTCTTTAAATATTTATCGGCCAGGGTGATTGAGAATTTCAGATTAATGATTGTAACTCGTATTCGAAGCAGTATTTTCAAAAAGCTAACCAATATAGATATTCAATACTTCAGTACTCAGCGTAAAGGAGATCTGATTTCGAGATTTATGACCGACGTGGTGACTATTCAGGACTCGATTATACGATCCTTACAAGTTATTTTACGAGAGCCGATTGCAATTATTCTAAATTTTGCCGTACTATTTACCATATCTGCTAAATTGACTCTTTTTGCACTGATTCTGATTCCAGTCTCTGGCTTGCTCATCTCACTAATAGTTAAACGGCTTAAGAAACATGCGACTGCAGCTCAGGAATCATTAGGAGTGTTGGTTTCCAGTATAGATGAAGGACTCAATGGAGTTAAAATCATTAAGTCCTTTAATGCTGAGCAGTATATTCAGGAGAAATTCAATACAATTAATATTTGGACCAGTAAGATCCACAGGAGGCTGGCAAGACGGGTTTTACTGGCAGCGCCTGTTTCAGAAATGATGGGGGTAATTACCGTATCTGCACTTCTTTTCTATGGTGGTACTTTGATTTTAGAGGATGGCTCGGATCTTAAGGGGGCTGAATTTATTGGCTATATCATCATATTCTCGCAAATCATTAATCCTGCAAAAGCCATTTCAGAAGCATTTGGGAATATCTCTCAGGGAATATCTGCAGGTGAACGGGTATTTCAATTACTTGATGCCCCTGAAAGTATTACCGATAAAGTAAACCCGGTTTCAAAAAGCTCCTTCAACGACTGTATCGAATTGAAAAATATCTCTTTCGCTTATGGTGAAAAAGAAGTATTAAAAAACATCAATTTTAAAATATTAAAAGGTAGTACAGTGGCTTTGGTTGGTCCTTCCGGTGGAGGAAAAACAACGCTCATGGATCTACTTCCAAGATTTATCGATCCACTTAGCGGTGAAATCCTTCTGGATGATGTTAATATAAAGGATATCAGCATGCGCGATGTCAGAGCATTAATGGGAATAGTGAATCAGGAATCTATTCTTTTTAATGATACCATTTTCAAAAATATCACCTTTGGAAGATCCTTTACAAAGGAAGAAGTAATCGAAGCCGCCAAGATTGCGAACGCGCATGAGTTTATTATCAATACTTCAGAGGGTTATCAAACCAATATCGGAGACCGGGGGATGAAACTTTCAGGAGGTCAAAAACAACGGATATGCATCGCAAGAGCTGTTCTAGCCAATCCTCCTATCCTTCTGCTTGATGAAGCGACATCCGCTTTAGATACTGAATCAGAAAAAGTAGTGCAGAACGCGTTGAAAAATTTAATGAAGAACCGTACTTCTATTGTTATTGCTCACCGCCTTAGCACCATACAGGAAGCCGACCAGATAATTGTTCTTGAGAATGGTATGATTGAAGAACAAGGAACCCACAATGAACTAATCAGAGCAGATGGTCTATACAGGAAATTGATTGATATGCAAACATTCAATGAATAAAAATGAATGATAAAAAACTGGTTTCCATAGCTTTATGTACTTATAACGGTGACGCTTACTTAAAACAACAACTGGATTCGATTGTCAATCAAAGTTATCCGGAAATTGAGCTAATTGTTGTTGACGACTGCTCTACTGATAATACATTAAACATTCTAAAGGAATATTCAGCCAGGTACTCCTTCATCAAATTATTTATTAATCCTCAAAATCTGGGTTATATCAGAAATTTTGAAAAAGCCATGAGCTTGTGCAATGGTGATTTTATAGCCTTATCCGATCAGGATGATATCTGGGATTTAAATAAGATAGAGAAACAGGTAAAGGCAATCGGCAATAATTTACTGATCTACCATGATTCCGAATTTGTAGACCAAAATGGTGAATCCTTAAGCCTTTATATGTCGGATATTATGAATTTGTATCGGGGTGATCAACCTGAAGTATTTTTATTCTTTAACTGCATTTCAGGACATTCAGTGTTAATGAAAAAAGAACTGAGGAATGAGCTCTTACCTTTTCCAGAAGCCTATTTTCATGATTGGTGGATGGGATATGTAGGCACTAATCTCGGTAGCATAGATTTTATTGAAGAAAGCCTGGTAAAATATCGACAGCATCAAAAAGCAGATACTAATATTTTAAAACGTAAAAGAGATAATACACTCAAAAATCCAATTTCTGCTTCCATAAAATTTGAACAAAAGCTTCTTTGGATAAAGTCTTGCGTTAATTATCCCAAGAATAAAAACCCTGAGTTTATAAAAAAACTCTATGCTGAATTTAAAAAGAATAAAGAGGAATATTTTTCTTTCGGGCTGTTGAAGCTAATCTACAGGAATCGTGATTTACTTTTCAGTATAAATAAAAAAAACGTTTTTAGTAAACTGAATTTCGCTCTGAAAGAGCTTTGGGGCGGAAAAATAAGAAGAATCTTTTCTGATTAGTTTAAGCTTACTTTTCCCTATAACAGAAAACATTAATGGCCATATCAAAGCTCTCGCAGATGAGTCTGGTATCTACAAACGGACGTTTTCTGGTAGCTGATTCCTTTATATAATAATGGAAACCTAAACTTTCAACCAGTGCAAGAAGTTGATGTAGTGTTTGTTTTGAATTCACATTATTATGGTATTCAAAAAAGATATGCTTTGCATTTTGCAAACCCGCTCCGCAATATTTCAAAACAGTATCCTCAGCTCCTTCAATATCAATTTTCAGAAAATCTACATCTGGTGTCAGGTAATCAAGCAAAGGAACAGCTTCGATAAATTTGGGCACCTGATTAGAGTACTCATTATTTATTCTGCCACCCATGCCGCCATCAGTAAAGAACTTTAAGGTTTCTTTTTGGGTCCAAACTGCTTTTTGATAAAGAGTTACATTTTTTAGTCCGAAAGTCTCCACATTCTCTTTCAAAATTGCGAAAATATCTGCATCCGGTTCGAAAGCGATGATATGATGGTCTGGATAATTAAGTGAGAAATACAATACACTCAGACCCATATTTGCACCACAATCAAGAATAATCCCTGAGCCGGCGCTAGGTTTGAACCTGTAAATTTCTGTCTCGAAAAGTTCAATATAAGATTCTGCAAAACTCGGACCGTGATGAAATTTAAAAGGTTTCTCGAATACATGAGCATACCCAACGGTAAAGTGCTTGTAATCAGCAACCCGGCCTAACTCAAGCTTAATATCACCTGATTTAAGTCTCATTTGTATGCTTCTTTTAAGCCTTCTAAATTCTTTTCTTAAGCCCAAACCTGCTAGATAAATAGATTATACATCAATAAGCCAAAACAAAAAAAGCGATCCAATAGATCGCTTTTAAAAATATTTATTCCGATTACAATTTCCGTTTCACTTCAACCTGTTCGTATGATTCTACGATATCACCAACCTCAATATTATTAAAGTTCTGAATATTCAAACCACACTCATAACCTGTAGCAACCTCTTTCACATCATCCTTGAAGCGCTTCAATGAAGCTAATTCTCCGGTATAAACAACTACACCATCACGAATAATACGCACCTTGCTGTTTCTAGTGATCTTTCCATCGAGTACCATACAACCTGCAATGGTACCCACTTTACTGATCTTGAATACTTCACGAATTTCAACGTTTGAAGTAATTTTCTCTTCAAATTCAGGATCAAGCATACCTTCCATTGCGGCTTTCACCTCATTGATGGCATCGTAGATAATTGAATAAAGTCTGATATCAATCTGTTCTGCTTCAGCCAACTTACGAGCACTTGCAGATGGACGAACCTGGAAACCGATGATAATTGCATCAGAAGCCGAAGCCAGCAATACATCCGATTCAGATATCTGACCCACAGATTTATGTATAATATTTACCTGTATCTGTTCAGTAGAAAGTTTCAATAAAGAATCGGATAATGCTTCGATTGAACCATCCACGTCACCTTTAACGATTACATTCAGCTCTTTAAAGTTTCCAATCGCCAAACGACGTCCGATCTCATCGAGAGTAATATGTTTCTGAGTACGTAAACCCTGCTCACGTTGTAACTGTAATCTTTTGTTAGCAACCTGACGGGCTTCAACTTCACTTTCCATCACGTTAAACTTATCTCCTGAAGTTGGTGCACCTTGCATACCCAAAACCTGTACCGGTGTTGAAGGCCCTGCATGATCCAATTTAACCCCGCGCTCATTATGTAATGCTTTTACCTTACCGCTATATCCACCAGCAAGTATCGCATCACCAACACGCAGTGTTCCGGCCTGAATAAGCACGGTTGTAACAATTCCACGGCCCTTATCTAATGCTGCTTCAATAACTGTACCTACTGCACGTTTGTTTGGGTTGGCTGTCAATTCGAGCATATCTGCCTCCAGGCAAACTTTTTCGAGTAAAAGATCGATACCTACTCCAGTTTTACCTGAAATTTCCTGACTCTGATATTTTCCACCCCAGTCTTCAACCAGAATGTTCATTGCAGAAAGCTGCTCACGAATCTTATCCGCATTGGCACCAGGCTTATCAACTTTACTGAATGCAAATACAATCGGCACATTTGCAGCCTGTGCATGATTAATAGCTTCACGCGTTTGAGGCATCACACTATCATCAGCAGCAATCACAATAATTGCAATATCGGTAACATTGGCGCCTCTGGCACGCATAGCTGTAAAAGCTTCGTGACCCGGAGTATCCAGAAAAGTTATTTTGCGCTCATTTTCAAGAGTTACTTCATAGGCACCAATGTGCTGAGTAATTCCACCTGCTTCACCTGCAATCACATTAGTCTTACGAACAAAGTCAAGTAAAGAGGTTTTACCATGATCTACGTGCCCCATCACGGTTACAATAGGAGCTCTTGCTAATTGGTCTTCAGGACTATCAGCTTCTTCAAGCAACCCAATCTCTTCATCTTCAGGCTTTACAAATTCAACTTCATAGCCAAACTCATCTGCAACGATTGTCAGAGTTTCTGCATCAAGCCTTTGATTGATGGAAACAAACATTCCAAGACTCATACAAGTTGAGATAACCTGAGTAACAGGTACATCCAACATCAGAGCGAGCTCATTGGCGGTAACAAATTCGGTAACTTTAATGGTCTTAGACTGCATTTCTGCTTCTAATGCCGCATCTTCTGCAGTCTGAGCAACATCATCGCGTTTCTGACGCCGTAATTTAGCACGTTGTGCAAATTTTCCAGATTTTCCAGCTCCACTTAAACGTGCAAGCGTTGCTTTAATCTGATCCTGAATTTCTTTATCTGTTGGTTCTGCTTTTGGAGCTTCAGGTGTACGGGGCTTATTCCTGAAATCAGGACGGGCACCACCAGTACCGGCTGTATTTCCTTGTCCGGGTCTCGCATTCCTGAAATCAGGACGATTACCCTGATAACCTGCTCCGGGTGCAGGACGAGGAAATCCTCCGCCTTGCTGACCCTGCTGTCCCTGCTGTTGAGGCTGGCCTCCAGATTGTCCGGGCTGTCCGGGAGCATTATCCTTGCGCTTGCGCTTGCGCTTTTGATCAGCACCAGCTGCGCTAGACGAAGAGGCAACCGGCTGTCCGCGACGGGCAGGCGCGGAAGGCAAATCGATTCTGCCGATTACATTCGGACCGGATAACCGATCAGCTTTCGCACGAATGACGGTAGCATTAGGATTACTTTCTTGTGTATTTGGTATATTTTCTTGTTTTTCTTCGGTTACTGAATTTTTTGCTGCTATTTCAGGTTGAATCTCAACAGGTTCTTCAGACTTTTCAATGGATTCTTTGACTTCCGCTACAGTCACCACTTCAACTTCAGGTTTAACCTTTTCAGCAGCAGGCTGAGGAATTACCTCTGGTTCTTTATCGAAAACAGGCTCCTCAATTTTTATAGCAGGTGCCGGAGTAACCTTAGGTTTTTCGGGTTCCTGAATTTTTTTATCAGGTCGGGTTTTTGAATTTAAATCATCTAAATTGATCTTTCCCACCACTTTAACACCGGGCAATCCAGCTTCTTCTAGCTTAGGCTCAATATCAACTGTCTCCTGAAGTTCAGCTTTAGGCTTATCAACAAGGGGGGCAGTGAATGTGTTAACATTCTTGATGAGAATCTCCTCTTGTTCAAAATCTTTTGAAAGCTGTGGCTCAGCCTTCTCGTTACCTACAGGAATATCATCACGCCGAATTTTGCCAATAACAATTTGTTTAGCTTCTTCTTTTACGATTTTATCACCCTGAAACTCCTTAAGAAGAACATCGTACATCTCTTCGGTGAGTTTCGTATTGGGCCTGGCATCAACTTTATGACCCTTTTTCCCTAAAAACTCCACCGCGGTGTTTAAGCCGATATTCAGCTCTTTCGCAGCTTTAAGTAAATTTGTGCTTTTACCTTCTGACATTTATTATTTTAACCTCGCTATTTTTGTACAAAAGTACGTTTTTTATATGTTAAATGTTTTGAGGATTTGGCTTTTTCTTGAACCCAAAATTTCTCAAAAAAAAGTAATCTAATAAATTATTCAAATTCTGACTTAAGAATCTCAATCACATCTTTCACTGTACTATCTTCCAGATCAGTACGCTTAACCAATTCATCTACAGACAAACTTAAAATAGATTTCGCTGTATCTAAGCCAACACGTTTGAATTCGTCGATAATCCATCCTTCAATTTCATCTGAAAATTCTTCGATATCCACATCCTCATCATCTTCATGCACTTCACGGTAAACATCAATTTCATATCCAGTAAGCTTTCCGGCCAACTTAATATTGTGACCACCACGGCCGATTGCTAATGAAACCTGATCAGGTTTTAGATAAACAGCGGCTCTCTTTTCTTCATCATCAAGTTTGATGCTTGTAATCTTCGCCGGACTCAATGCTCTTTGAATATACAATGAAATATTATTTGTAAAGTTAATCACATCAATATTTTCATTTTTGAGTTCGCGAACAATACCATGAATACGGGATCCTTTCATACCTACGCAAGCACCAACAGGGTCAATTCTATCATCATAAGATTCAACCGCAACTTTAGCACGCTCACCGGGCTCACGAACAATTTTTTTGATTGTTATTAGTCCGTCAAATATTTCAGGAACTTCCATCTCAAACAAACGTTGCAAGAATTCCGGTGCAGTACGAGAGATAATAATCTTTGGATTACCATTAATCATTTCTACTTTCTCTATGATTGCGCGGACAGAATCGCCTTTTTTGAAATAATCTGCAGGAATTTGTTCAGTTTTAGGCAATAAAAGTTCATTCCCTTCATCATCGAGAACTAACGTTTCTTTCTTCCAAACCTGATAAACTTCACCAGTTACTATCTCTCCAACACGGTCTTTATATTTCTTGAAAATCTCATCTTTTTCAAGTTCCAGGATTTTTGAAACCAAGGTCTGTCGGGCAGCAAGAATCGCTCTGCGACCAAAACTTTCAAGGGTAATTTGTTCAATAAAATCATCTCCAACCTCAAGGTCAGAATCAATTACTTTTGCTTCGGCAAGTTCAATTTCCAGATCATCGTCTTCTGAAAATCCATCTTCCATAACCGTTCTTGTACGCCAGATCTCCAAATCCCCGTTATCAGGGTTGACGATCACATCGCAATTTTCGTCGGTACCATACCTCTTCCGTAACATGCTACGGAAAACCTCTTCCAATACACTAATAACCGTAGGACGGTCAATATTCTTGAAGTCTTTAAACTCCTGGAATGAATCGATTAAATTAATATTGCTCATTTTTTATTGAATTTGTCAGTCCGGGACTAACGTTATTTAAAACTCACTAAAACTAGTGTTTCTGATATATCTGTAATTTGAATAAAACTTTCAATCGTAACTGCTTTCTTACCTTTTTCCTTGATAATTTCTTGTATGGTTATTCCAGAATCATCTGCGCTCAACAATTTCCCTTCCCGGATGTTCCCATCTGTCAGCTTAACTTTTAATGAACGGTTAATATTTTTCCGGAACTGGCGTATTGATTTAAGTGGGGTATCTATTCCTGGCGAGGAAACTTCCAGTCTGTATGCTTGCTCAATGGTATTTTCCTCTTCAAGATGGAAACCTACATGCCGACTTATAGCGACACAATCACTTATTGCAACTCCATTGTCTCCATCCACTAAAATAGATAAAATCCCGCTATTATGCATTTGAACATCCACAATAAACAAATCAGGACGGTCAGCAATTTTTTCTTCAACTAACTCAATTACACGGTTTTCTATATTCATAACGATCTTTTTTAAATCCCACATGAAAAACATTTGGTAAAAAAAGAGCCCCGATAATGTCGGGGCTCTTCTCAGATCGATGCAAATATAAAAAAACTATCCGTGATTACAAATACCTGGTTTCAATACATTTACAGATCTTATTTTTTTGAGAGATAGAATTTATATTCAGTAAACCCATCTGAATTAAACAGTTCGCGTGTTTCAATCAAATCCTCCGCATCCTGTAGCAATAGTTTTGTGTAACACCTTGCAAAATACAACTGGTTCCTCCTGAAATCAATTTTTGGCTTAAAACGAATCAGGTCTCCTTCAATTGTGTATGCGCCTTCTGTGGCCGGCTGAAAATCCCTCATTTCAGGATCATTCGAATCTTCATAAACAGCGAAAAAATTCGTCCAGAGAGAATCAGGCAGAGAATCAGATTTTAATTCCTCAATAACATGATTAGCCAATCCGATTAATTCTAAAGAATTGCTTTCAGGATTAAATCTGATTATCAATTTTTTCTGGGTAGCATTATGAACAGTCTCCTGTCTGCAAGAATTAAATAAAATCAAAATAACTATTGATATGTGGAATAGATTTTTCAATTTCATGTTTAATTTCATTTAAAAATAAAAAATATGAGGGTAATCATCGAAATTATTTTAATGGGAGCAGCTGTTGCTCTTGCTGCTTACCTTCTACCGGGAGTTGATGTAGAAAGTTTCTGGAGTGCTATAATTGCAGGAATACTCATTGCATTATCAAACGCTACAATAGGAACAATTCTTCGAGTACTAACTTTTCCAATCAATTTTCTGACACTAGGTTTAGTTTCGTTTATTATTACCGTTTTAATGGTGCTTCTGGTTGACAACCTGATGGAATCATTTAATACCAACGGTTTTATTTCTGCAGTTTTATTTGCTATTGTATTGGCTCTGATTAATATGATATTTTCAGCATTTAAATCAGATAAAGCAGATTAAACCTCTTTATTCCTGCATTCCTGATAAACAGAAAATTCTGATTATCTATTGTCTTGCAGCAGCGGTTGCACTAATTACAACTGGAGATTTGTCTTTGGCAGTCAAAGCAAATACCTCCTTGTTTTCTGAAGTTCTATAATATTTCCCAAGTTTTTCGACTGCTGCAGCCCTAACTTGCGAAACTTTGTCATTAATTGCAAGATCTTTCAATGTTCCATAAACAGCCTTTTTTTCTTCATCAGATAAATGTTCAACAACAGATAATGCCGTATGACGAATCAGCCAGCTCTTATCCTTAATAGCCGAGACCATTAATTCTTTTGCGGAAGCATCCTCTTTAAGATCCTTTAATTTTAATATTGCTTCAATCCTGTCCATGAATAAAGGTGCATTCTGATATTGAAAAACATACTCCTGAACGCTTTTAATCTCATTTTTTTCAGCGAGAATGTATTTTTCAGCATCGACATTTACAAGATCAGGAGGGCTAAGTGAAGGAAAAATAAAAGATTGATTTTGCCTGTCCAGAACAATTTCTTTGCGTTCAATCTTTCCCCCGGAATAGATATCAACTGAAATTGGAATACGATAAAGAGGAGTTTCAGTAAGATTCTGATCTTGAGTAATACCGACTTTAATCTCTCTTTTAATTTGGTCATAGGAACTCTGAATACTTAAAACTGGGTGCCCTGAGGCAAGGAACCATTGATTAAAAAACCAGTTTAGATCCATCCCGCTAATCTCTTCAAATACAAGACGGAGATCATGAATTTCGGCAGTTTTAAAAGAATGTTTGGTTAAATAAAGTTTTAAAGATTCAAAAAAAGCCTCATCTCCAACTGTCTTTCTAAGCATGTGCAGAATTCTACCACCTTTATGGTAACTAATCTCATCAAACATTTGCTCTTTGTCTGCATAATCAAACCTTATCACATCGGGTTCTGTTTTTCTTTTGTTTGCGAGATAAATCGACATGTCTTCCAGGCCTTTTACATCAGCCTGATCCCTGCCGTATTTAAATTCTTCCCAAAGATATTCCCCGTAAGTAGCAAATGATTCATTCAGAGGCAGATTAGCCCAGGATTCAGCAGTTACCAAATTACCAAACCAATGATGAAACAGTTCATGTGCAATAATATCTTCGTGATTTTCATCAAGAAATTGTCCTTCTGACATATTCAAACCTTCAAAAAAAACAGTAGCGGTAGTATTTTCCATGGCTCCGCTCACAAAATCCCTGACTACAATCTGGGAGTATTTATCCCAGGGATATTCAATGCCCAACTTATTTGAAAAAAACTCCATCATTTCAGGTGTTTTGCCAAACACCATTTTAGCATTAGATGCATATTCGGGTTCAGTGTAATAACTCAATTCCTTGTCCCGCCAATGATCTTTGGTAATTACGAAGTCTCCAACTGTAAGCATAGTCAAATATGTAGAATGTGGTTGCTTCTGCCTCCAGCTGTCTGTACGAGTACCGTCACCATTCAAAGTTGAAATCTCCAGAGTACCATTAGAAAGGCTAACAAACTCATTAGGAACTGTAATATTTAATTCCTGAGTCATCTTTTCCTGTGTACCGTTTATGGTAGGAAACCAGTTCGAATTACATTCAGTTTCTCCTTGAGTCCAGATTTGCCTTGGTTTACCTTTGTCCTTACCATCTCTATTTATAAAATAAATTCCCCGATCACCGGCAGAGGCTATATCCTCACCAATTTTCAATTTATTTGGCATTGCTACATAGTCGATAAAGATTGTGAAATTCTGATCTCTTGTGTAGCTTTTATCCAGACTGATCTTCAGAAGCTTACCATCGTAAATATACCTCAAAGGTATTTTATCATCCTTTTTGATCAATGAAACGGAATTCAAACGAAAGCCATTGGCATTCAAAACCAGCTGATCAGATGGATAGAAATAAGGCTTTGCAAAAATGGTAGCCTTTCCGATCACATGGGCACTATCCCAATCAAAACTTAGATCAAGTCGCGTATTGATGATATCTATATTCTTGGTATAACTTCCCCTGTAAACCAGTGAGCCTTTTGCATTTTCAACCAAAGTAACAGGATCCAGATTAACCATCCTTGGAGCAGAGCATGCCATGATGAGTACTATGGAAACGAGCAAAGGATAGAGTATAAATCTTATTTTCATAAGCAGGAATTTCTTTTCTGGTGAATTTGGAGTTTTAATACGTAAGTATTGGTTTTTTAATGCTGTTTTAACAGGATTCCGTGAATTGCAAACGCTTTTCTATTGCTATTAGTGAGACAGATTCCCCTGTTACTCAAGTAATAAATTATCAATTGTTTTTTCGAATTCATTTTTAAATTCAGCATAATGAACCCCAGTACCTGGTCCGCTGAAACCGGTATGTATTTTTCTCACCTTACCGTTTTTATCGATAATAATCAATGTTGGAAAGCCCATAAAACTCTTTAACATGGGTAAACTTTTAGCCACTTCAGCTTTGTCATTGGTATATCCGGTAATCAACATGTCATATGGAACGCCAAACCTTTTGCGAAATCGTAAAACATTTTGTTTTGAACGTTCATAATCAGAAGTACGTTCATAAGCCAGAGCAACAATTTCAAGCCCTTTTTCACGGTACTTTTTATAGAATGGAACTAAATAGGCAGTTTCATCCATACAATTTGGACACCATGATCCAAAGAATTGCACCAAAACAACTTTATTTTTAAATTTTGAATCAGACAGAGATACCTTTTTACCATTCAGATCAGGAAAAGAAAAATCTATAGAATCAAATCCATCCTTCAGAGATGTTATGGTATAAGCATCAGGAAGGAGTGCTTTTTCATCCCGCTTAGCAGTCCATGTTTGAACAGCAGAAAGTCCGGAATAAAAATTCCCATCCACTATAGTGTTATTATCCAACAATTTACCTGTAAACAGAAAGGCGTGACTGCCATCGAAACATGACAGATAAAATTTATTACCTGCAACAGTTCCTTCAAGAAAGCGGTAATCGCCTGTACTGGTCAAAAAAGTACCAAGAAGACGGCCTTCCTGCTGTATAAATTCACCAATGGCAGCAACAGACTTACCGGTCTTTGCATCCTGAAAGGTAACAGACCAACGGCCTGTCACAACAAATTCAGACTTCGTTTTTGTCTTGAAAAATCTCCATGAAGGCCCTTTTTTGGCCTCTATATTCATTACTTCACTACTATCTGCAAAATTTTTAATCCATTGTCCGCTTAAAGACCCATTCTCGATTTTTGCCATAATCTTAGAATCAAAGAGAGGCATCTGAATAACTATGGAGTCTGAAACTTCTGATATTTCATTCACTCTGAATCTTTCATCTCCATTTAAAACATCCAAAAATTTATGATTTGCTGAATCGCTTACTTCAAAATTAAAAGGTATTTCGGCACCCGTGGAGGTCTTCAGGGTAGCTCGCCAGATTCCTGTCTTTAATTGATTATCGGAGTTATCCCGACAAGCCCAAAAGCAGCTGATTACAAAAAAGTATACTAGAATTTTGAAGTAATTGTTCATAGAATAAACCTGTCTAACTATTTTAAAATCTCACGGGCGATCACAATACGTTGAATTTCAGATGTTCCTTCATAAATTTGGGTAATCTTTGCATCCCGCATCAGTCGTTCAACGTGAAATTCTTTAACAAATCCATAACCCCCATGAATTTGTACTGCTTCTATAGTGGTTTTCATTGCTACCTGCGAGGCAAAAAGCTTAGCCATTGAGCTTGCTAGGGCATAGGGTAGTCCTTTGTCTTTTAACCAGGCAGCTTTTAAGCATAGCATTCTGGCAGCTTCAATTTCAGTAGCCATATCTGCAAGTTTAAACTGAATTGCCTGATGTGACGAAATTGGTTTTCCGAATGTCCGACGTTCTTTGGAATATTGCAAAGCCATCTCATATGCCCCCGAAGCTATTCCGAGAGCTTGTGCGGCAATTCCTATCCGGCCACCATCCAATGTTTTCATAGCAAAAGAAAATCCAAATCCCTCTTCGCCGATACGATTTTCCTTAGGAACTTTTACATCCGTGAACATTAGAGAATGGGTGTCAGATGCACGTATTCCAAGTTTATTTTCTTTAGGGCCAATTGTGAAACCTGCCATACCTTTTTCAACAATTAAAGCGTTGATTCCCTTATGCCTTTGTGCGGGATTGGTTTGGGCTATAACCAGGTAGGTAGATGCATTTCCGCCATTCGTGATCCAGTTTTTAGTGCCATTCAAAAGGTAATAATCCCCCATATCAATTGCGCTGGTTTGCTGTGAAGTCGCATCAGAGCCTGCTTCGGGCTCAGAAAGGCAAAAAGCACCTATTTTTTCTCCAGATGCAAGCGGTTTCAAATATTTTTCCTTTTGAAAGTCAGAACCATATTTCTCAAGTCCGAAACAGACCAATGAATTATTAACAGAAACTACAACGGAAGCAGAAGCATCTATTTTCGAGAGCTCTTCCATAGCCAGTACATAGGAAATAGTATCCAGCCCAGATCCATTATACTTTGGGTCAACCATCATACCCATGAAACCAAGCTCTCCTAGTTTCTTGATCTGTTCATATGGGAACTTTTGGTGTTCATCCCTTTCTATTACACCAGGCTTTAACTCTGATATAGCAAAATCTCTGGCTGCTTGCTGAATCATCAGCTGCTCTTCCGTAAATTCAAAAAACATACTAAATGGTTTTTAACCTAAAAAAATCTTTAGGCGTAATCAGTAATTGGTCTAACGTTAATATTAAGAAATATTTGTGATAATTATAGCCAGGATCAAGGAAAGCACCTTATTTTTTTGAATTATGATACTCAATTGATAATTAAGGATTGGATTTTATCTTTTTCTCAATAAGGCTGGTAGAATAGCCATTTAAAAAATCGATAGTCTTTACTAATCCACCATACTGCATTACCATTTCGGCACCAGCAATCTTATCAATGGTATAATCAGCGCCTTTAACAAGAACATCTGGCCTAACCCATTCGATAAGCTGAATCGGAGTAGGGTCATCAAATAGAACAACTGCATCCACAAAGGAAAATGAAGCCAGCAATACTGACCTAGAAATTTGATCAGAAATAGGTCTGCCAGCACCCTTCAAGGCTGCAACAGAAGCATCAGAATTTAGTCCGATAACCAGTTTATCTCCCATATCAGCCGCCTTTGATAAATAATCTATGTGCCCCAGATGTAAAAGATCAAAGCATCCATTTGTAAAAACTATTTTCTTTTCGAGCAAACGCCAAACATTCAGTATGGCCTTTAAGTCTGCCTGAGTATAGATCTTATTTTTAATGTTTTCTAGCCTACTCATTGGATTGTTTACGATTAGATTCCTTTAGAAACAAAATTAAACTTAATGAACCAATAAAAAGGATAATTATTGTTTGACTTGTATGAACTAACAACGCGTAAGAAAGTCCATCAGTTTTGGATATACCATATGCTAGCAAACCCTCTGAGACCATCCAGTGAAATGCGCCTATTCCTCCCTGGACTGGAGCAATCATTGCAAGACTTCCAAATACTAAAGTTGAGAGAGCGGCTCCCGGGCCCAGAGATGAAGTAGCGTTCAGAGCAAAAAAACAGAAGTATGAAGAAAGTCCGTAGAGCACCCATATCAATACCGAACTGAGCAGAAATCCTGCTTTATTATCCAATCTTTTTAAAGTTAGAATTCCTGCTTTCATACCTGAAAAAAAATGAAAGATAGGCTCGGTGAATCCCCATTTTCTTTTTTTAATCATAATTACTAAGAAGGTACTACTCACAGAAAGGAGAATTAATCCTAACATAATCAAGATAATTTCTCCTATCCTACCACTAAACTTGCTCAGTACATGCTCGTTTAAAAATCCAGATAATGATTTAAACTCTAACAAAATAGCGAGTAAAAATATTAAGCCCAGCATCAATAAATCAACTACACGTTCTGCAATCACTGTACCTAAAAGCTTTGTTACAGGAATTTTGTCAGATTTATTTAGCGCTGTGCACCTCGCCAACTCCCCCATGCGCGGGAAAGCCAGATTGGCAAGATATCCCATAATTAACGCATGAAAAGTCTTCATTAAAGAAGGTGTACCATGACCAAGCGAGCCGATCATCAAATTCCATCTGTATGCTCTGAGAAAATGAGCTATCAAAATTATTATGATGGAAAGAATTACCCATTCAAAATTCGCCTTCTGTAAATCAGAAATCATTTTGTTGAGGTCTTGCCCTTTAAAAGCTAAGTAAAGCAATAAAATTCCAAGTGTCAGAACAATTAGATATCTGACCCAATTTTTTGGTAAAATTCTCAATGTGAATTTCCTTTATTCAGGTACATATTATCTATGATCCTGATTTTCCCAATTTTGGCTGCTATCAGAGCGATGGTTACTTCTGCGTTCTTTGAGTTGAGAGGCTTAAATGTACGAGCATTAAAAATTTCAAAATATTCGGTCTCTATTCCAGGGCATGAATCAAGAAAAGATCTTACCCTTTTTTTTGTCTCAACAATAGATTGCGTTTCGAATAAGTTTTGAGCCAATGTTAACGCATGGTATAATGCAAGCGACTGGATTCTTTCTTCGGGTGAGAGATAAACATTCCTGGAACTCATTGCCAAACCATCCATTTCTCTGATGATGGGACAAACAACAATTTTGACATCGATCTTCATCTTTCTCACCATATGGGAAATTACCATTACCTGCTGGTAATCTTTTTGGCCAAAAAAAGCAAAGTCTGGTTTTAGCGTATCAAACAATTTGTTTACGATTTGCGTCACCCCCTGATAATGACCTGGTCTTATTTTTCCTTCAAGTATCTTATCCAGATCACCCAGACTGATTTTCCAGATTTCCGAACTATTATACATTTCTTCTACTTCTGGCAAAAACAATATATCGCACTTAAAAGCTCTCAATTTTTCGAGATCTTCCTTTAATGTCCTCGGATAATTCTCTAAATCTTTTTTGTCATTAAACTGGGTTGGATTTACAAAAATACTGCAAACTACCACATCAGTCTTGTTGCGGGCTGCCTCTATTAAGGATAGATGGCCGGCATGCAATGCACCCATAGTCGGAACAAATCCAATGGATTTACCTGCTGACCTTAAATTATTCAGATGATGGTGTATATCTTCCCTTTTATTAAAGATTTTCAAATTACAATTTGATTTAAATGCAGTCAAAAATGGTTATTTAGTTAAACACAACCAAAACAACTTACCTAATTCATTGATATTTTATAAGATAATGCTTACATTTGTGGTTCGAAAAATTTCTTACACTTAAATTAATCAGACCGGAGATGGCAAAAACGAAGATTCTTTTTATTACGCATGAGATGTCGCCTTTCCTTGAACTTACCAAAATTTCCGAAATTACCCGCCACTTGCCTCAGGCGATGCAGGATAAGGGATTTGAAATCCGGATTCTAATGCCACGTTTCGGCAATATTAACGAACGACGCAACAGATTACATGAAGTAATCCGGCTTTCAGGTATGAATATCATGATAAATGATAACGACAATCCATTAATTATAAAGGTTGCCTCTATTCCTTCTGCCAGAATGCAGGTTTATTTCCTTGATAATGAAGAATACTTTCAGAGAAAGCATGTCTTTACAGATAACAACAATAAGTTCTATGCCGACAACGATGAAAGAACCATATTTTTCTGTAAAGGAGCTCTAGAAACTGTAAAAAAATTAGGCTGGTCTCCTGATATAGTTCATTGTCATGGCTGGATGAGCGCACTTGTACCTGCTTATTTAAAAACTTTATATAAAGATGATCCAGCTTTTAAAAACGCAAAAGTTGTTTACTCTGTATATGATGATAATTTTGATAATTCACTTAGTTCTGAATTTGCTACCAAAGCAATTATGAATGGAATGAATGCAGATCATACTGATATTTATTCTCGTGCCACTAATACAGCTTTGAATCTTGGAGCAATCTCCTATTCTGATGCGGTAGTATGTGCTTGTGAAAATATTAACGAAGAAGTGTTAAAGTTTGTTAAAAAATGCAATAAACCGCTTTTAGAATTCAATTCCACTGCAGATTACGAAAATTATTACAACCTTTACGAAGAAATTGTTACTGAGGAATTAGTTTCATTAATTTAATTGTAAATAAGCAGACCTAATAAAAATAAGGAGGAATTACCAGGAGTTGTAAAGAGTCTGCAAGCTTTTAAAATTTAATGTAATACGGATGAAATTATACAAACTAGACTTATTAACCTTGTTGATAAGTCTTTTTATTTTAAGTAGCTGCCAGAACACAGATTCTATCGGACTTGAGGTTGACCCTTCTACGGCAGTTACGGGTACTTTTACAGATACAATAACTTTAGTATCCTTCACGGCAAAGGATGATACCATGGTTACCAATACCTTATCTAAGTATCCTCTTGGGCATTTTATTGATCCCATTTTCGGAAAAACAACTGCGAATATTGCAATGTCCCTGACTATGGATCCTCCCGGGCTTTCTTTCGGAACATTACCGGTATTAGATTCGGCAGTACTGGTGCTCTATTATGCTAATGAATTTTACGGTGATAGCACATCGAATTTTCAAGTTGATGTTCATCAGCTAAATAATCCATTAAGTACCTCCGTTCAATATTATAATACGCAGCCTCAAAGCTATGCATCTACTGTAATTGGTAGTAGGAGACTTAGATTTAGTATCAGGGACAGCGTACGAATCAATGAAATTGTGACAGGGAAGCCAGATAAAACAGTAAGTAAGCCACCCCAAATGCGAATTCCAATCAATTCAAATTTTGTTACTACAAACTTTCTTAATGCCAGCACCACTACTTTAAGTAGCAATGACCTCCTAAACAAAGCAGTCAAAGGATTTTATCTCACCATTAATAAAGCACAGAGTACAGGTCCGGGGGGGATAGCATTCTTCAATCTAACCGACTCGAGCAAACTGGAAATTTATTATAAAAGTCAAAATGGGGCGACAACTGATACAGTATTGCACAAATTTCCGATTGTCAATAACACGTTACCTGTAATCGCCGACTTTAAACATGACTACACCGGTACCGCTATACCTGCAAATTTGAATAGTACCAGCCAACAGAATATTACTTATGTTCAAGGATTGGCAGGACTTCGCACAAAGATTCGCTTTCCCCATATTGAGAAACTAAAAAATCTTGGAAATATTACCATCAATAAAGCAGAGCTAATTGTATCTGTTATTGGCAGATCAGACGGATTTAAACCCGCTTCGAGACTAATCATGTACCGCACTGACATTGCAAGTCAGAGACAATTCATACCTGATTTTAGCACAGAAGCAGCATTTTCTTTAACTGATGCTGATTTTGGCGGTTTTTATGACTCAAATAAAAATCAATACAAATTTCAAATCACAAGCTATATACAGGACATCCTAAAAGGTAAGTTAAAACAATACGACACCTTTATTGCGCCAGTCAATGCCGATTACAATCGATCGGTTGGTCCGGTAGTTTCAGGAAGTACTGCAGGCGGGTCTATACTTGGAAGTGGAAAATCAGGATTGAGCTATCAAATGAAGCTCAGAATTATATACAGCAAAATTAATTAAGCCCCATCAAATTCATATTTACTTCCCGCAAAGTATTAGTTTTATTAAATTAACGTGAGTTCGATATAAAGATGTCTAAAGATCAATATCTAACCACATAGGATTGACCTAAACTTCGCTTTAAAGGACACATAGCTTGTAAATCACATAGCTAGAATCAAAGTTTAAAAACTATGTTTCCCTGCCTATCGACAGGTAGGTGTGAGATTTTAAAATATTAAGTTTCGTTAAATTAAATTATAATTATGTGTGGAATTGTTGGTTACATCGGACATCGTGATGCCTGGCCTATAATTATCAAAGGACTCCAAAGACTGGAGTATAGAGGATATGACAGCGCTGGAGTGGCGCTTATGAATGGCAATCTGAATATCTATAAAAAAGCCGGAAAAGTAAGCGATCTAAAGCGTTCCGTAGAAGGGAAAAACCTTTATGGAACTATGGGCATGGGCCATACTCGTTGGGCAACACATGGCGAACCATCAGACCGCAATTCACATCCTCATACATCTGGTAATGGTAGCCTTGCGATTATCCACAACGGAATTATAGAAAACTACTCCAGCCTGAAAGCAACATTATTGTCAAGAGGGCATATTTTTAATAGTGATACAGATACTGAAGTTCTGATACATTTAATTGAAGATATCCAATCACAGACTGCCCTTGACATTAGGGAGGCAGTCAGAATTGCACTCGATAAAGTGATTGGTGCTTATGCCATTGTGATAATGGATCAGGATAAACCTGATGAATTAATTGCTGCACGCAAGGGTAGCCCTATGGTCCTTGGAGTTGGAAAAGGTGAATATTTTATTGCCTCTGATGCTTCCCCAATCATAGAATATACTAAAAACGTGATTTACCTGAATGATAACGAAATTGCTTTTATTGATAGAGATGAAATATTGATAAAAAATATTGACAATACTATTCAAATTCCCTACGTTCAAGAACTGGAGCTAAAACTCGAAATGCTTGAAAAAGGGGGATTTGACCATTTCATGCTTAAAGAGATTTTTGAACAGCCGAGGTCTATTAAAGACTGTATGAGAGGTCGCATATATCCTGCCGAGGGTTATGTCCAGCTGGGCGGCATTAAAGAATATACAGAAAAACTAAAAAGTATTGACCGGATTATAATTGTTGCCTGCGGAACTTCTTGGCATGCCGGATTAGTTGGAGAATACCTGATAGAAGAGTAT
>JAURKO010000140.1 GCA_030831705.1 Daejeonella sp. | reverse complement strand
TTGTTTACTGGCACACCCGGACCTGAAACGATCATGGGCACTCTGATACTATGCTCATAAAGATTTTGTTTGCCTAACAAGCCATGCTGACCAACAGCAAGTCCGTTATCACCCGCAAAAACGATTAATGTATTTTCTTTCAACCCACTTTTCTCCAGTGCTTCTAAAATCCTTCCAACCTGCGCGTCCATTTCACTAACCATTCCATAATACAGGGCAATATCTTTTTTTATGGCCGCCGGATCACGAGGTACAGGTAGTAATTGTTCATCTCTTACATTCAGATCGCCATTATCAAAGGGATGTTTTATCAGAAAATTTGCCGGTAATGTAATTTTTTTTGGGTTGTACATCGTTGAAAACTTCCCGGGAGGAGTTCTTGGGTCATGGGGTGAAGTGAATGCAACATAACAAAAGAATGGATTTGTTTTTGCGGTTTGGCTACTCAAAAAGCGTACTGCATTGTCTGCGTAAAGTGTGGTACTGTAAATATCACTAACCCGCTTACGGCTTTCGCTATAAACGCCTGTACTGTCATAAAGTGATACTGTAGGATGTTCCTGTCCGCCGAACTTAGGAAAATGCATTCCGCCAAAAAATATATCCCCGCCTGTACTGAACATTCGGCTATGAGATGCTTTATCGCTATGCCATTTACCTGTATGATAGGTATTGTATCCTTGTTTTCTTAATACTTCAGGAAGGCTTACAATACTATCTGGGATTATGTTCCCATCGCCGGGCAATCTGTTTACGTAGCGCCCTGTTAGCAACATAGCCCTGCTTGGAATACAAACTGCACCCTGATGGCCACCCATTACATGTGCCTGAGTAAACATCAGTCCTGATTTAGCAAGTTTATCAAGATTAGGTGTAGAAATTTCCTTGTTTCCGGCGGCGCCTAAGGCATGATAACTATGGTCATCTGAATAAATAATCAGAATATTTTTTGATTTGGAGGCATTTTTTTGAGCAAATACACTTAATGGAAGTATAAATGAAAAAAGGATAAATAAAAGAATTCTCATGAATTAAATCAGCTTGTAAATTGAAAGTAATTTAAAGATTATTTATTGACGGCAAAGTCTTTCAATTAATTGGGAACATTCAGGATATTCTGAGATCAGTTCAGCTGCTTTGGCCAGTTCAAAATCCGAAAAGTCAAAGCCTGGAGATACGGTACAGCCAACAAATGAATATTCTCCGGTCGTTTCTGAAGCGAACCATGCACCTGCAGGTACCATTGCCTGGTAAACTTCACCCTGTTCACGGTTTCTGCCCAATCGAATCAGTTCATAGGCTCCATTAAGGTGCAGAACATGTACATTCAGACTATCGCCCTCATAAAAATGCCAACATTCATCACTTTTGATGCGGTGAAAGGCAGAAAATAGATCTTTAAGCAATAGGAAATATATGGCAGTACTTAAAGACCGATCAGTTGAAAACCTTGATGGTAATCCGTTTGCTGGAATACTTTCTACTGATCGGTAGGTCTCTTTAAAATAACCACCTTCGGGGTGGGGGAGTAAATTGTATTGGTGAATGAGATCTTGGATCATTTATTAATAATTTTGTGTGTACTCGAAATAATATTTTTTAAACCATATACCTGCCTTCCAGTTGGCAGGGTAACATAGCATTTTATTGCTTCTAACCTGCATTTTAGGTACAGATAGCCTTGAAGCTTCGCTTCAATCTATGTGGTTTACAATCTATGTTTCCTTTTATGCATTATGTATGTCAATCTATGTGGTTAAATATTAATCTGTGGATAGTTTAATATCGAACTCAAGTTAGTTTAATGTTTCGAAAGGTATCTAAGCGGTTTCCAGCTTATTGTTATTTTCTTCCAGAATTTGACTGAAATCTTCTTTTTTCTTCAACGCATGTGAAAGCGCTGTTTTGACAAATTCATTTAAAGTAATATTATGAATGGCTGCAAATGTAGAAGCTTCCTGATGAAGTTTCGGAGAGACACGAACATTAAAACTACCTTTATAGGTCTTTTCGGGTACTTTGCCAATCCTTAAACAAGTCTGTAGGTAATCGTCTACAGCTTCTTTGAAGGCTTTTTTTAATTCTGAGACTGAATTCCCTTCGAAATTTATCAGGTCATTAATGCCTAAAATTTTGCCGATAAATACCTCATCAGGGGCACTGAATCGTACTGATGCAAAGTATTCCTTGTATTGTAAGATATCATTCATTTTCAATATGTCCATTTATTTTCAGATGATTAATCACGTCAGAGATAATATATCCTTTTTTGTGTTGGACGGATGAGGTTTGTGAAGGGAGATAATATTATTTTTATCGTCTTTGAATTTCCTTCTCGATCTCCCCGTTTTTCCGGCAATAATTTCTTTCCCTCTGGTTGGTGTTATCACCGACCATTTGATAGCTGGTTCTTGGTACGGTGACAACACCGACCAAAGGGGGATTCTTCCCATGTAAAATCTTTAGGTGTTGACAAAAATCTTCTTAATAGCTTTTCAATTCTCGACATAATGGAACAGTGTTGTTAACCGAACCAATATATTTATCAGCAGCCTCAAATTATTTATTTAATTATTTGGCGGTTATTACAAATCTATAAAAGGTTATTTAAATTTGCAACTATAATTTAGTTACAAATTTATTATTCATCTGAAATAATGACCAACAAGAAAATAGTCATAAAAAAAGGTGGCCCATTTCCTGACCACCTTTTTATTACATTATATTAAATTGAATCAGACCAGATCAAATCTGTCCAGGTTCATCACTTTAGTCCATGCTGCAACAAAGTCCTTTACGAATTTCTCTTTGCCATCTGCACATCCATAAACTTCAGCAATTGCACGGAGTTCGGAGTTTGAGCCGAAGATCAGATCGACGCGTGAAGCAGTCCATTTGATTTCACCTGTAGCGCGATCGCGACCTTCAAAAGATTGCTTAGATTCTGAAATTGCCTTCCATGTAGTATTCATATCGAGCAAATTCAAGAAGAAGTCATTGCTTAGCGCTTCTGCATTGCCAGTAAAGACCCCATGCTTTGACTGATCAAAGTTTGTGTTTAAAACACGCATACCAGCTACAAGAACAGTCATTTCTGGAGCTGTAAGAGTTAGTAGTTGTGCTTTATCAATCAACATTTCTTCAGCAGAAGAAGTTGCTCTACCTTTCTGATAATTACGGAATCCATCTGCAATTGGCTCAAGAACTGCGAAAGAATCAACATCAGTTTGTTCCTGAGAAGCATCACTGCGACCTGGAGTGAAAGGAACAGAAACCTGATGGCCTGCATTTTTTGCGGCCTTTTCAATTCCTGCACATCCACCTAGAACAATTAGATCAGCGATTGAAACCGCTTTCTTACCAGACTGGCTATTGTTAAATTCATGTTGAATACTTTCCAGTTTATCAAGCACCTGAGAAAGTTGAGATGGGTTATTCACTTCCCAGTATTTTTGTGGGGCCAAACGAATACGGCCACCATTAGCTCCACCGCGCTTATCTGATCCACGGAAGGTTGAAGCTGAAGCCCATGCTGTTGAAACCAGTTGCGACACTGATAAACCTGAGGCCAGGATCTTAGCTTTTAATGCAGCGATGTCATTACTGTCGATCAACTGATGACTAACTGCAGGAATCGGATCTTGCCAGATGAGCGTTTCTGCTGGTACATCATTGCCAAGGTAACGGGAGATAGGTCCCATATCCCGGTGAGTAAGCTTATACCATGCTTTTGCAAACGCATCTGCAAACTCATCCGGATTCTCATAAAAATGTCTTGAAACCTTCTCATAGGCAGGATCTAATCTCAGCGCAAGATCGGTAGTAAACATGATTGGAGCATGACGCTTTGATGAATCATGAGCATCAGGCACAGAATCTGCACCCATTCCATTTTTTGGTATCCATTGTTGTGCTCCGGCAGGACTTTTGCTTAACTCCCATTCGTAACTAAAAAGGTTCGCGAAATAGTTATTACTCCATTGAGTTGGTGTATTTGACCATGCACCTTCCAATCCACTGCTAATAGTATCGACCCCTTTACCAGTACCAAAAGTGTTTTTCCAGCCCATACTTTGTTCTTCAATACCTGCAGCAGCAGGTGCTACATCAACGTATTGATTTGGATCTGCAGCACCATGTGCTTTACCGAAAGTATGACCACCAGCAATTAGAGCAACAGTTTCATAATCATTCATCGCCATTCGTCCAAAAGTATCACGAATATCACGTGCAGATGCAATTGGATCAGGATTACCATTAGGGCCTTCCGGGTTTACATAAATCAATCCCATTTGAACAGCGGCCAGTGGATTTTCAAGTTCACGGTCGCCTGTATAACGTTGATCGGCCAACCATTCTTTTTCAGAACCCCAATATATATCCTCTTCAGGTTCCCAAACATCTTCACGTCCTCCACCGAATCCGAAGGGTTTAAGACCCATTGATTCAAGAGCACAATTGCCGGTAAGAATCATTAAATCTGCCCAGGAAATTTTCTTGCCATATTTTTGTTTAATCGGCCAAAGCAATAAGCGGGCCTTATCTAGGCTCACATTATCAGGCCAGCTATTTAGAGGTGCAAAACGCTGAGTACCTGATCCTCCTCCTCCACGTCCATCTTGGATACGGTAAGTTCCGGCACTATGCCATGCCATACGAATGAAAAACGGACCATAATGCCCATAATCAGCAGGCCACCAATCCTGAGAATCTGTCATTAAATCAAAAATATCTTTCTTTAAAGCATCCAGATCCAGACTTTTGAACTCTTCAGCATAATTGAAATGATCGCCCATTGGGTTGGATAAAGAAGAATTTTGACGAAGAATATTCAGTTTTAACTGATTCGGCCACCAATCGCGGTTGCTTGTTCCGCCACCTGCGCTCGGTTTTAATGAGCCATGTCCGAATGGGCATTTGGCCTGGGATGGGTTGTTTTCCATAGTATATAGATTTTTAGAATTAAGCTAAACTTGCAGGCATTAAGATATTAATACCTATCCAAAAGTACATCAATATCCATTATAAATCTTATTGATTATGTTTATAGTTGTATAGTTTTTCTCTATGATAGTTATTTGTCTAGCTTATTGAATTGGACAAAAATTTTATGCTATTTTTTTCAATAAAAATCCGTTCTATGCAAGGAAGTTCAAAAGGTAGGATTATCTTTATCAAGAAGGGGCAAAGGAGACAATAGGAGTTGATTTTGTAAAGCAATACCTGTTTTTTATAGCTTATTTCAGTCCTTTCCTCCAAAGTAGTTCCGGCAAAAAATCTCGAA
>JAURKO010000139.1 GCA_030831705.1 Daejeonella sp. | reverse complement strand
TTATGACACTTTTCGTCTTATACCACCAACCAAGGAAATTAGCCGTATTGATTATGTAAAAAATTTTGAACGTTATTTATCGCTTCAAAAAGAAAAAAATAATCCGTGGTTTTTTTGGATAGGGTTTAACGAACCGCATAGGGCTTATGAATATGGAACTGGAGCTTCACTTGGAAATAAAAAGACAGCGTCAATTAATAAAGTGCCAGGCTATTTTCCAGATACTGATACAGTGCGTAATGATTTGCTCGATTACGCATTCGAAATTGAATACATGGACCAGCAGGTTGAACAAATATTAGCTGCTTTAGAAGCTAGCGGTGAATTAGAGAATACAATCATAGTTTACACCAGTGACCATGGTATGCCTTTCCCAAGAGTAAAGGGAAATCAGTATGAAAATTCCAATCATATTCCAATGGCTATTATGTGGAAAAATGGAATAAAATCATCAAAACGAAAAATTGATGATTATGTTAGTTTTATTGATTTGGCACCTACATTTTTACAAGCAGCAGGTATTACGCAGAAGCAAAGCGGTATGCATCCGTTTGCAGGTAAACCCATATTCAATATTTTCAATAGTACTAAGAATGGCCAGGTAGAAACTACAAGAGACTATGTTTTAGTGGGTCAAGAGCGGCACGACTTGGGTAGACCTCATGATGTTGGTTATCCCATACGTGGTATCCATAAAAATGGAATGTTGTATTTGAAGAATTATGAACCAGATAGATGGCCAGTGTGCAATCCTGAAACCGGTTATTTGAATACAGATGGTAGTGTTACAAAAACATTTATTTTAAATCAACGGAGAATTGGTGTGGAAAAAAAATACTGGAAACTATGCTTTGGGCACCGGGTAAGTGAAGAACTGTATGATGTAAGGAAAGACCCTGATTGCATGAATAATCTAATCAATAACCCATCTTACAAAATGATGCTTGTTTCTATGAAAAACGAAATGGAGGCAAAGCTGAAAGCTGAGGGGGATTACCGAATGTTTGGATATGGTCATATTTATGAACAATATCCTAGTGCTGTTGTCAATGGATTTTATGAACGGTTTATGAAAGGCGAAAAGATCAAAACAGGATGGGTTAATACAACTGATTTTGAGACACTACCTTTTGATGATTATTAGGCGTGAGTGATATGAATAAAAAATGATAAGCAAGTATTAAATGATTTAATTCATGTTAAATACAAAATGAGACAAAACATACTATATTTTATAACTTTTGCATTTGTTTTTTATTCTCCTATAAGAGTTGATGCAGAAGTAATCACTTACCCGGCTCCCTCACAAATGCCGGCATCTAAACAGTATAAAATTACCATTACACAGAGTAATAAAACCGAAGAAAGTTATGTGTACGTAAGCGACGCCCAGTTTCCCGAGAAGAATAGAAGTAAGAATACGGCCTATACAATATTTTCTTTTTCTGGCAAGATAAAAATTACTGTTACTCAGTTAAACGGCACTTTCAAACGGTGTGATATATTGCCTTCATCGTATAATATCAAAACAAATGTTGATAAAAACACCATATCATTCGAACTGGATAAACCACGCAATATTGCAGTAGAATTTGATAAGGACCAAACCTATCCATTATTAATATTTGCAAACCCTTTAGAAAAAAGTATTCCTAGTCCCGACGATGAAAATGTACTCTATTATGGCCCGGGTTATCACGATAAGGTGGATACCGTTTTCATGAAACCCAATCAAACTTTATATGTTGCAGGTGGTGCTGTTTTGAGCGCACATGTTATTGGCAACAATGCTTCTAATGCAAAAATTGTCGGCCGTGGCATTATCAGTGGTCGAAGGTTTGGGCATACACACGGTAAGCTTATTTATTTTCCTGGTAATCAGTCAACTGATTTATATTTTGAAGGGTTTACAATGGTAGATGCACCGGGATATTATATTACTACAAGCGGAAAACGTACTCATGCCAATAATGTAAAGGGATTGGGGTGGTGGTTTAATACGGATGGTTTTTCATTTGGAGAGGACGGACTAACGGAAGATTGTTTTCTGAAATGTAATGATGATGCCATCAAATTATACCGCAGTGGCAACAAAGTTTATCGTACTACCATTTGGCAAATGGAAAACGGGGCACCCTTTCAGATAAGTTGGAACATGAATAGTGATAACAGTGGATTTGTAGTGAAGGACTGTGATATTATCCGTGTTGACCATAAATGGGATAATCCCAATGAAGCAGTCTTTTGTGCCATACATGGAGGTAGTGGCCATATGTCGCATTATTTATTTGAGGACATAAGAGTGGAAAATGCCGATTGGAAATTAGTAAGTCTACAGATTGCTAAAAACCGATGGGCAAAAGCGGATACACTTGGAAAAATATCTAAAATCATTTTCAGAAATATTACCGTTACTACCAGCAATAGACAACCGATGAAAAGATTGAGTGTGTTGAACGGTGCTGATTCTATTAGTAAAGTGAGTGATGTACTGTTTGATAATGTATCTATTAATGGCGTATATTTAAAAAATCCAGATCAGGGTAGAATAGAAGTTAATCCGGTTACAGCATCAAATGTAAAATTCATTGTTACAAAAAAAGATAAAGCTGAACCAAAGGTAAATAACGTTCTCAAAAGCTGGGAAAATCCTATCCGAAATGGACTGGGATCCTACGGGCAGAAAGATTTCCATATTTATTATGAGAATAACAAGTATTATCTTACTGCAACTGAATATACTAATACCTCATGGCCCAAGCGTGGAATTGTACTATATAGTTCGAGTGATATGGTCAACTGGCAGGAAGAGAAATACTTAATGCGAAGAAGTACTTTTCCTGACTCAGCTTGGTATAAAGATGTTTGGTCAGCCCCGGAGCTGCATAAAATTGAAAATAAATATTACCTCACCTTCAATTGCCGTAATGATGCGTTGCGACCATATAAACAATTGGGTTTTGGAATAGCAATGGCTGATAGAATAAGCGGTCCTTATACAATTTTAAATCCTGAGAAGCCTTTGTTTGATGGCAGTAATGCCAGTTTACTGGTAGATGGATCTGATGTGTTTGTCTTTTTTGATAAAGATGGATTATTCTATGCTGCTCCCTTGAATATTGCAAAGGCATCTTTGTTAAGTGAGCCAAAAGAAATTATAAGCAAAGGCATATTAAATGAGAAGTTCCGTTTTTCCGATGCGCCATTTGTATTTAAAAATGTAAACAGTTATTTTATGCTGCTTTCACAATTTTTTGGCGGCTATTTAGTTGAGATCAAATATATGAAATCCTCATCTCCAATGGGGAAATGGGAGTTTGTAACAGATACGCCATTGTATTCCTTTAAAGAGGCGGAAGCAAATGATGAATTGGATATGCCCTATCCCCATAAGAATGCTTTTGCACCTCCTACACAAGTAATTTTTAGTAATCAGGTATTTGCAGGAAAAAATGGTAAACTTTTTATGGCCTATCATAGTTCTGAAAAGTATGCTGAGCCTCATTTGTGTATTGAGCCTATGGTTATTACTGACGGTAAAATAATTCTTACTGCAGCAAAGAAAAAAATACAAACGATGTCAAGATGAAACAAATATTCTTTTTGATATTTATTTTGTCTATAATGTCTGTAAATGCAGAAGTGGTAACTTATGCATCAACACATAATATGGTTGCCGGCAATAAGTTTCTCCATCCATCGAATGAGTATAAAGTGGAATTATGGCAGGATGGTAAAATGCATCAGGCATTTGTTTACAGCATGGACGCTTTACATTATACCAATAATTGTAAAACAACCGCATGGGTAAATTTTTCTTTCAGTGGTAATGTAACTGTTAAAGTTTTTAACTTCACAAAGCATAGGCAATCGGCAAAGTTATTGCCCCGAAATCCAGGTATACATTTAATGGAGGATACCAATACTGTAAGCTTCTGTATTAGTAAAGCGGGACAGTATTCAATAGAGTTTCAATCCGGGAAGAGAATAGAACATCCTTTACTCATTTTTGCCAATGAACTCGAAAAAAATGTACCGGATCCAGAGGATAGCTCAGTGATATATTTTGGTCCTGGCCTCCACGAAATAGGGTCTAGGTATATTGTTCCTCCTGGTAAAAAAGTTTATCTCCATGGTAGTGCGTATGTTAAAGGACAGTTTTTTAGTGAGAATTCACATAATATTACCATTTGTGGAAGAGGCATATTAAGTGGAGAAGATTATCCTGCCCGTACTGCCGATCACATGATTCACCTACGAAATGGAGTAAATATTTTAATTGAAGGAATTACCATTATTCATGGGCCAAGATTTATGATTGTTGCCAGTGGCAGTGGTCATCATATTAATAATGTAAAAATGATGGGCTGGTGGTTCAGCACCGATGGTGTTTCCACAGGTGAAGATGCATTGATAGAAAATTGTTTCTTTAAAGTAAATGATGATGCTATTAAGCTCTATCAAAATAACACAACAGCGAGGCGTTGCGTTATCTGGCAAATGGAGAACGGCGCTCCATTACAATTAGGATGGAATGGTACAAATGATTACAGCAATTGCCATGTGTACGATATCGAAGTTATACGGGTGGAGCATGAATGGGATAATGAAAACGAATCAGTGATTTGCGCTATTCATGGCGGTAAAGGTCACAAAACAAACTTTCTCTTTGAAGATATCAGGATTGATAATTCAAATTGGCGCATTTTTCACTTAATAACAAAGCCAAACCGATGGGGGCAATGGGATGCAGAAAGCGGCAGTATAAGTAATATGGTTTTCCGTAATATTGAAATGTATGGAGAGCAAAAAATACCCAGCCTCATAATGGGTCATGATAAAAAGCATCCTGTTTTCAAACTTAGATTTGAAAATATCATTATTAATGGGAAAAAGACTTTTGGCGAACGCAATAATTTTATAGTTGATGCGGAAACTACATGGGATATTGAATTTAAATAGCTTAGTAATTGTTATTGATGAATAAATAACTAAAAGTATAATGGTGAGTCAATGCAAAAGATAAATGGTTTTACAGTATTTTATTTACTAATCTGCTTAATGTTTTTTAGTAATTTTCTTTCAGCACAAACTGGAGTATCTTATATTTCTGCTTACGGTTATGATAGTTGCATAGAACTAAAGAATAAAACTACTACTGTAATTCTGGAACCTAATGCAGGTGGTCGTGTCATTAGCTATTCCTTAAATGGTATCAATATCATGTATGAAGACAGTTTACAAAATCGTTGGGTAAGTACACCCCAAATGCCACGTATCAACGGTCACTTGGCCGGTGGCAGGTTTGATATTGGACCTTCAAGAACAAAGCCTAATACAGATTTATTTTTCTTTGGTAAATGGAATTTTTCCACTACTGGCCGATTTTCCGCAAGACTTACCAGCCAAACTGACACTTTTACAGAAATATACCTGATACGAGATTTTGTTTTGGATTCAATTACTTCTCGTCTTTCGGTAACACAAACTATCGTAAATACGTCAAGCAAAAGTATTAAGGCTAGCTTTTGGGGCAGAACTTTTGTTGTAGGTAATGGTATTTGTGTTATACCCGTTAACCCGATGAACCGATTCCCTAAAAAGTATATTATGTTTATGAATAGAGACACAATTAATATGTTTCCTTCAGATACTAATATTTTTGTAAAAGATGATTTGCTTATTATAAAGGGTCCGCCACAAAAACCAAAACTTGAAATGGATGTGGACGACCCAGGATGGATGGCTTATGCATCAACCACTAATCAGCTCTTCATTAAAAAATTTAATGTTTTTCATGATCGTCAGTACGGCGATGTTACAGCAGCCAATGCTTCTGTTTGGTACAATGGAACCCAAATGACAGAAATAGAACCCATAGGCCCATGGGAGCTGATTGGTCCCGGGAATCGTAAATCGTTTACTGAGAATTGGTATCTCATCAAATTTATATTCCCAGAAACAAGACATATAGATACAGATAGTTTTAAGAAATTAATTAAAGTATTAACAAAGTAATCATGGTAAAAAAACTTATTCAATCATTTTTTTTGATAGCGTGTGTTTTTTCTTGTTTCGTTTCATTCGCTGATGCCCTTAAAATAAGGGACAGTAAGGTTATTGACTATGCCTTGCTGCAGATAAGTAAAATGGTAATGAGGCCAAATATCTTGGTATTATCTTCCGTGAAACAGTATAGCTCCAAAGCAGACTTGGTAATCCTTTTGCAGGAAGATGAAAAAAAAATCATGCAGTTTAGAAATACTTCTTCTAATGACTTAAAACCCGGAGGGTATATTATAAGGCATTACGGCAAGCAGGTTGTTGTTGTGGGAGCAGATGCTAATGGCGCATTGTATGGAGTTTTAGATGTTAAGGAGCAGTTATCCGCAGGAAAAACTCTTTTTCAGGTTACAGATAAAAAAGAAGAACCCCGTTTTGAGTTCCGTGCCATTAAATTCAATTTACCTTGGATGGCGTACCGGCAAAACTTTTGTTTAACGCAGCAGGATAATGTGGTGAGAGATTTGAAATTTTGGGAAGCTTTTTTGGATATGATGGCTCAGAATCGATTTAACGTATTATCACTTTGGAGCCTTCATCCGTTTCACTATATGGTTAAACCTAAGAATTTTCCAGAATCTACTTCTTTTACCGACATTGAAATGCTTTCTTGGAAACACTTTTGGACAAAATTATTTGACATGGCCCATGAACGAGGTATAGAAACATACCTAATTCACTGGAATACATTTGTTTCCCCTTCTTTTGCGGCAGCAAATAATTTAATGAGTTATAATGCAAGACCTTCTCATTTTGGTGCAGGAGATACGTCAAAAATTATAGAGCGCTATACAAAGGAGATAATTACACAGGTTATTAATGAGTATCCTGGCCTAGACGGATTAGGAATAACATTAGGTGAAAGAATGGGTGGGCAAAACCCTGAACAAAGAAGGGCCTGGTTAGATCGTACCATATTTGCAGGTATGAAGGAAGCTAATCGAAAAATTAAATTTGTTTACAGGGCTCCATTGTCTGCCAATGAAGGAAGTGGTGGTAGTACCAGCGAAGAAAATGATTGGGCAACCAGAGAACAAATTGAAGGTTTAGATATTACAAATCCTGCTTTTGTTGAATTTAAATACAACTGGAGTCACGGTCATTCATCCCCTAAATTATTTATAGTGCATGGAGGGAAAATTTCGGACAAATACAAAAACCCATTACCTGAGAAGTATAAGTATATATGGACTGTGCGAAACGAAGATTTTTATTTATTGCGTTGGGGCCAAACCGATTTTGTAAGAGATTTTATAAAAAATAATGGTGATAGTTATGTTGGTGGTTGTTTTCTTGGCAGCGAGGTTTTTATTCCGGCCATGGACTTTATGAGTAAAGAAGGCAGTTTTAAAAACTGGCAATATCATTTTCAGCGTCAGTGGTTATGGTATGCAAGCTGGGGAAGATTATTATACAATCCCCAAACACCCGATAAGGTTTTTGAAGATCTTTTATCTGCAAAATATAAAAATAATATTGGTAAAACGGCACTAAGTGCCTGGAAGCATGCTTCAAACAATCAGTTATGGTTTGCCGATTTTCATATGGGG
>JAURKO010000138.1 GCA_030831705.1 Daejeonella sp. | reverse complement strand
GTATTTTGTACCCGCAACCAAAGATGCAAGATCCAGGGTAACTACCCTTTTGTTAAATAAAACCCGTGACACTTTACGTTGAACAATTCGGAGAGCAAGTCCTTCTGCAATAGCAGATTTACCGACACCTGGTTCACCAATAAGTATTGGATTATTTTTTTTACGACGGGATAAGATTTGGGATACCCGTTCAATTTCTTTTTCACGACCAACAATTGGATCCAATTTACCATCCTCGGCGGCACGAGTCAGATCCCGACCGAAATTATCAAGAACAGGAGTTTTTGACTTAATGTCAGATACCTTTTTCGGCTGACTGAAACTTTCATCCTCTCTGAAATCATCATCTCCGGCAGGTGAACCCGGAGCTTCATCACGGAAACCTTCCTTATTATTTTCTACTTCTGCTTTAAAAATATCGTAGTTCACATTATACTGTTGCAATATCTGTGAGGCAATATTGTCCTCATCTCTTAGAATAGATAAGAGCAAATGCTCAGTACCAATAATGTCACTTTTAAATATTTTAGCCTCTAAGTATGTAATTTTTAATACTTTTTCAGCCTGCTTTGTTAATGGTATGTTTCCAAGATTTACAGTTGTACTGGATGTACCTTTCACAGAATCCTCCACAGATTTGCGCAAACGTGCAGTATCAACCCCTAAACCTTTTAAAATTTTTATTGCCATACCATCTCCTTCCCGGATAAGTCCCAGCAATAAATGTTCTGTGCCAATATAGTCATGGCCTAGACGCAGAGCTTCTTCTCTGCTATATGATATTACGTCTTTGACGCGTGGAGAAAATTTCGCTTCCATAAGTATACCTTTCTGTAAGATTTAATGCCCTAAGCTATTAATAAAATGGATTAATAGACCTCTTGCTTTAGCAACAAGTTATCAACAATTACGCCATTTCAGTTAAAAAGGTTTTACGATAGAAAGACATAATAAAGTTTACATGTCTCTGACTAAAATCCGATATTTGAGATACAATTAAAATACAAATGTCAGACGAAAAAATAATATTTTCTATGGCGGGGGTAAATAAGATTTACCCACCACAGAAGCAAGTTCTCAAAAATATCTATCTATCCTTTTTCTACGGAGCGAAGATCGGGGTAATCGGATTGAATGGTTCCGGTAAGTCATCCGTACTGAAAATTATTGCAGGATTAGACAAATCCTACCAAGGTGAAGTTGTCTTTGCTCCTGGTTATACAGTGGGTTATTTAGCCCAAGAACCTATTTTAGACCCTGATAAGACGGTCAAGGAAGTTGTGGAGGAAGGAGTTGCTTCAACCACTGCCATCCTAAAAGAGTATGAGGAAATTAATGAAAAATTCGGTCTTCCAGAGGTTTATGAGAATGCTGACGAGATGGATAAACTACTTGCCAGGCAAGGCGAATTACAGGATCAAATTGATGCATGCGGGGCATGGGAACTAGATAGCAAACTGGAGCGGGCAATGGACGCCTTACGTTGTCCGGAACCTGAAACCAAAATTGCCATATTGTCAGGTGGCGAACGCAGACGCGTAGCATTATGTCGTTTGCTGCTTCAGGAACCGGATGTGCTTTTGCTTGATGAGCCAACCAATCACCTCGATGCGGAAAGCATAGACTGGTTAGAACAGCACTTGAAACTATATAAGGGAACTGTAATTGCGGTTACCCACGACAGATATTTCTTGGATAATGTGGCAGGATGGATTCTTGAACTTGACCGAGGAGAAGGAATCCCATGGAAAGGGAATTATTCATCCTGGCTTGAACAAAAATCCAAGCGTCTGGAATCTGAAGAAAAAACTGAAAGTAAACGTCAGAAGACGCTGGAAAGAGAATTGGAATGGGTACGTATGGCTCCAAAGGCACGTCATGCCAAATCAAAAGCACGTTTATCCAATTATGAGAAACTAGCTTCTGAAGACACTAAAGAACGTGAAGATAAATTAGAATTATTCATCCCTCCAGGACCAAGACTTGGCAACCTTGTCATTGAGGCTCAGAATGTAACTAAAGCCTTTGGGGATAAAATTCTATTTGATAATCTGAGTTTTTCATTACCTCCTGCTGGTATTGTTGGAATAATTGGTCCAAATGGAGCCGGAAAAACAACTTTATTTCGCTTAATTACTGGCCAAGATCAACCGGATGCAGGCTCCTTCAGAGTTGGTCCGACGGTAGCTTTGGGCTATGTCGATCAGAATCATGATGACCTGAATCCCGAAAAATCAGTATGGGAAAACATCACCGATGGTAATGAAACTATTCTACTTGGAAACAGGCCTGTAAACTCAAGGGCATATGTTTCAAAATTCAATTTTAACGGAGCAGATCAGCAAAAAAAGGTTGGTGTATTATCCGGTGGAGAAAGAAACCGGGTTCACCTTGCCATTACCCTCAAGAAAAGCTCCAATGTATTATTACTGGATGAGCCTACTAACGATATTGATGTGAACACATTGAGAGCGCTTGAAGAAGGATTAGAGAATTTTGGTGGTTGTGCAGTAATCATTTCTCACGACCGGTGGTTTTTAGACAGGGTTTGTACTCATATTCTGGCTTTTGAGGGTAATTCACAGGTTTACTATTTCGAAGGAAATTATTCTGAATACGAAGAGAACAGAAAGAAACGCACAGGAGATATTACTCCTCACCGCTTGCGGTATAAAAAACTGACTGACTAATATTATGCCCTCTCTGGTTGGTGGCAACGCCAACCAGAGAGGGCAAATTCTAAGTTGTATTTACTTATGCTTGGCGAGAATACCTTGCCATGAACTACTACAAAGCTTGTTGCTGAGATAATCTGCCAGAGGACCGGCCAGAGTCCAAAAGGCACTACCTCCTCATTGTTAATATGTTAACAAATAAATAACATACCTACGTCAATAAATTGATAGATTATCTACTATCTTTAATTGTATTGCAATTTCCTGTTTTACACCGGTTTAAATAAAAATTCAATATTGAATAAAAATTTATGACTTGGAAGAAATTTAATGGAGAAACTATCGAGAGTCCGATCCTTGAAGAAGTTGAGCATGCGATCGAACGCGAATCTGCGCTAGGTAATAAATTGAAAGTTTGTATTGGCACCGATTCCCAGGTCAAAGGATCAATCATCGACTTCGCAACTGTCATCGTATTCTTAAGAGAAAAGAAAGGTGGATTTATGTACATCCACCAAGAACGATCTTCCCTGAAAATGGGGATCAAAGAGCGGATGCTCTCTGAAGTCCAGAAATCAATCGAATGTGCCTATTCTCTTTGCGATTTGCTAGATCTTTATGATGTCGATCTAGAAGTTCATGCAGATATCAACACGAACCCAAATTTCAAATCAAATATGGCCCTACATGAAGCCATGGGATATATTTTGAGTATGGGTTTTGTTTTTAAAGCAAAGCCTGAAGCGTTTGCAAGTTCGGCTTGCGCAAATAAGCTTGTACAATAAACAAAAAAACCATTGTTTTTAGACAATGGTTTTTTTGAAGCATTATGAGTAGTTTATGATGATTTTAGTTTCAAGTGTTCGATAGCGATCTGCCTTATATTCTCCATGTCTTCTTCTGTTTCTTCCTCAACTTCCTTTTCATAGATAAATCCATTGCTGCTCACCAAGAGTGTGCCTTGAGTGTATTTTTCATTATGCTGAGTTGAATCAAGTCCTTCTTCCTCTTCTTCAGAGCTAACACGCATTGGCTGTAATAAGTTAATAAATTTGAAGATTCCATAAGAAACAATAAAACTATAGGAAACTGTGATTGCAACTAATTTAAGTTGGGTAAAGAAAAACTCGTGATTTCCGTAGAACCACCCATCAGAACCTGCAGGATTAACAGTTTTTGTAGCTAGTAATCCGGTTAATATTAAACCTACAATACCACCAACTCCATGACAAGGGAATACATCAAGAGTATCATCCAACGTAGTTTTTGATTTCCAGTAAACTGCAAGGTTAGAAATTATCGCTGCAACAAATCCTATGAAAATACTCTGTGGGATTCCGACAAATCCTGCTCCAGGAGTAACAGCTGCAAGTCCGACGACAGCCCCAATACAAAAGCCAAGTACAGATGGCTTTTTCCCTCTCACTACATCGAAGAACATCCATGATAATCCTCCGGCAGCACCTGAAACATTAGTTGTTGCAAAAGCAGATACAGCCAGCGCATTAGCTCCCAGTGCAGAACCAGCATTAAATCCAAACCATCCAAACCATAATAGACCAGTTCCTATCAATACATAAGGAATATTTGCCGGCGGAACTTCTTGTCCGTTAATATGAGTTTGCCTGCGCTTCAAAACCAGTGCTCCTGCCAAAGCGGCCATACCTGCAGAGATGTGAACTACCGCACCTCCGGCAAAATCAAGTCCGCCCATTTTAAACAAAAACCCATCAGGATGCCATACCCAATGCGCGATCGGTGCATAAACCAGCAAACTAAAAAGAACAATAAATAAAATATATGAGGTAAAGCGTATACGCTCAGCAACTGCTCCAACTACCAAACCAGGGGTTATTATAGCGAACATCAATTGGAAGAGTGCAAAAAGTGTTAAAGGTATAGTTGGTGCCAGACTCCAGGGTTCGCCTGAGTTAACACCCTGAAAGAAAATAAAAGTTCTTGGATCTCCAATAATACCACCAAGACTCTCCCCAAAAGAAAGACTGAATCCAACGGTCACCCAAAGTATACTTACAACACCTGCAGCAACTACACTCTTGATCATTGTTGAAATCACGTTTTTACGATGAACCATTCCACCATAAAAAAATGCTAAACCAGGTGTCATCAGAAAAACCAGAGCTGTAGCAACAAGCAACCAGGCGATATCAGCTCCACTATACTTACCGGTATCGGGAAAATCCGGAAGAGAAGGAACAAAAACTGCAGCTACAGCTATGATAGCAAGAACCAAAAAAGGTAAAATTTGTTTTAATCCGACTTTCATGATAAATTTTATAAATAATAAGACAATATTTTAAGTATTTGATACAAATGTATAATCATTTCGATTAAAATTAAGATTATTCTGATACTTTTTTAATAAAATTTAAATTTTTAATAATTTTATAATAAAAAATAGGATTTTAACAGATAAAATAAGCTATAAATAGAGTAAAATTTAAAATATTATAAATAATATCATAAATTATAGTCGAATTATAGACTTAATAATGAAATTTTAGTTGAAATGAAAGTAATAGTGAGAATAAAGTGGCATTTTTTATGAAAAATACTGCAAAAAGACATTATGAAGGGCAGAATTGCTAAATAGCCCGGTGCTTTAGCTCCGGGTAAATTAACCGGTCATCAAGTCGGGCTTCAGCCCAAAACCTAAAAAAACAGAATAGAACAAATTCTGGTGCTTTAGCTCCATATTGCCGATAAATAATCCATTATAAAATCAAACCACCAGAGCCGATGCACCTATATAAGCACTCCCTTGCACCACCCCCTTTGCTTCAAGACGCTTATCAATATAACTCTGGATCTGTGATTTTTTCATTCCCCAGTTTGGAGCAATGAGCAAATCGAAATCGGCGAGGCCAAATAGCCTTTGCAGTACAATATCCGGTCTCAATAAAGGAATAAACTCGGCAATAAAATCGGTGTATTCATCAATTGTAAATACTTTGAAAGGATCACGGGCATATCTTGAACCCATGATAGAGCCTTTTACTATGTGCAGATGATGCAGCTTAACAAATTTGATCTGCGGGTACCTGTTGATCTCATCCGCATAACGCAACATCATTTCATGAGTTTCCCATGGGAAGCCAAATATGGTGTGAACACAGATATCAATCTTTGTGTTATTCGCAAGTTGAATCGCATTCAGGAATTCCTGGTGGGTACATCCCCTGTTAATTTGTAGCAGCGTATGATCATAGATCGATTCCATTCCCATTTCGAGATCAACATCAAATCTATCGGCATAACTCTCAAGCAAGGCCAGCTTCTCAAAATCAATACAATCGGGGCGGGTTCCAACTGACAACCCGACAATACTCTCTGTATTTATACTCAGAGCCTCATCATAAAGCATTTTGAGATAATGAGTAGGAGCATAGGTATTCGTATTGGGCTGAAAATAAATGATAAACTTTTCAGCTTTATAGTTTTTATAGGCCCTTTCCATACCCTGCTCGATCTGTTCGCGAATGGTTGGAAGTTTACGGGAAAGCTCGGGAGTGAAAGAATCTACGTTACAATAAGTACAACCACCATAACCTTTGCTACCGTCACGGTTCGGACAGGTAAATCCGGCATCAGCAATAATTTTATACACGCGCTGCCCATCGTACTTATTTTTAAGATAAGCGCCGTAATGATTATAATTCTTATATCCGTAATCTAAAGGTGTTCCCAAAACATTATTTTTGCAAAGTTACTAAATTCAATTTTACCCTAAACAGAGGTTATGCTACGGATATACTACAAGAAAGAGCAGAGACTGGCAAAAGAAAGCGACATCAGCTTATTGCGTACAATCCCACTTAACGACCTTGTTTGGGTAGATTTACAAAATTCCACCGTTGAAGAAAAAGTAACAATTGAAACTTATTTTGATATCAAATACTCCTCAGTGGAAGAATCCTCTGAGATTGAAAGTTCTTCCCGATTTAATGAACTGGACGATGAGCTGATCATCAACTCCAATTTTTTATCCCTAAAACAGCAGGAATTTGATTATTGTCCGGTTTCTATCATCCTGGAAAAGGGAATTCTATTTACCTACCGGGATGATGATTTAAAGACTTTCGGAGAATCAGTAAAAAAAATCAAATCCAATCCAGGAGCTTTCACGAATGGATATCATATTCTGCTCACTATCCTTGAAACAGGGATTGAACAGGATGCCGACATTATTGAAGGTCTAGCAAAAGACATTGCCGATCTGAACAAGAAATTAACCCTAAACAGAAAGCGCTCAGATGAAGAGATACTCCTAAAAATTGCATCTTTCCAGAACTATAACATTCTGATGCGCGAAAACATTGTGGATAAGCAGCGCCTGGTATCATCCTTGATGAAAAGCAGTTTATTCCCTGAGGAGTATATGCCTGTACTGCGAATCATGATCAAGGATATTGGCTCACTGATTGAGCACAACAAATTTGCCTTCGAGCGTCTAGAATACCTTCAAAACACCTTTATGGGTTTGGTAAATATAGAGCAGAACCGAATTATTAAAATTTTTACAGTTGCGACTGTTGCCTTTATGCCACCTACACTGATTGCAAGCCTGTATGGCATGAATTTTAAGATTATGCCGGAACTCGTCTGGGATTATGGTTACCTATTCGCCATAGCATTGATGGTTTTATCTTCGGTTATTACTTTGATCTTTTTCAAAAAGAAAAACTGGTTATAACCGAAGTCATTTTTTACCAGATTTTTTATACGTACCTTGTTTACAAGGCGAATTGTGAACATTTGGCACAGCCTTATAAAATCAGGAGGGTACTATGAAAACACCAATGAAAAACAAATCCAATGAGAACCAGCAGGGCAGTTCAAAAGGAAATCAATCAGTACATACTAAAAAGGAAACACTGCAATCAAGGGGTATTTCCAATAGTGGAGGCCAGATGTCTTATCAAACTGACAATAAACAAGCCACTATGAATAAAGGAAATATAAACTCTATGGTTCAGGGCAAAACCAAAGCACCTAAAATGCCGAGTAAACATAGCCCCAAGAAGGGATAGGTTAATTTATTAGGGTTTTGCGGGAGGTTCCCCGCTGTGTTGCCAAGAAATTCTGTGATAGTGATGGGTTACAGGAGGTTCCCGTCTTGGTGGGATCCAATAGATATCGGATGATAAGCATTATTGGGGAGTTGGTCGATTCCAGCGAAGGCTGGAATCTCCTTTTTAACCAAAAATTTTTGTCATTCCAGCGAAAGCTGGAACCTCCCGACTCTTAAATAACAGCATTTTGCCTTCGCAGAAACCAATTTTATCGGATGACAAACG
>JAURKO010000137.1 GCA_030831705.1 Daejeonella sp. | reverse complement strand
TTAGCGGAAGCCAGTCCCGATGAAAAACAGCTCCGGGTAAAATAAACCTTGCCGAAGGAGGTTCTGGCCTTTGCCAGAATGACAATGCATTTCCCTGCGGTTGGTGTTACCGACCATTTCATACATGGTTCTTGGTACGGTGAGAACACCGACCAAAGGGGGATTCCTTGCCGGAAATACTCCGTAGGAAAAGACTGAATTAGGCTATGAAACACAAGTATTGGTTTCAAAAATCAAATAATACGGCTCCAGATCCTCATGAGATCAATTAAAACGACACCTTTTACCCTTCCTTATAATTAACTCAGGTTAATTTAACAAGATTCCTTTCTGAATTAGTTCCTTTCTAAAAAATAGCTTAATTTAATTTTTTATAAAAATGCGAAACCAAATTTTACATATGATTTTTTCTAAACTAAATGTAGCCAGAAATCTGATCCTTTTTACCTGTTTGCTATGCCTCAGTCTATCCTCTAATGCCCAGGTGTCATTCATCTCAGGCGAACTGAAAATGAGCATTAACAAACAGGGATCTCTGACAGAATTGTCCAATTCAGCTAGCGGTAAAAATTATCTTTCTGCCGACACTCTTTCTGGGCTTATTACATTGGTAAGCAAGTCCATGCGCTTTCAACCATCATCAATGAGCTATGATAAAACTCAGAAGAAAATGACACTTGGATATAAAGAAGCGGGTGTAACTATCGATGTGCGGGTTGAAAATAAAAACACCCACCTGTTGCTGGAAATTATCAGGGCTGTTCCTGCAATTAAAATCGATGCCATTATTTGGGGACCATTCCCTAATACAATCGGTAAAACTATAGGCGAGATTATTGGCGTAGTTCGCGATGGCGAAATATCCCTTGGAATTCAGGTCTTAAATATTAAAACACTGGGTGGCGATTATCCTAGTCTGGAAGGCAGCACCTGGGCGAGAGGCATTGCAGCAGTTCCAGCAAAATGGGGCAGCAAATTGCAAGCCTATTCCATTAACCGGGACCGTGATCGCTTTGTGGATGCATGGGGAGGACTTTATAAAAATATGCCCGTAAAAGCATTGAAAGGCGAAACGGTTGTAGGAAGTAAAATTGCCGTTTTTTCCTGTAAGGAAGCTCAAACCTTCGACCGGCTGGAGCAAATTGAAATAGCCGAAAACCTTCCCCGCCCAAAAGTTAATGGGGTTTGGTTTAAAAAATCAAATGTGTATGGTAAATCCTATATGATCTCATCCTACGGGGAAAAAGATATTGACGAGATGATTGGGTACACTAAACGTGCCGGACTCGTTTCTCTGTATCATGAAGGGCCATTTAAAAGCTGGGGTAAATTTGTTTTAAATCCTGAACAATTTCCCAATGGAAAGAATGGTTTAAAAAACTGCGTGGACAAAGCGCATGCGGCCGGGTTATTTCTTGGGATGCACACCCTCACAAATTTCATTAATACCAATGATCCTTATGTTTCGCCTGTACCTGATAATCGGCTTAGTTTCACCGGCACTTCTACGCTAAACAGAAATGTAGATGCTGATCAAAATACTATCGAGGTAATATCCCCTGAGTATTTTAATGATGAAAAAGGGAATAACCTGCATACTGTAAAAATCGGATCTGAATTGATACGCTATAAATCTGTGAGTAGTACTGCGCCTTATTTGCTACTAGATTGCCAGCGTGGGGCTTTTGGCACCACGAGAACAGCTCACCAGGCTGGAGATCAGGTTGGGAAATTATTAGATCATTCTTACAATGTGTTCTTTCCTAATCTTGATATGCAAAGAGAAATAGCAACAAATATTGCCAATCTGATGAATGAGACCGGTGTAGATCATCTTGACCTTGATGGGCATGAAGGAGCTCTCGCCTCCGGACAAGGCGATTATGCGCTTGAACTATTTGCAAAAGATGTTTATGACCAGGTAAAACACGATTTTATAATTGGTACCAGTCTGAGTAAAACATTTTACTGGCATATAGGATCTTATTATAATTGGGGAGAGCCCTGGTATGGTGGGTTTAAAGAAAGTATGCAACAATATCGTATCGATAATCAGGGATTATTTGACCGAAATTATATGCCCCATATGCTGGGATGGTATCTTTTGGCAGAAAATACTACCCTTTCGGAGATGGAATGGATGCTATCGAGAGCCGCAGGATACAATGCCGGATTTGCGATGGTTGCACGACCTGCAGCTTTGAGAAAAAACAGCCAGACCAATCAATTGCTTGATGCAATCCGAGAATGGGAAATGGCCCGTAATGGTAATGCTTTTACTCAGGCGCAACAAGAGCAGCTAAAAAATCCTAAGAATGAATTCCATCTCGAAAAGCGGTCGGAAGGAAAATGGACCTTGCATCAATATGCGATGTCGCCGGTATTTACCAGAGAAAAGTTTGAACGTCAGCCCGGTGAACCTACGCACACCACTTGGAATTTGCAATACAAATGGAAGGAGCAGCCTTTACAATTCAGGATGCAGATCACAGGCGAAAAGGGCAGCGTAAAAAATATTAAAATGCAAATCGACAATTACATGGAACTTTTATTCCCGGTTGAATTAGCGTCAGGTGAAAGTCTGGTTTCGGATGGTACAGAAACAATCCGTTTTTATGATAAAAATGGGAAACCTAAAGGTTCTTTCAAACTACAAAAAAAGCTTCCTACTGTTTCTGCTGGAGCACATAAAATTCTGATTGATTCAGATTTTAGTGGCGAGGAAAACCCGAAAATTGAGGTTCAGTTTAAAGGGCTTTCCAGCAGTGAGGATATCCAATTAAATTGATTTTTGCGGGTGCATCGCTGGCGCGCGCCTTTGGCGCGTGATTTTAACCTTGTAATAAATACTGCAAAACCTATTGGCTATTGATGGATGGCACACGCGGAACGCGTGCGCCAAAGGTCATTAAGTTAAGGAACTCTATCATTCAGAGAGTAGCGAAGAATGTAATTCAGACTTCAAAAAAGGCATAATAATCCTCGACATGGCAAGTAGCAATGGAAATAAAGGCTTAAATAATGACATTGGGCTTTCACGAGATCCGATAGCTACCGGATGATAAGGGTTGTCTGTGGGTAATGAGATTCCGGCCTTCTCAGATTCCATTTTGTAAGATTTGTTGGTGGAGGTTCTCGCTTTCGCGAGAATGACAAGGGTTGTTTTGGGGAGGAAGAGGAGATTCCGGCCTTCGCCGGAATCGAACTAAAATAGAACCCCAGTAAGTATTTCCATGGCAAATCACCTCTGATTCCAGCGAAGGCTGGAATCTCCTTATTAACTATAAATGTTGTCATTCCAGCGAAAGCTGGAACCTCCTGACTCTTCTATCTAGCGCACGGAAGGCAAAGGCTAAGAATTTTCATCTTATCCTTTTAGTCCACCTCTTCTTGAGATATCAATCTAATTTTTTAGATGATTTAACTTTAATTATTTGATGGTTTCAATTGACTCCTGTAATTTCCTACACATTCTGTAACCGTAAGGGGTCGGTTATAAAAACGAAAGGCTTTAACAACATTGTCAGCCCTTAATCCACCACCAGTCCTTATAGCTCCAATATTAATTTTATTTGTGCTTACAGCGCCCATGTTATTGTCTAATCGACCCCATCCAAACATACGCTCTTTACCGCCATCGTTAAAAACCCCATTAATAACAAAACTGATAATCTTAGCGCGGTAATCTACAATTAATGAAATCTCGGTAGTACCTATGAATTTGATCAGTCCTGCATCAGAGTTCCAGGATGTAGTCTTTACACCATCCGTCATGGTAAATTTTACCGAATAATTGGCACTCATCTCAAGCCAAAACCCTTTGCCATCCTTATCCCTGCTTTCATAAATCACCTCGCCTTCCTTCAATCTGGTAATGTCTGCTACCAGATCAATAGTGAAGCCCTCTCCTTTTGAAGGCTCCTCTATGGCGGGCAGACTAAATTCTTTTTTAATCAGGTCGCCTCCCATTTCGTTTATCACCAAACCTTTGGTAGATAGGGTGTTAATTTTGAACTGCCCCCAAAGTTTATCAAAGAAATCCGGATCAATTTCATGACTCAGGCCTTTCAATTTGTTAGTCTCCGTAATCCAATATCGTCCATCTT
>JAURKO010000136.1 GCA_030831705.1 Daejeonella sp. | reverse complement strand
TTACAAATCCGTAGAGCGCTGCGCTAACTCAACGGACAGTACGCGAATTGGTAAAATGCAAAACTAAGCAGGGCATTTTATCCTCATCATTCACTATTAAGTACAGGGGCAATTGCAAGATATGCGTCAATAAAAAATAATTGATTAAGAATAAAAAATTATTAGATTATCTTTAAGAGGATTAATTAATTAAACTATTTAAATTTATTAAAATGAGATTATTATTAGTTTTTACCCTATTGCTAGGTACCCTGGCTGCACAAGCTCAGGAAGTTAAAACACAAAACTTCAACGAATGGAGAATTGTAACTGTTGTTGAATCTATCATACCCATGGGGCTAGGTAGATCCAGGATGATCGAAAACATGACCGATGTCAATACCGAAGATTTTAGAACTAGTCGCGTGAATGGCAAACAATCATCCCAGCGTACCATAAGCAGAAAAGAATTGAAAGTGGATAAATTTGATGAAGCTAAACTTCTCAATTTTTTTAGCGCTGCAGGAATTAATTTTCAGAATATTGCTTCAAATGATGCAATGATCGCTGCACGCATCATGGAATTGGAATCTGAAGGATATACCTTGGCTTATGTCACTAGTGCGGTAGAAAGCTATTCAGGTAAACAGGACGAAAATGGAATCTTCATTTCTAGAATGTACTTTAAAAAGAGTGTTCCGGCCAAGTAAAACCCAATCTTATGGGTTTCTTTGTTACGCTAGTCTGAGGGTAATCGTGCGGCTATGAACCCATAAACTTTACTGTTTCTCTTGAAAGGCTTTATTCATTTTTTACCATTTGAAAATAAAAGGTACTTGGCTTCATGCACTGTTTTTTATTCTTCAGGTTAACAGAATTTGTCAGATAGATTAAAAGGCTCGTCAGTACTGACCTATAGTTCTTAATAGCACCTAAAAATACAGGCGCTTTTAAATTGTCAGGTGTTGATTGAGCCTTTTAAATTACAATCCCAATAGATTATTTTAATTCTTTTATTTGTATTAAAATCCTTATTTTTAAGTACTTAGTGCAAATTAAGCTATGAATAGCAAATTTGGGTTTATTAAATACAGTATTCAGGAGTTCGAAGACTGGATTGGATCAGTGACTTTGGCACGTACAGTGCTGCACATTCAGCAACATCATACTTTTAATCCAAATTATTCTCTTTTTAAGGGTAATAATCACTTTGAGCTTCAGCGGGGCATGAAAAACTATCATGTAAACCAGAACGGATGGAGTGATATCGGACAGCATTTTAGTACTTTTCCTGATGGAAGTATCTTGAGTGGCAGAGCACTTGAGCATTCACCTGCATGTCTCTTCGGACAAAATGCTAATGCTATTTGTATAGAACATCTTGGCAATTTTGATTTTGGAAAGGATGTCATGACTCCCGAACACCGTGACACTATAGTCCGAATGACAGCTAAGCTCTGCGGTCGGTTTAATTTGTCTGTAAATACCAATACTATTCTGTACCATCATTGGTTTGACCTGAGTACCGGACAACGGAATGATGGAACCAAAAATAATAAAAGCTGCCCTGGGACAGATTTTTTTGGCGGAAATAAGGTAAGCGATTGCCAGTTGAATTTTCTTCCCTTAGTTGCAGGTCAGCTTCCTGCTCAGCCCATTGTAATTCCTGTGCTTTTAAAATATGTTAGTGTGACGGCTTCGAAATTGAATATCCGTAGCGGTGCTGCTATTTCTAATCCGAAGGTCAGTGATCAAATTTCGCCAAATTTGGGCTCAGTACTGCGTGTTTATGCCGAAAAGAATGGATGGTATAAAATCTCAAACAGTAAGGAACATTGGATCGCTTCACGTTATACGCAGCCTGTTAAAAAAGCAAGCGTTGCATCAACTACCCTGAATGTGCGTAATGGTCCGGATAAGAGCTTTCAAAAGATTGCAGCTTTAAATAAGGGCCAGGAAGTGTTTATTGTGGAGGAGACAAATGGATGGTGCAGGTTGAATATGGAAGATAAATGGCTCAATAAAAGTTATCTTGTTTTTAGCTAAGTTATGTTGCTTGCTTGTATCAAAGCAATCTGTTTTAATCATTATTCTATTGTAGGTATTTTCTGTTTTACGCCTTCAATCTAACTGAACATATAGTATGAAGAAAATTCTATCAATTGATGGGGGTGGTATCCGCGGACTCATTCCGGGTCAGATTTTGGTTGCCCTCGAGAAAAAGCTACAGGAAAAATGTAAAGATCCTCAGGCCCGCATTGCAAATTATTTTGATTTTTTTGCAGGTACCAGTACCGGTGGAATATTGACCTGTCTCTTGCTTTGTCCGGATGAGGATGATCCTAAAAAGCCTAAGTTTAGTGCAGAGGAAGCGGTTGATCTTTACAAAAGGTATGGGGATAAAATCTTTCAAGTTTCTTTTTTAAGCAGACTGCTCAACTATCAATCAATGTTCAGTGAAAAGTATCCTGCAAATCATTTGGAGGAGGTTTTGCTTACTTATTTCAGGAAAAAGCGTCTGAGCGAATTGTTGAAACCCTGTTTAATTACTTCCTATGATATTCAGGAAAGAAAAACCCATTTCTTTGCCAGTCATGACTATCCCAGAAAGGGAGATGGAGGCGATTTCTATTTAAAGGATGTTTGCCGTGCCACTTCGGCGGCGCCAACATATTTTGAGGCGGCCTTGATTAAATCAATCAGCGGAGTTAGTTATCCCATGATCGATGGTGGAATTTTTGCCAATAACCCTTCTTTATGCGCCTATTCGGAAGTTAGAAATTCAAAAGGTGATCCAAGTGCTAAGGATATGTTAATCCTTTCACTGGGTACAGGTGCTGAAAATAAATCCTATGCTTATCAAAAAGCAAAAGCATGGGGAGCTTTGGGCTGGATTAAGCCAACCATTGATATTATGATGTCTGGTGCTGCCGAAACTACTAATTATCACCTTCTCAAAATATTTGAAGTAACTGGAAGTGCTGCCAATTATTGTAGAATTCAACCAGAACATCTGCGTAATGCAGTCCCTGAAATGGATAATGTGAGTCGGCAGAATATGCAGGCACTGATTGAGCTGGGCATCAAAACTGCTCAGGATTATTCCGATGAGCTTGATGCTGTTGTTGAACTGATTTTTCAGGATAAAGATGCTGTGGTGTTCGACTAGAACTGTTTAACAAGCTGAAACCTATTTTTATTCAATCACATTTTAGTTGAAGTGATTGCCTGATTATCAGTTTCATTTATGTTGATTAAGGGGGGTAAGTTGCCACTCGGATTAATTTAAATGGCAAATGATTGAGTTGCCGGACTGTCTTTACCAATGGAAAATAGCTTTGGGTTAAATAAACCTTGCCGCAGGAGATAGCTTCCGGCAGCACATAATTTATAATGACCACGATTTCTCGCCGGAACTATACCGGAGGAAAGGGCTTCAATAAGCTATGGAATGTAGGTATTGCTTTCCAAAATCTTTAGTAATTAGTTCCAGAGTGTTTTTTTGATGATGGTACTATGGTTTTTAAATTTTCTTAAATGGCGACGGCTATTATTAATATCGAATTGACTTATTTATATTTAGCCATTTCAACCAGTTTTCAAAAAAATGAGCATAATCAATAAAAAATTCCTGATTGGCATGTTTTTATATTGCTTTTCTTGTGCAGGTTTTGCACAAGGACCTCAGAATTTAAGTTTTGAATCCATTCCGGGGACAAAAGCGCGCAATATTATTTTCATTCTTTCTGATGATCATCGTTATGATTTTATGGGTTTTACTGGCAAGGTTCCGGGATTAAAGACCCCGAATCTGGATCGAATGGCAAATGAAGGCGCTCATTTCCAGAATGCATTTGTCAGTACTGCACTTTGCTCTCCTAGCAGGGCTTCTATCTTAACCGGGCAATATGCGCATACGCATACGGTTGTTGATAATCAGGCATCTGCTCCCTCTTCACTGATTTATTTTCCGCAATACCTACAAAAGGCAGGTTACCAGACCTCTTTTTTCGGAAAATGGCATATGGGTGGTGGGGGTGCTGATCCGCGTCCCGGGTTTAACCGCTGGGCGAGTTTTGCAGGTCAAGGGGATTATTATAATCCTAAGATCAATATCGATGGCAAAATGACTAATTATACAGACAGTACGTATGTTACCGATGTGCTTACTGATTTGACACTGCAATGGCTTGATAAGCGCGATAAAAACAAACCTTTTTTCGTTTATCTGTCGCACAAAGCGGTGCATGCCGATTTTTATCCTGCAAAAAAGGATAAAGGGAAGTATAAGAATATCAGAATTCAGTATCCTGTTTCTATGTTTTCTACAGCAGGCAAGGATAGCAAAAGATTTAATCGTGGTGATCAGGCAGATTCAAGTGCTTATTTATTCAATTATAAAGATATCCCACAATGGGTTAGAGCACAGCGCTACAGCTGGCATGGAGTTGATTTCATGTATCACGGACAAACCGATTTTGATAAATTTTATGTGGATTATCTGGAAACTTTAATGGGAATAGATCATAGTGTGGGCCGAGTGCTTGATTATTTGAAAACCAATGGATTGGATAAGGAAACCCTCATTATTTATATGGGAGATAATGGTTTTTCGTTTGGTGAACATGGCTTGATTGATAAGCGTCATGCCTATGAAGAGTCGATGCGGGTACCTTTACTGGCCCGATCTCCGGCACTTATAAAAGCCGGGACTAAGGTGAAAGAAATGGTTTTGAACGTTGATATTGCCCCAAGTATTTTAGAATTGGCAGGTGTAAAAATGCCAAATCAAATGCAAGGGACTTCTTTTTTACCTTTAATGAAAGGAAATACAGTACAAAACTGGAGGAAGGAAGTGTTTTATGAGTATTACTGGGAAAATCCTTTTCCGCAAACACCTACGCAATATGCGGTCAGAACCGACCGATATAAGTTTATTCGTACTCAGGGAGTGTGGGATATTAATCAGCTATATGACCTCCAGCAGGATCCTTATGAACTGAATAACCTAATCCGCAAGCCCGAATTGCAGGATCTGGCCAAGGATTTGAATAAAAAACTATGGGATTGGCTTTCAGACACCCAAGGTCTGTTTATTCCTTTAAAACCAAATGGCGACAAGAAGTTTGATCATGTTTATAAAGGGACCTGGTGATAAAATGATGATAGTACTTTAGTAATATTCGCCTAATCCGATAGCTATCTAATGAAGTACATAGTTATAGTACATCCTCCATTCAGGAAGATCGCTTGCCACTAAAGGTCCTGTAATGATGCATTTCAGATTCCCGCGAAGGCTGGAATCTCCAGACCCCACCTAACCTTTGTCATTCCCGCGAAAGCGGGAACCTCTAAATCCTTAATAATGACATTGCACGAAAGCGGAAACCTCCCTTCAACCTCCATCAAATTGTCATTTGGCGATCGGAACCTTGAAAGTCGCAATCTGTTTTAACCCATTCCTAATTTGTCATCCGATTTTTCAGATTCCAGCGAAGGCTGGAATCTCCTGTCCCC
>JAURKO010000135.1 GCA_030831705.1 Daejeonella sp. | reverse complement strand
ATCCAGAAGCGCACTAAGTGAAGCAACTGCAAAATCTGGGGTGCCCATGAAAACTATTTTCATAATTAGGTTTGAGGTTTGAGGACTGAGTACTGAGGTATGAAGTAGTCCTTACGACTTCCGACTTCTGACCTCCGACTTCTGACCCTACTGATAAAGCAAATATTTTTTTCTTATAATCTTATACTTAGAAAGTCCGGGTTCCCAGCTCTGGCGGATTTCCTCTTCAGATTTACCGGCAATAATCTGTTGTTTTAGATTGTATGTGCCTGCAAGCTTATCAAAATTGCCCATTTGATTACTTTGTTTGAAATCAAAGAACTTTTCTTTGTGAGGATAGGCATTATATAGCTCTATTAACCAACTTAAATTAATTTTCGCTTCTTTTCTGATCTTATTCGTATTGTATTTTCTTAAATCAATTCCAAAGCATATTTTATTCATATGCAAGGGTGTTTCACTCATTCCTTTTATCCCAATTGGCGTAAATGAGAATTTGTATTTATCGCTCAAATCCGGATTCCCAAGAATGGTAAATGGAAAATATGTTCCACGACCCTGACTGATGATTGTACCTTCAAAAAGACAAAGTGATGGATAAAGTAAAATGGATTGTGCCGTATTTAAATTTGGAGAAGGTTTTACCGGTAAAGTGTAAGGTGTTGAATGGTCATAATTGGCAATTTTAATGATCTTTATTTTACATTTTACTTTATTGGCCATCCACCCTTCTCCGTTAAGCATTTGTGCATACTCTGCAATTGTAAGTCCGTGAGTTATTGGAATTGGATTATAACCAATTCCCGACCGTAATTTCGGATCAAGAACTGGTCCGTCAACATAAAAACCATTTGGGTTAGGGCGATCAAGGATCAAAACCTCTTTGTTGTTCTCTCCACATGCTTCCATAACATGCTGAAGGGTATTGATATACGTGTAAAACCTAGTGCCCACATCCTGAATATCATAAACCATCAAGTCTACATCATCCATATCCTCTTTAGTAGGTTTTAAATGTTTTCCATAAAGAGAGATTACGGGCAGACCGGTTTTTGTATCAATGCTATTATCCACCTTCACCCCGGCGCTTGCATCCCCACGAAATCCATGTTCAGGGCCAAAAATTTTAACAATTTTAACTCCTAATTTCAGCAGACTGTCAACAACAGTGGTGTTTCCAATTACAGAAGTCGGATTGACCACCATTCCGATACGCTTACCTTTTAAATAGGGCAGATATTGATCGATTTGCTCTGCTCCCGTTTGAAGCTTAGGGCTAACTTCAGTAGTCGGTAAATCCTTTTTTAAATACAAAATCCCTGAGTGCTTAGCTGAGACTGAAACAGAATTGTACGATAGGATTAACAGAAAACATGTGATGAGAAATTTGGAACGGTGCATGGTCGGCAATTATTGAAATTTAAAAAGTTTGTTTATTGGTTCGGTTAATTGATTCAGAAACGAAATTAAAAAAAAATGCATCTTTGTTAAAGGTACAAAAAAACCATTTAAGGATTGAATTTACCCCTTTTCATCGCAAAGCGAATAACGTTTAGTTCTAAAAGAACTTTTTCCAGGCTGATTGTGCGAATCGCAATCCTAGGGATCATGCTGGGTCTGGCTATAATGATACTTGCAATAGCTATTGTCAAAGGATTTAAAACAGAGATCCGTGAGAAAGTACGTGGTTTTTCAGGAGATATACAGATTTCCAAGCTCGATCTGAATACTTCTTATGAAAATACATCTTTCAGTATGTCAGATTCTTCATTTCAAAAAATCCTTAAGCAGGATGGCATTGAATTTATGCAATCATTTGCTACGAAACCCGGAATAATAAATACGAATGAAGAAGTAGAAGGAGTAGTATTAAAAGGGGTAGACAAGAATTATAACTGGGAATATTTCAGGAAAATACTTATTGCCGGAACGGTTATTGATTTTTCAGACACAATAAAATCCAGAACACAGATTCTGATCTCAAAATATACTGCCGACCGACTAAAACTTAAGGTAGGAGATGATTTTTTGATGTATTTCATTGAGAATTCACTTCGTAAGCGAAAATTTCAGATCGTTGGAATCTATGACCTTGGTGTTGAAGAAGTTGATAAATTATTCGTAATCGGTGATATTGGATTAATCCGCAGTCTTAATAAGTGGTCTCCATCAGATGTAGGTGGTTATGAACTTAGAGTTAAGGATTTCGACAGACTTGATGAAATTGAAGCAAAGGTTTATGAAGATCTAGATATTGAGCTAAAATCTTATACGATTAAGCAGTATTATCCTACCATTTTTGAGTGGTTATCCTTGTTAGATGTCAATACTCAAGTAATTTTGATTCTGATGCTAGCGGTTGCTGTGATCAATATGATTTCGGCGCTATTGATCATGATTCTTGAGCGAACCAATATGATAGGAGTATTAAAGGCTTTGGGAAATACGAACTGGCAGATACGAAAGATATTTCTTTACAATGCTGCTTATCTGATTATTGCGGGACTTTTTTGTGGCAATATTTTAGGTATCGGACTCGGTGTTTTTCAGTCGACAACACATTTTTTCAGCCTTGATCAGGCATCCTATTACATCGATTTTGTACCCGTACAATTGGATTTAAAGGATATTTTAATGCTGAATGCTGGTACCTTACTCATCTGTATATTTGTCTTGTTGTTACCCTCAATGCTCGTGACAAGAATATCTCCGCTCAAGGCTATACGATTTAAGTAGCTTATTTTTTTTTGATTAATTTAATATCTTTCGCTACCACAGCTAGAGGGGGATATAGGGTTGGATTCTCGTTAAAACATCCATAGATTTCCATGTATTCCGTCATTTCGAATACAGCGGCAGTGTCATTTTCTATAGCAACTACTTAATGCTGTGGAGAAGTCTGTCGGTTCAGGCAAAGCATAACAGGAGGAGATTTTGTATGATCAAAATACGTGCAAATCATCCACAGATTTCTCTTCGCGTTAGGAATCTGTCTTAGAGCAATAAATCCGGACCGCTCATTGAAATGATGGGAAAGGAACCGTCATCCTTTGTTTATTGGAATAACTTATTTTTGAGTTTTAGCTTCATTCCAGAAAATGTCCATTTCAGCTAAAGTCATGTCTTTTAAGTTTTTACCAAGCTCTTTTGCCTTACTTTCAAGATACTGGAAACGCTTGATGAACTTCTTATTTGTTTTTTCAAGGGCATTTTCGGGGTTTATATCTATGAAACGAGCGTAGTTGATCAGGGAGAACATCAGATCTCCAAATTCTCCTTCAGCCTTGTCTTTGTCAATTATCGTATCATCAGTTTTATTGAATTCATCCCTGAATTCCCTCATTTCTTCTTCTACCTTTTCCCAAACTTGAGCCTTTTCTTCCCAGTCAAAACCAACACCTCTTGCCTTTTCCTGAATTCTAGAAGCTTTGATTAGGGCCGGCAAGGAAGCCGGAACACCTTCCAGTACTGATTTATTGCCTTCTTTTAATTTCAGTTGCTCCCAGTTCCGCTTGACATCGGCTTCATCATTAACCTGAACATCAGCGTAAATATGAGGATGTCTATGGATTAATTTATCACAAATGCCGTTTAAAACATCAGTAATACTAAAGTCCTTTGTCTCAGAAGCGATGCGAGTATAAAAGACCAGGTGAAGCATCAAATCGCCCAGTTCTTTTCTTATTTCATCGGTATCTCCTTCAAGAATCGCATCAGAAAGTTCATAGGTTTCTTCAATAGTGAGATGTCTGAGCGTCTCCATTGTTTGCTTCTTATCCCAGGGACATTGCTCACGAAGGGTATCCATGATCGTTAATAACCGCTCAAATGACTTTGCAGGACTATTGGCTGTAGGAGGAATCGGATTTGCGGGCATTTCTACGAATTAGTGAGAGCAAAAATAGGATTTTGATCTTGTTATTTATTGTTAAGGATTTAAAATCAGATATGAAGCAATTTACATTTTTACCGCCCGTAACATTTCCCGTTTACCTGGAGCGCCCGGTGCTTTTTCAATAGCAAATCCTAAACTTTTCATGGTTCTTTTTAGATCTCCTGTAATCGCATAAGTCACAAATACACCCCCAGGATTGAGAAATTTGCAAATATGACTCAGAGATTCATGGTCCCACATTTCAGGCTGATGTATAGCTGCAAATGCATCAAAATATATAACATCAAAAAGTTCATCAGACTTAAAATCAAGCATTTTTACGTGCTCAATTTTTAGTGTGCAATGCTTGGTGATAAGTACTTTCTTTAACTGTGCTTGCTGATAATGCTTTATGAAAGAATTCCACACGAAATCAGAGATATAATTGTCGTAACCAGTGTTCTCAATCATTTCTATTTGGAGTGGATAAGCCTCAATTCCGGTATAATCGAGTTGAATTTCTTGTGTTGAGCAATAATCAGCACTTATTAAAAAATTAAGACCTGTTCCAAAGCCAACTTCTAGAATTTTTACTTTTTTTAGTCCGGTTTTTTCCAGAAAATGTCGCATTCCGGTATGGAGGAAAACATGCCTACTTTCTTGCAGAGCCCCATGCCGGGAATGATAATGCTCGCCGACTTCTTTATTGAAAAGAGTTTTAGATCCATCTGAAGTGATTGCGAAGCTTAAATGATTCATGTTTGATTAAAATTCGAAGCTAAATTAGTTCACCCTGGTACCGCGTTCGGCCCAGCGTTCCCAGTTTTTATCATAGGTATGTATCTCGGCAGTTTGAACTCCGTTTTGTTTATAAACGGGGTGATTTTGATTAACCCATTCAAAAATACCTCCATATAGATTCAGCACGTTTTTATAACCTGCGGCAATTAGTTTTTCGCCTATTTTTTCACTTCTTACACCCACTGAGCAATATACCACAACTGTTGCATTCGCAGGAATATCATATACTTTTCGCATATCGAACCAGAAATTTCCCACTTGCCTTGCATTTTTAAGGTGACTCACATTAAACTCATCCTCTTCACGTGTATCCAGAATATAGAGATTGTATTTATCAATTTTTATGAGTTCCTCTATGGTGATCAATGGAACTGTTTTCTTATACAGGCTATCAATTGTTTGTTTGTATTCTGGATTTTTAATCTGAGCGATTAGTTGGCTACTTAAAAGACATAAAAGTGTAAGATAAAACTTAAACATTCTCGGTGATTGATTTTTTTATAAATGGCCGCATATTTACAAGCCCAATTTAACAATATGTTATTTAGATAATTAAAAAACACCTTTTTTTATTGGTGAAATTGATGTAAAACAATAAAAAATATTAGAGATACTATGGATGTTTTTTCCTAATTTTTAAATAGCTGAGTAATCATCAGTCCATTATAACCGCCATCCAGAATGCCAATCCCAACTCTGCCAAACGATTTATGTTCAATATTAGCACGATGGCTTGGTGATTCCATTAGGCCATAATGGGCAAGACTCAGATTTTGTGCTAAAGCCAGATTTTCTCCAGCAATGCTAAATTGAATTCCCTCTTTTCGGATTCTATCAAACGGACTTTTCCCCTCTGGATTATAATGAGAAAAATAACCTCTTTTAAACATATCCATTGAATGTTTTCTGCCAACCTCGGCAAGTTCTTCGTCAAAATACAATTCCGGAAGACCAACTTTTATTCTTTGAGTATTAATCATATTAAACATTTCAGTCTCCAGTTCCTTTCTGGGTAGAGGGTTTTCAACCTTAAAGGATAATGGAATGATCTCCTTCCCATTCGGAAAAATTGTGAGGCTTCTGCCAAAATTATTTCTAAGATAATTCAGAACATAGTTCACATCTTCGCCAGCCCAGTCTGGTTTTTGCGTTAATTTATTAGCCAATACACTAGTGCTTGCTAGTTTTGTGGCATATCCTACAGGGTATAAAAGAAAGAAGAGAGATAATAACAGGGCATAAAGTAAACCCGAAAATAGGCCTGGAATTGTTCCAGCGAACATGTTTAGTTTATGTTTATTGGTGGATTCCGATATTTTTTCTGTGATTTCGTCACAAATGGCATAGATCTTCCTGCTGGATATGGCCAGAATGAGAATAAAGCTTAAAGGTCTTAGCCAATGAATGGGATAATCAAAAAAATTATCAAAAGCGATTCCAATTAATTCTGATAAAAGAATTGAAATGATAAAGCTGCCAAGCCATATACTAATTTCTGTTATTGAAATAAGAAATCCAGTGTGCCAGCCACGCCAAACAGACAATAGAATTATACCAATTAAAATAAGATCAAAATAGTTGACTGTTAACACAGAAAAAGCCCTTTGTTCGAAAATACAAACAAAGGGCTAAATTTCAGTAATCATTTTTTTTAAAATCTCTTACCAGATTCTAATGCGATCTTCGGGCTTTTTGTAAAGTTTATCACCCGGCTTTATATCAAATGCCTGATACCATGCATCCATATTTACAGGTGCCCCTATTGTGCGATATGGACCCGGAGAATGGGTATCGGTAACTATTAATTGCGCGGCGGTTTCATTCAGAATATTACCTTTCCAAACCTGTGCCCAAGAAAGGAAGAAACGCTGATCGGGTGTAAGTCCGTCAATTTTAGCAATACTTTGACCCTGTTTAGTCATTTTGAATGCTTCATATGCAGCATTAAGTCCGCCAAGGTCTCCAATATTCTCACCAAGCGTTAATTTGCCATTAACATGAACGGTATCAAGCACTGTGTATGCATCAAATTGTTCCTGAAGTGCGGTTGCTTTGAGTTTGAACTTAGATCTATCCTCGTCGGTCCACCAATTGCGTAAAGTTCCATCTTTATCATACTGGCTTCCTGAATCATCGAATCCATGTGATATTTCATGTCCAATAACTGCTCCGATACCTCCATAATTTACAGCATCATCTGCATTGGCATCAAAGAAAGGAAATTGAAGGATGCCTGCCGGAAATACAATTTCGTTATTTACCGGATTATAATAAGCATTTACCGTTGGAGCGGTCATCCCCCAGCGTGTTTTATCAACAGGTTGACCCAGTTGTTTCACCATTTCTGCATAGCTCCAGGTTCCTGTGTTTTTAACATTAGCGAAAAATGTACCTCTATTTATTTCCAGTCCGTCATAAGTTTTCCATTTATCCGGATACGCAATCTTAGGAGTGAATGCATGAAGTTTGTCTAGGGCTTTCTGCTTGGTCACATCGGTCATCCAATCCAGATTTTTTATCCTGATTTCATAAGCCTTTACCAAATTGCTGACAAGTTCCTGCATTCTTGCTTTTGCTTCTGGCTTAAAGTACTTTTTTACATAGATCTGTCCAAGGAGGTCACCAACCGACCCATCGGTTAAAGAAGACATCCGTTGCCAGCGAGGTGTTTGTACTTTTTGCCCGGTTAATATTTGAGTAAATGCAAAACTAGCATCAACAAATTCAGAGCTAAGATATGGCGCTGAACTTTTAAGCAGATTCCATTTCAGATAGATTTTCAGCTCATCAAGTGATGCTGAGCCCAATAAAGAATTCAGTTCAGTAAAGTATTTAGGAGAATTCACTAATACAGTATCTTGTCCGGAAACCTTCATTAATGGGAGCAAGGTCTGCCAGTTAAGGTTAGGAGTTGTTTTACTTAGGTCTGCAATTGCAAACTTATTATAAGTTTTATATGGGTCACGCATTTCAACACGACTCATTTGAGCAGCTGCGAGTGTCTTCTCAATGTTAAAAATTATGCCTGCATTTTTTTCTGCCTCAGATTGGGTAGAGCCTGTGAGGGTAAAAAGTTTGGTGACATAGTTTTTATAAGATTCCTGAATTTTTAAGCTTCTTGGATCGCTCTTTAAATAATAATCACGATCGGGCAAGGTAGTTCCTCCCTGAGAAAGCTGTGGAACAATATTTTTAACATATTTTCTATCCTGTCCAACAATAAATCCAAAAAAAGGTGAACCTGCACCGGATGTCCTCATTGCAGCAGCATGATTTATAAGGTCTATTTTACCAGATAGTAGTGATATTTTTTCGAGATCTGTTTTAATTGGGCTGAATCCAAGGTTCTCAATCGTCAAACTGTCCATTCCTGCCGCATAAAAATCTCCAACCCGCTTTTCTAATGAGCCAGGAGCAGCACTTTTATTATTCGCAGATTCTGTCAGTATAGTTTTTACAGCGTTGATGTTAAAGTCGCGAAGTAAATTAAAACTTCCCCATCTGGTTTCTTTAGCAGGGACCGGATTGTTCTTTATCCACGTTCCACTTGCATAATTGTAAAAATCATCACCCGGCTTTTTGCTTAAATCCATACTCGCTTTGTCGATGAATGTTAGCTTTTTTACTGGTTTTGAATCATGTTGTGCAGAAACCTGCAAGTTAAGGAAGCAAATTGCCCCTAAGAGCATTGTTTTAACGAAAATCTTATTCATTATCTTTTGGTTAGTAAAATGGAAAACAAAAATAGCAGATATAAGGATTAAATGAAAAAATATTGAGGCGATCTACTTATTAAACCATGAAAGTACACGACCTAATTTGAGGGTATTGAGCAGAAAATTACGGAGACCTGACCGGGTGATGATTTTCATAATTGAAAAATCTCATTTGTATAATAACAACTTTACAATAATTTTATTGTTTTAAATCTTGTAAATGTTGTTTATTGCTCCAACATAAATGCAGTTATGCGTCTATTATTTGATTTTTATAAAAATTCAGAACCATCATGTTCCAATAATACCTCCCAAAATCGTATTTTTGATTGTTAAATTTTCCCTTGAGTAAATGAGTATTCCAAAAACGTATAATCCCAGAGAAACTGAGGATAAATGGTATAAATATTGGCTAGATAAGAAGTTTTTCCGCTCAATTCCGGATGGAAGAGAACCTTACACCATCGTAATCCCACCACCCAATGTTACAGGAGTATTGCATATGGGCCATATGCTCAATAATACGATTCAGGATGTATTAATTCGTAGAGCTCGCATGCAGGGTAAAAATGCCTGCTGGGTACCAGGAACTGACCATGCATCGATCGCAACTGAGGCTAAAGTAGTTGCCTTGCTTAAAGAAAAGGGAATTGAGAAGAAGGATGTTAGTAGGGAGGAATTTCTCAATTACGCTTATGAATGGAAAGACAAGTATGGTGGGATCATTCTGAAGCAGCTTGAAAAACTGGGTGCCTCCTGTGATTGGGATAGAACCCGTTTCACAATGGAAGAAGATCTTTCTGAAGCAGTAATCGATACCTTTATACATCTTTATAGAAAGGGCTGGGTTTATAGAGGGATTCGTATGGTGAACTGGGATCCCAAAGGCCAGACCGCTGTTTCGGACGAAGAGGTTATTCGCAAGGAAGTAAATCAGAAACTATATTATATTAAGTACTCAATCGTTGAACCGGCCTTGAATTCCCCGGATCATTTGATTGTAGCAACAACCAGGCCTGAAACGATCATGGCCGATACCGCTATTTGTATCAATCCAAATGATACCAGATTCGATTTTCTTAAGGGAAAGCAGGTATATATACCTTTGATTAACAGGAAAATACCTGTTATTCAGGATGATTATGTGGATATGGAGTTTGGTACTGGTTGTCTAAAAGTTACCCCAGCGCATGATCTCAATGATTATGAATTGGGCTTGAGGCATAAACTTCCTGTAATTGATATTCTGAATGATGATGGAACGTTAAATGAAAAAGCTCAGATTTTGGTTGGTGAAGATCGCTTTGCAGCAAGGAAGAAGATTCATGTCATGCTTGAGGAAGCCGGAAATTTGGAGAAGGTGGAGGATTATAAATCCCAGATCGGATTTTCAGAGCGTACGGATGCTGCAATAGAACCTAAATTATCCATGCAATGGTTTTGTAAGATGTCTGAGCTTTCTGGACCCGCACTTGACTATGTTTTAAATGGAGAGATAAAGTTAATTCCTGATAAGTTTATAAATACCTATAAACACTGGATGGAAAATGTGAAGGACTGGTGTATTAGCAGACAATTATGGTGGGGTCAGCGGATACCGGCATGGTACAATTCAAAAGGAGAGTGGGTTGTTGCAAAATCAGAAGAAGAAGCTATTACAGAGTTTAAAAAATTGTATGCAGATTCAGATTTAAGCCAAATCAAACAGGATGATGACGTGGTAGATACCTGGTTTTCATCCTGGCTATGGCCAATCTCTGTATTCGATGGATTTAAGGATCCTGATAATGCAGATATAAATTATTATTATCCTACGAATGATCTGGTTACCGCTCCTGAAATTCTATTTTTCTGGGTAGCCAGAATGATTATGGCCGGACATGAGTTTAGGGGTGAAGTACCCTTTAGAAATGTATATCTTACTGGCATAGTGCGTGATAAGCAGGGTAGAAAAATGTCCAAATCATTGGGAAATTCACCTGATCCTATTGAACTGATTGAAAAGTATGGTGCGGATGGAGTAAGAGTCGGAATGCTTTTATGCTCACCTGCTGGCAATGATCTGATGTTTGATGAAAGTTATTGTGAACAGGGAAGGAATTTTGCAAATAAAGTATGGAATGCTTTCAGATTAGTAAAAGGATGGGAAGTAGATCCTAAATTAAGCAATACCAATCAGCATGCGATCAAGTGGTTTAGTTCAACATTCAATAAGTCATTACTTGAAATTGAGGATAATTATAAGCAGTATCGTCTCTCTGAGGCTCTGATGGGGATTTATAAACTAGTTTGGGATGATTTCTGTGCCTGGTACCTTGAAATGATTAAGCCCGTTTATCAGCAGCCAATAGATCAGGAAACCTACAGGGTTACTGTTGGATATTTTGAGGATATTTTAAAATTGCTACATCCTTTAATGCCATTCTTAACTGAAGAACTTTGGCATGATGACCTATTTACAAAGCGGGCTGAAATGGATTGTTGTATTGTAGCACCTTATCCTGTAGCAGGTGAAATTGATACAAAGCTTGTAAATGATATTGATATCATTAAACAAGTTATTTCTGAGATTAGAAATATCAGAAATACAAAGCAAATCTCTCCAAAGGAGGCATTAAACTTAAAAATTAAGGCTAATTCAGAAATCAGATACAAGGATTACTTTACTATCGTATCCAGACTCGCTAATGTTACTGAATCTGAATTTGTGAAAGAGCCGGTGGCCGGTGCAGGTACTTTTATGGCAGGGAAAGACGAATTCTTTGTGCCGCTTGAGAATAATATTGATCCGATTGCTGAAAAGCTTCGGATTGAAAAAGAAATTGAATACCTCAATGGATTTTTACGTGCTGTGGAATCAAAGCTATCAAATGAGCGTTTTGTACAGAATGCCAAACCTGAAGTAGTTGAAATTGAGCGCCAAAAGAAGGAAGATGCGTTGTCGAAATTGAAAATTCTTGAAGCGGGATTAAAACGCTGACAGGGTTTTAATCCCTGTCAGCGTTTCTAACCCTGTCAGCCTTAAAAAGGCTGACAGGGTTGTTTAGCAACATCCTCCTCCGGGTACACAAGCTGTTGTCTGCTTTGGTTTTACCGCGAATACACTTATGCTGAAAATTCCAGTATTACCCGATTTAAACTCATAAAGCTCTTCTGCTTTAAGGTAGTTTTGAAGGATGTCATCAGGAATAACAATGGGTTTTTCCTTTTGTATTCTCATATCTTTAAAGCCATTTATTTGGATCAGTTCGAGGTAGGTTTCTTTTTGTATAGCTCCGGAAACACATCCAGCATACATTTCGGCTGCATTTTTTAACTTGTCTGGAAGTTTTCCAACAAGTACCACATCTGAAATACTGAAATGGCCACCTGGCTTCAGAACCCTGAATATTTCTTTAAAAACTTGGTCCTTATTCGGAACAAGATTGAGTACACAATTACTTACAACTACATCTGCAGAGTTGGACGTTACTGGCATGTGTTCAATATCCCCCTGACGAAATTCTACATTATTAAATCCTAGTGTTTCTGCATTATTCCTTGCCTTGCTAATCATAGCATCTGTAAAGTCTATTCCAATGATTTTTCCGTTTTCACCAGCTTCAGCTCTTGCAACAAAACAATCATTTCCTGCACCTGATCCTAAATCAATCACCACATCACCTTTTTTTATTAAAGCGAACTGTGTTGGCAAACCGCAACCCAGTCCGAGATCGGCATCCGGATTATAGCCATTAAGATCAGTATAATCATCAGTCATGATATTATACACCTCAGTACTGCATCCACCAGCTCCACAACATGAACTTTCGTTTGTAGCTTTATCCTGCAAGGCAATTTCACTGTATTTTTTTCTGACTAGTTCTTTGATCTCTGCTTCTGTCTTCATAAGAAATTGATTTGTAATTGATTGTAATATTACGATGATTTTTTTCAAAAAATTTTAACAGCAGTTTATTGCAGACTTGAATGATGCAAAGAACCCGCTTGTCTCTTTTTCCAGTATTTTCCAGGTTTCAGGATTAATGCAATAACAAACACTAACACCCTCAATTGTGCCTTGAATTAAGCCTGCATTTTTTAGTTCTTTAAGATGTTGTGATATGGTCGCCTGTGCTAAACCTAGCTCTTCAACCAGATCGCCGCAAATACAAGTGTTCGCTTTCATAATCTCCTGCAGGATTGCAATTCTAGCCGGATGAGCAAGCGCTTTCAGCATTTGAGCTAGATGATTTTGTTCAACTGAGAAAATTTCTGATTTGGTTAAACCCATATTAATTGCAATATTGCGATTAATATTTGATTCTACAAAATGATTTTGCTAATGTGACTTTGATAAAACAAATCCTTAGACCGTTTACTTAAATTTATACTTTTTATAATTTTCTGAATACAAAAAATTATCCAGCCTTTTTTAACTGTATAATACCCAGCGTATTCATCAACCTCATTACCGGATAAACTGGATCAATTTCAAACCATTTTTTTCCAAAGTTTGCACTGTTTGGGTAGCGGTGATGGTTGTTCTGAAATAATTCTCCAAGCATGAAAAAATCAAAAGGGGTTGTGTTTTTTGATTTGTCTTTATTGTCAAAATTAGAGTAGCCGTATTTATGTCCGCACCAGTTCACGATTGCCCCGTGTAAAGGACCCATCAGATAGTGTATCGGAAGGAGAAAATACATCCACTCAGAGCCTTTTGGTACAAATTCTATGTAAAACCAGGTGTAAGCAGCTCCAAAAAGGAGTCTCGAAGCAATTGAAGACCCAATTCGATCTATCAAAGGCCATTCAGGATAATAGCCCTGAAAACGTGCTTCAGGATCTTTTGTTCGCTTTAAATGATCACGGAAAGTGATAATAGTTGATTTCATCAACTGAAAAACATCTGTAAAAAAGTGTGGGGAGTGAGGATCTTTTTCTGTATCGCTGTAGGCATGATGCTCCCTGTGCATCAATGCATATGCACGAGGATTTAAAAAGGATGCCCCTTCAAAAATGAATGCCATAAAGTAAAAAATTCTTTCCCAAGCTTTCGACATCGTAAACATCCTGTGGGAAGCATAGCGATGCTGAAAAAAAGTCTGAAAGAACAGAGAAAGAAACCAATGGGATATAAAAAAAATCAGAATGGCCATAATACTAAATACTATAATTCACTAGTTATGGTCACCTGTTAAGAGGTGAATTTAGAACGAGTGAGAGTTATCAAATCAGTAAACAGAAAAGCGCTATAACCGCTTCGTCAAATAAAATTGATTAAATCTATATCGTCCTGTTCTGTATAAAGATAGAACATTTTGGTTAATAAAATTTATTTAGATTTTTCTTGATTTTTTTGAATGTTACATTAGCCTGTATAATCCGGAAGCTCTTCCACAAAGTTATATGTTCTTTTATCGCAATCAATTCTGCAGCAAAAATGCTGTATTCCATTGCTCACAAGCAGCCATTCTACCTTATGTACAAAATTATAGCGTGCAATCTGATCAAAGGTATCCTGAGTGATTTTGACAGAAGGGGCTTTACATTCAACTAATATTATTTTTTTGCCATTTTTATTGAATAGTAGAATGTCAGATCGTTTTTGAAGACTATTTAGTTTTAATCCCCCTTCTAGCTTCATGAGGGATCTAGGGTATTTCTTTACCTCGATCAGAAAGTGAATAAGGTGCTGCCTTACCCATTCTTCGGGAGTTAGGACTAAATACTTTTTACGGATATGATCAAAAATATGATAAATTCCGTTTTCCTCTTTAATTTTTAGGCCAAAGGAAGGCAGATTTAGTGGTACAGGCTTGAACATTTCGGTAAATTTCATAAAATGATTTTAATCTGCGGTATTTCGGTGATATAATTTTAAAATATCAGCTCAGGCTTGAAAGGTTTGTTAAAAGAATTCCATTATTTTGTAATTTCGGAAACCAAAATGAATAGCAACGATCTTATCAAAGACTTAAAAGGCCGCAAGTTCAGACCGGTTTATCTTTTGCATGGCGAAGAGTCCTTTTATATAGATCAGATTAGCGACTATATCGAAGAAAACGTGCTATCTGCCGCAGAAAAGAGCTTTAATCAAACTATTTTTTATGGCAAGGATTCTGATCCAATGAGTATTCTCAATGCTGCCAAGCGGTACCCAATGATGAGTGATTATCAGGTGATTTTAGTGAAAGAAGCACAGGATCTGAAATGGGGTAAAGATGGTGACGATGATAAGAAATCCGGAGACCCTTTCTTGGGCTATTTTGAGAGTCCACTTCCAAGTACGATTTTAGTATTTTGTTATCGTAATGGAAAGTTTGACAAGCGTAAGAAAATTTTTAAAATTTTAGAAAAGAACGGACTTGTTTTCGAATCACCTTCAATTCATGAAAATAAAGTACCAACATGGATTGAAGCATTTGTTCGTGAAAGAGGCTACTCTATAAATGTTCAGGCTTCCGCATTGGTAGCCGAATATCTGGGTAATGATCTCTCTAAGGTTGCCAATGAGCTTGAGAAGATGATGTTGAATGTTAGTGCGGGTAAAGAAATCAGCACTCAGGATATTCAGAACAATATTGGGATTAGTAAAGATTATAATGTATTTGAACTGCAAAATGCGATTACCAGGAAGGATGCGTATAAAGTTAATCAGATCATTAATTATTTTGCAGATAACCCCAAGAATAACCCAATTCAGCTTTTACTCGGTGCTTTAAACGCATATTTTACAAAGATTTTGAAGTATCATTATACAGGCGACAAATCACCTCAGACTTTGGCCAGTGCATTGGGAATAGCTCCTTTTTTTGTAAGGGAGTATGAACAAGCCGCAAGAAATTATAGCAAAGAAAAGGTTTTCAGGATAATTAGCTATCTGCGAGATTACGATCTAAAAATCAAAGGTGTTGATGCAAGTGCTAATACTGAACAGAGTGAATTGATGAAAGAGCTTATGTTTAAGATTATTCATTAATAATCTTAGTTCGATATCAGGAAGGGTAAAAAATCCTTAGTTTATAACATGTCAGATCAGGCTCTCGAGCAATAATAATATGTTTGTTGAAACCAATACCGATGTATTACAGGTTGATTCAGTCCTTTCCTCCAGAGTTTTTCCGGCAAGAAATCGTAATCGATTTCAAATTATGATCATTTTCTCCCAACAACATGCAGATTGATTACGCTTGAATGCGGAAAACCAAGCGTATTCCCCGGAGTTATTTCGAGTGTATTTCTAAGATAAACATCAATTATTCCTTTTGCTATTTTTGTTTTGGTCTCCATGAATTCAGGCTCCACTGCTACAAGAAATTGTTTAAAATACATTCTGCCATTATGGTCTACAATTACTGAAAATGAATATTGGAAATCCTGATAAGCTTTTTTGATTTTAATCTGATATTCGGGATAAAGATATTCTTCAGATCGGTTCACATGGCCTAAATAGGGGTCAAGACTCGGTTTAATCTTTTCGACCTGGGTTATTTTGCTTTTGCTTTTTAAATCAACTGGATTTCTTGCTGCAAATGTACTATCTGGACTGCTATTGGCTTGTATTGCACGGTATTTAATGAATAAGCTATCCTCTTTTGAAGGAGCCTTCAGCTTGTTGGCAGTGGTTTTGAGTACGTTTTTGATGTAGTCATCTGAATAAAGTGTCATAGTAATAGTAGAAAGATCCTCCATAACTGCCCTCGATTCTAATTCCATGACCTGGAAAATCAGACTGTCTTTACTCACATGCTTTACTCTGAACCATTCACGGGCAAACTGAAAAAGTGCTTTATGACTGTGGAATATACGGTAGGTCATGTATTGCTTTTTCTCCGGACTATAAATTCTAACAGAATCATCAGCATTAAAATAGATATTCCATTCTGGTTCCAGTTGAAATCCCTGATTTGTGAATGATAGTCCGTTGTTGAACCTTCTTTTTACTTCTGTATACTTTATCCCTTTTATTGCCGTAAAGCTTGGTGGAGGTTCTTCATTTATCTTGCTAATATGACCGCAGGATATAAAGAGATAACAAACGTAAATTAACAGTGCGAAAGGGTATAATTTCATCAGGTCTGAAATTATAAAATTATTCAGATAGAAAGATTATGATTTAAAGCTTATTTATTGATGATAGCCAAATTTTTAAGTTATCCATCCATTTATCCGCAATGGCTTTATTATGCATTCCGAAACCATGTCCGCCTTTAGGATAAATCATCATATAACTATAAATTTTATGTTTATGGAGTGCTTCATAATATGCCAGACTATTTTTTACAGGAACAGGACTGTCATCACTTGCATGTACCAGGAATGCAGGAGGCGTATTAGGTCCGGCTACCAATTCATTCGAAAATTTTTCCACCATCTGTAGATTCGGGTTTTTCCCAATTAAACTCTCCTTGCTGCCCTTGTTTGCTATTTCATCATTAAAACTGATTACAGGGTAGATAAGTACCGAAAAATCAGGTCTAAGAGAAGTATTTTTTGGATTGGCTATTACTGTTTCACTAAATCTGGTTGAAGCAGTAGCTGCAAGATGTCCCCCTGCGGAGAATCCCATAATTCCAATTTTTTCAGGATCAATATTCCATTCTGCTGCTCGTTCCCGAACCAGTTGTATCGCTCGTTGAGCATCTTGAAGTGGCCCGATTGACTTGTCATGCATGATACTGTCATGAGGAAGACGGTATTTTAAAACAAAAGCGGTAATACCCCATTTTATCAGTTCTTTGGCTACATCTGTACCCTCTAGGGAGGCTGCCAGTATTCTGTATCCTCCACCCGGGCATATGATTACTGCAGTGCCATTGTCAACGGATTTATCTGGCTTATAAATACTCATAGAGGGAACTGTGACATTGCTGATCCTGAAAATCCCATCTTTACCCAATTCAGCCTTCTCGTTATTGGGAGCAGCTTTACTGTTTGGGATTTCAGCATTATAAAGGTTTATGATCTCTTGTGCATTCACACTTTTTATGTTAAAAATAATTAGGAAGCAGGTAATGGTCTTTAAAATTGTTTTCATATATTTTTTTATTTCTTGTTTCCAGGATGATACCTTGATTCTGCACGTTTGAGCACATCCTCGCGGTAAAATGCTACAGTTTTGAACTTGCGATCGGCATATCTTTGCATTTGATCATTGAAATGTTTTGACTTCGGGTCAGCAGTCTGTCCGCCAGCAAGCATACTTTTGGCCTGCACTTTTTCTCCGAATTCAACCACTGCAACAAAACTATTTCCTGCGACACCGTATTGTCGGTTAGTTCCAGAACCTTTTCTAGTTCCGAAGGATGCTAATGCACCCCATTCTCCCGATGCCATGCCAATCGGAATACTTGGCAATTCATCCCTAAAATTCTGGTTAATATCTCCGTTATTTCTTTGATAGCGGTTAAATTCTCCCCATTCTATCTCAACCGAACCGAAATCCTGTTTCAAATCCTGTAGACTTTTCGCGAATATTTCCAGACGTTCTTTAGCAGGCGACTTTGAACTGATGTGATTTATTTTTTCCATGAAGTGCATACCTGCTGGAATTTTACCTGATTTATTATAAGTGTTCAGATAAAACTGGCTGATGGTCATGGCTTTTGAATCAGTGGAAACTTTAAAGTCCCATTTTTTTAGCAGGTTTATGGCTGTTTTCATTTCAGCACTGTTGACCGGATTGTTATCATATGCCTCAATTAGTCCGCTGATTAACTCCTCCGCACCTGGAAGGTACGGATCATAAGCAAGGTCAATCAATTTATCGATTGTCAGATTTTGCGCTTTGGATAAGAGTGAAATGGCATGTACTCCACGGTAGTTTTCAGGGGAATAAGACATGTAGCTTGGGTAGTTTTCAGGCTTCGGACTAGATGGCCCGGCACTGGTAAAAGGAGTGGAGTTACAATTCTGAATCCAGCCGCTTGCCGGATTTAGGAGAAATATATTATCCTTAAGATCGTGCAGACCATTCCAATCTGTTTTAGGATTGCTTCCGTCAACAGGCTTTTTATAATCAAATTCAGTATTTCTTTTAGGAATGAAATTTCCATGGTAATACGCAATATTGCCATCAGCATCTGCATAAACAGTATTGTTGGATGAATTTGTACGAATATTCATCATCTTGTCGAACTGTTTCTGATTGGAATTTTTTGTACGCAGAAAAGATTGTTCAAGAGCTTTTACAGGATCCCACATCATGGCTGTGGATACCCATTTTTTTTCTGAAGCATGGGTTATTGGTCCATGATGAGTGCGATAGACCATAAATTTCTTAGAGGCGGTATTGTTAGCATTTTTGTATTTCACAAGAACTTCCAATGAGTCGACTGGTCTAAACTCATTGCCATATTTATAGGTGATACCATTTTTGTTCTTAACTATTGTTTCTTCAAATTCATCAATAATATCTACATCAGAGCTGGTATGCATCCAGCCTGTTTTTTCATTAAATCCCTGATAAACGAAAAATTGTCCCCATGTCACTGCGCCATATGCATTCAGTCCCTGTTCACTTTGTACATGAACTTCTCCGCGAAAGAAAAAGGAGGTGTGAGGATTGATTAGTAGCATGGCATTGCCGGATTGGGTTAGTTTCCCTGAAACAGCAAAACCATTAGAGCCTCGTGGTTCATTATCTTTAAGTAGTATAGAGCCTGTCATGATTTTGGGGATCATGCTTGCATTTGGTTTGCCATAAAATTCACCGAGTTTTCGGGTTGAAACCTTTTCTATATCACCACCAATAGAACCTTCACTAAAATACATAGGCATCCAGGGTTCAAAACGGGTTAATAATTTGGGTTTTACCTCCGGATGAGTTGATAGATAGTAGTTGATGCCATCAGCAAAGGCTATGCAAAGGTCTTTAAGCCATTGCGGACTATTCTGATATTTGATTTCTGCTTCCTCTTGGGTCATGAAAAGTTTTGCACGAAGATCACTGTAGATAGCATTTTCGCCCTCAAGCTCTGCTAATCTGCCGATGGCCCAGATATAATTCTGCTCTACACGGTTAAAATCATCTTCGCATTGAGCATATAATAAACCAAAAACAGCGTCAGCATCTGTTTTGCCATAAATATGAGGTACTCCAAAATCATCTCTGATTATCTCAGTATTAGAAGCATGTTTGTTCCATCGCTCTTTTTCGCTTAGGGAATTATTTCGGGGTTTTATTGAGCATCCTGATATTAAAAAAACGAAAAAAATGCAAGAGATGCGGATCATCAGTAGAATATTTATTTAAAGATAATGATTTTGAATGAGTGAAGGCTCATTGAAATAAATTGAAAATTAGGTTTCAGTATTTCTGGTTCATATCTAACATGAGCTTGATAGATGATCTATCTAACCATATAGATTAACTTGTATTATGGTTCAAAGATATTTTTTAATTGTCTTTCTTGACATGGTTCGTATAAAATTGGCTGTCGCTTTGTATTTATGCTTGATTCTTAGCGTTTATTAATTTAAAACCTTCAATTTATATTTTGGCTTTTCTTAAGCTATATCTGTTTTCTATATATTTACTGCATATTAAAACTTAATAAATAGAATAGCTCTAAACCAAAAAAACAATAAAAATATGAACTATTGGTTAGTCAAGTCAGAACCTTTTAAATATAGTTGGGAAAAATTTAATGAGGATGACCGCACTTTTTGGGATGGCGTCCGTAATTATCAGGCAAGGAATAATTTGAGAGAGATGCGGGTAGGGGATCTGGTTTTATTTTACCATAGTAATGAAGGAAAAGCAGTAGTTGGGATAGCCAAAGTCGTAAAGGAATCCTATCAGGATCCAACAACTGATGATACAAACTGGGTGGTCGTTGATCTGAAGCCAGTAGAAAGTCTCAAGAATCCGGTTACACTTGAGGCAATCAAAGCTGATTCCCGATTACAAAACATCGGCTTGGTTAAGCAGGGCAGATTATCTGTTATGGGGATGAAAGTGGAGGAGTTTGACAGGATTGTTGAATTGGGAAGTTGATGGATAGTTGAGAATTGAGAGTGGAGAATTGAGAGTTAAAATTGGTTGTAGTTATTCAATTCGGTTAACCATTAGACAGTTTTCAGTTATATGATTGCAAAAGTACTTAGGATTCAAAATCAAGAGGTTTAGCTTTTTCTTTTCTGCTAGTATAATTAATTTCTTCTTGAGCAGGTCAGACTTAAAACTTATAACCT